>NZ_JBEZYF010000082.1:0-39146 GCF_040638415.1 Kribbella sp. NPDC026596 | reverse complement strand
CCCGGGGGTGGCCGGGGGGGCGCGGGCCGCCACCCCCCGGCCCCGAGCGGGGAAGGCCGGGAGCCAGGGCCCGATGACCACGCCGGCGCCGGAGGCCCGGCCAAAAGTACTGTCACCGGGTCTCCTGCGCCCACGGGAGCAACAGGTGCTCCAGTAGCACCAGCGCGTAGAACAAGACGATGCTCATGATGCTGAGCAGGGTGATCGCGGCGAAGGCGAGCGTGGTGTCGGCGGTCGCACCGGACTGCTGGATCACGTAGCCGAGACCGCGGGTGGCACCGACGAACTCGGCGATCACCGAGCCGATCACGGCCAGCGAGATCGCGACCTTGAGGCCGGTGAAGATCTGCGGCATCGCGTACCGCAGCCGCAGCTTGAAGAACTCCTGCAGCCGGCTCGCGTTCAGCGACCGGAGCAACTCGACCAATTCCGTGGGAGTCGACTTCATGCCTTGCGCGGTCGAGATGACAATCGGGAAGAAGCACATCAGCAGCACCATCACGACCTTCGGCCACTGACCGAAGCCCATCCAGATCACCAGCAGCGGCGCGACCGCGATCTTCGGGATCGCGTTCACCATCAGCAGCAGCGGGTAGACCAGCCGCTCCAGGACCGTCGAGCTGACGATCACGAGTGCGATCGGTACGCCGATCACGATCGCGAGCAGGAAGCCCTCGATCGTCTCCAGCATCGAGGTCCCGGTCTCCTGCAGCAGGTATCCCGGCTGGTCGAAGAACTTGACGAACACGTCACCCGGGCCGGGCAGCAGGTACGGCTGGATCGAGAAAACCACCGTGGCCAGCCACCACAGCACGATCGCGCCGGCCAGGCCGATCATCGGGAGCAGTACGGCGGCGGCCGGCGAACTGGTCAGCCACGAACGCTTGGTCATCGCTGCCGCACCTCGTCGACCGGGCGCTCGGCCGCCGGCGCGGTCTTCTCCGCGAGCAGCCCGTGCAGCAGGCCGCTGATCCGCGCGACCTCGGTCAGGTGCGCGTTCTGGCCGAGGCTGCGGGGCCGCGGGATGTCGATGTCGACGACCTCCCGCATCCGGCCCGGCCGCGGCGTCAGGACGACCACTCGGTCGGCCAGCACGACGGCCTCCTCGATCGAGTGGGTGACGAACACGATGGTGGTTGACAGCTCCATCTTGATCCGCTGCAACTCCTCGGACAGCTCGGTCCGGGTGAGCGCGTCGAGCGCGGAGAACGGCTCGTCCATGAGCATCACCTGCGGGTCGCGGATCAGCGACCGGCACAGCGACACCCGCTGCTGCATACCGCCGGACAGCTCGTGCGGCAGCCGCCGCTCGAACCCTTGCAGGCCGACCAGCTCGAGCAACTGATGCGCCCGGTCCCGGTACGCCGCTTTGCCCCGGGACTCACGCCGTTCGCCGGCGCCGCCGTCGATCTCGACCGGCAGCATCACGTTGGACAGCACCGACCGCCACGGCAGCAGCGCCGGACGCTGGAACATGAACGACACGTCCCGGCGCGGCCCGGTGACGGGATCACCCGCCACCTGGACCGAGCCGCTGGTCGGCCGGAGGAGTCCCGCGATCAGCCGGAGCAGGGTGGACTTGCCACACCCGGACCGGCCGATCAGCGTGACGAACTCGCCGGCCCGGACGTGCAGGTCGATCTTCTCGAGGGCCGTGACCCGGCCCTCGCGTCCGTCGAAGACCTGCCCCACATCGTCCAGTCGGATCATCTAGCTGATCTCACGCCTTCGGCGCGAGGTTCAGCGTGACGACGTCCTCGGGCTTGACCGAACCGGCCGGCTGGATCGCCTTCGCGTCGTCCAGCAGCTTGATGACCGTCTTCACCCGGTTCAGGTCCACCGCGCCGAGCGGGCCGGTGAAACCGTCCGGCTTGATGTATTCCTTCATGATCTTCAGCTCTTCGGTGGCCACCGTGAGGTCGGTCTGCGGCACGTACTTCTTCAGGATCGCGGCGGCCGCGGCCGGGTCGTCGTAGGTGTCCTGCAAGCCCTTGAGCAGCGCGCCGGTGAACTTCTTCACCTGGTCCGGGTGGTCCTTGGCCAGATCGCTCCGGGTGATGATCGCGTTGCCGTAGAGGTCCGGCAGCAACTTCCCGTACGGCAGGACGACGGCCTCCCGGTGCTGCGGGTCGGCCTTCTCGACCAGCGGCTTGCCGACCACGAACTGGCCGATGCCCTTCACCTTGCCCGAGGCGAGCAGGGCCGGCAGGCCCGGCGGCGGCGACGGGATGAACTTGGTCTGGTCCACCGGAATGTTCGCGGCCTTGGCGTAGACCGGGAACATGACGGTGTTGGTCGAGCCGGGCTGGTCACCGATCGACTTGCCGATCAGGTCCTCCGGCTTTTCGATGCCGTAGCCCTTGAGCGACATGATCGCGGCCAGCGACCGCTGGTGGATCATCCCGACCGTCGTCACTGGCAGCTTCTGCTTGCCCAGGGTGATCACGACGGCGGTGAAGTCGCCGATCCCGTAGTCGGCCTGGCCACCGGCGACCAGCTTCATCACGTCGACCGTGCCGGAGCCCGGGTTGATCGTGACGTCGAAGCCGGCGTCCTTGAAGTAGCCCTTCTCCAGAGCGACGTAGGCATAGGCCTCGCGGCCGAAGGTGTTGAACGAGGTCAGGTAGCTGACCTTCGTCAAACCGGTGTCCGCTGCCTTGTCCTTGTCGTCACTGTTGTTACAAGCACTGACCAGGGCGAGCCCCAGGACCGTCACCAGTGCGATGACGGAACGCCTCAACCTCATATCGACCTCTCTCGTCCGATATTTGATCAAACATCAAATCTGCAAAGGTGGTCAATCGGCCCACGGGGACTTCACAGCGACTTAACGTCCACTGTCCCGGGTCCCGCGCCGAGCCGGCCGGCCACCCGTCCTGGAGCCGTTCCCCATGCCTGTCCGTGTCCGGACCGGCATCCCGCCCCGACCACAGACCGTACCCGCCTGGACAGCAGATCGCGACGTCCACCGGCTCCGAACCCGTCCCTACCCCGTCAAATTTGTGTAAACCGCCACTTCCGGGGTGACTCAGCCCACGCTCGGCGGGCCGGGTTGCAGGGTCCCTCCCGGGGTTCCCTCCGCGGAGGGAGGTGGCAGGCGGCGGGATTTGACACGATGAGGGGGTGACGGACGGACTGGTGCGCGGGTCGGAGCGTCCCGCGCGCGAGTCGGCGCCGGGCCGCCGGTCCACGCCCCCGTTGCGCCGCTGGACGTCGTACGCCGCTCACGCGGTGACCAGCCTGGTCCGGACGTCGACGTACCTGCGCTGGGTGTATCTGCTGCTCGGTGCCGCGCTGGTGCTGGCGTTCATCCTGGTGGACAGCGCGATCGGCTCGGTCGCCGAGGACCTGCAGTTGCCGAAGGTTGCCAGCGGCATCGTCATCGCGATCCTGGTGGCCACGCCGCCGATCGTGCTCGGCATGTTGCCCGCGGTCCGCGAGGTGGAGGGCATCGCAGTCGAGTCGCTGCTCGGCGTGCGGTTCGAGGAGCGCCCGCTCGGTCCGGCGCGGACCTGGGCGCAGCGCCGCCGGACGACGATCTGGTTCTGCCTGCACCTGGTCGCCGGTGGGGTCGTCGGCATCCTCAGCACGATCGTGTTCGTGGTCGGCGCGATGTGGCTGGTGGCACCGTTGCGCTCCCCCGGTCCGCGCGACATCGCCCCTGGGCTGTCGTACAACATCAGCGGCACCTGGCGGGACCTCTGGCTGCCGGCCGCCGCGCTGGGCGGGATCGTCGGCCTCTTCATGCTGTCGGCCGCGGTCGGCGCACTGCTTGCCCATCTGGCGCCACGCGTCCTCGGACCAACCGCGGCCGAGCGCATCGAGCTGCTCGAGCGCCAGACCGCAACGCTTGCCGAGCGCAACCGTCTGGCCCGGGAGTTGCACGACAGCGTCGGGCACGCGCTCAGCCTCGTCACCATCCAGGCGGCCGCCGCGCGCCGGGTGCTGGCGACCGACCCGGAGTTCACCGAGACCGCGCTGGCCGCGATAGAAACGTCCGCCCGGGCCGCGCTGGCCGACCTCGACCACGTGCTCGGCCTGCTCCGCGACGACCGGCGACCTGGCTCCCGGACCACGCCGCAGGCGACGCTCGGCGACCTCGACCCGCTCGTCGACGCCACCCGGGCCGGCGGGATCACGGTCGAGCTCGAGCGGTCCGGCCGGCTGGACCGGCTGCCGGCCGCGGTCTCCCGGGAGGCCTACCGGATCATCCAGGAGGGCCTGACCAACGCGATCCGGCACGCCGGCCGTCCAGCCGGTGAGCTCAGCGTGGACATGTCGATCCGGCTGGACGCCTCCGGGCTGCGGCTCGCCGTGACCAACCCGGTCAGCGGCTCCTCGGAAACCTCAGGCGGCGGCCGTGGATTGGCCGGGATCCGTGAAAGGGTCGCCGTACTGCAGGGGACCGTGGACGCCGGCCCGGACGGAGACAGCTGGCGGCTCGCGGTCACCTTGCCGGTCAGTGTGACGACGAAGGGATGACATGAGCCTGTCGGTGGTCGTGGTCGACGACGAGCCGCTGATCCGCAGTGGGTTGCGCGCCATCATCAACGCCGAGCCCGACCTCACGGTCGTCGGCGAGGCCGGGGACGGCGCGGAGGTCCTGCCGGTGGTCCGCCGGACCGGCGCCGACGTCGTGCTGATGGACGTCCGGATGCCCGCGGTGGACGGGATCCAGGCGACCCGGCTGCTGCTGGAGAACCTCGACCCGGCGCCGCGCGTACTGGTCGTCACGACCTTCGAGAACGACGACTACGTGTACGACGCACTCCGCGCCGGGGCGTCCGGTTCCTGCTGAAGCGGACACCGCCGGACGACATCATCGCGGCCATCCGTACGGTCGCCGGAAGCGAGTCGCTCTTGTTCCCCGAGGCGATCCGGGCGCTCGCGCTGGCCCACGTGGGCACGCAGCCACCGCGGCCGACCGGCCTGGACGAGTACCAGCTGACCGACCGCGAGCAGGAAGTGCTGCGGTTGATGGCGCGCGGACTGTCGAACCTGGAGATCGCCGGCGAGCTGATCCTCGGGCTGCAGACGGTCAAGACCCACGTCGCCAATGTGCTGGCGAAGCTCAACGCGCGGGACCGCACGCAGGCCGTGATCCGCGCGTACGAGTCAGGCTTCGTGCCGCTGCACTAGCTCAGGTATCGGCGGGGTCGACCGCTTCGTCGGCCAGCGCGCAGGCGTTGTGCAGCGGGTCCACCGCGTTCGCCTTCATCGCGACCCGACGCAGGAGCGTCCGGAAGCTCGAGCGCTCGGACTCGTCGAGGATGCCGAGCACCTCCTCCTCGGCGGTGGCCAGGCGTCGCTCCAGGTCACACAGGGTCTCGACGCCCTGGTCGGTCGGCACGATCAGCCGCGCCCGGCGGTCGGCCGGGTCGGGCTGGCGGTGCACCAGTCCAGCCTTCTCCAGGTCGTCCAGCAGGTACGTCATCACTGTGCGGTCCACGCCGAGCTGCGCAGCCAGGTCGAGCTGCCGCCGCGGTCCTTCAGAACACGCCGTGGCGAGCACCTGATAACCCCGCGGTCCGCCCGGCACGTCGTCCAGGGCGGCGGCGGCCGCCTTCGCATACCGGCGGAACACCACGCCCAGCGCCCAGCCGAGGTCGGACTCCACCGGCGCGCCACTGGCGGTCGGGGGCTCGACCCCTCGGGTGGCCCGGGTCGCAACCTCGGGCGAAGAACTGGTCACGGCTCCCATCGTACGGGGTGTATGCCACCCGGAATACGATCTGACTTGAATATGTTCTGCTCAACAGATTATCTTCGGAGCAGCTCAAACGAGCTACGCCCCCTCACTCGATGGAGACAGACGACATGAGCACCCTGCTACGCGTCGACGCCAGCATCCGCCTGGACGGATCGGTGTCCCGGGCCCTGGCGGACAGCGCGGAGGCCGCCTGGAAGGCGGAACACCCGGACGGCGTCGTGGTCCGGCGCGATCTCGGGCTGCACCCGCTGCCCGCGACCGTGTGGCCGACGCTGGCCGCGGCCCAGGTCGGCGAGGAGCCCACCACCGACGGCGAACGGATGCCGCTGGCGGAGGCCAAGGCACTCGCCGCGGACCTCGCGGCCGAGGTCAAGAACGCCGACGCGATCCTGCTCGCGGTCCCGCTGTACAACTACGGCATCGCACAGCACGTGAAGGCCTGGATCGACCTGCTGCTGATCGACATGGAACTGGTTCGCGGGCCCAGCCCGACGGCCGGCCGCCCGGTCATCTTCACGCTGGCTCGCGGTGGCGGTTACAGCCCGGGCACCCCGAAGCACGGCTGGGACCACGCCACGCCGTACCTGGAGCGCGTCTTCGGCGACATCCTCGGCATGAACATCCGGACCGCCGCCGCCGAGCTCACCCTCGCCCCGGTCACCCCGGGGATGGAGGAGCTCATCGACGCCTCGAAGGTGTCGGAATCCGAGGCGCTCGTCAGCGCGGAGCAGCACGGCACCGTGGTGGCCCGCGAGCTCACCGCCAACGCCGCCTGACCCGCGGACCTGCAGCACTCACCAACCTCCGCAAACGGCCGGCGCCGGCCGAGGTCCGAGCGTGATCCGCTCGGAGCGCGGGAGGTTGGTGAGTGGCGGGCGTCCGCCTCAGCCGACGGGTCGCCAGGTGGACAGCGTGACCGACAACGTGACCAGGGCCGGCTCCGGCAGTACGGCGATCTTTCCGAGCAGCTCCCGGTAGTTCAGATGCCGCGCGCTCGGCGTCATCAGCACCAACTGCTCGACCGCCGATCGGTCGAGCCGCATCGCGTCCTCGATCACCTCGGAGCCGGTGCGCACGAACACGCCGGCGAACGACTCCTGCAGCCGGCGCTCCTTCTCCTCGTCCACCGTGACGAGTCCCAGTACGCCGACCAGCTCGGCCAGGTGCTGCTGGTTCGGCGTGACCACGAGCAGTGCGCCGTCGGGCGCGAGTACGCGGGCCATCTCAGTGGCGTTGCGGGGGGCGAACACATTCAGCATCAGCTGGGCCGAGTCGTCCAGCAGCGGCAGCTCACGCCACGCGTCGCACACCACCGACCCGATCCGTGGGTCCACCTTGGCCGCGCGGCGAGCGGCGTACCTGGAGACGTCCAAGGCGATTCCGCGGCGGCCGGCTGCTGTCCCGAGCACACCGGCGAGGTAGTACCCGGTGCCTGCGCCCACCTCGACAACCAGATCGTCGGCTTGGAGGCTCGCGGCCTGGAGGATCAGCGCGTCCCGGATCGGCGCGTAGTGGCCGCCGCCTAGGAAGACGGTCCGGGCGCCGACCATCGCGGCCGAGTCGCCGTCGATGCCATTGGATGCAGAGGGCAACAGGTTGAGGTAGCCCTGCTTGGCCAGGTCGTAGGCGTGGTTGCGCGGACAGTTCGCCGTACGGTCGGTCAGCGCGAGGGCATCACCGCAGACGGGACACCGCAGTACCGTTACGAGGTCGGCTTCCACCCGTCCAGTCTCTCAGGGATGGGTCAGGTGATGTCGCGGCTGGTGATGCGCGCCCAGGCGGCGGTGTAGAAGACGGCCAGGTACGCGGCCTGCACGAGCAGGTTGCGGCCGATCTCATGCCAGTACGGCGGGTCGCGGAGCAGGTCGGCGAACGACGGCCAGCGGTACATCAGCATCCACGGGTGGATCGCGTGGAGCTGCGGGATCGCGGTCAGGATGCCGAGCACGATGAACGTGCCGAAGGTCGCGGCCATCGCGGCCAGCGGGGTCGACGTCAGCGACGACACGAACAGCCCGATCCCGGCCAGCCCGAGCAGCGACCCCGAGATCACCACGGCGATCCCGAGAGCGCGCAACAGGCCCTCGCCGAGGGAGACCGTCGTCCCGGACAGCAGCAGTACGTCGCCGACCGGGAACAGGATGAATCCGACGATCAGCCCGGAGATCCAGATCGTCATCGTCGCGGCCAGGCAGAAGACGGCGAGCGCGACCATCTTCGCCGCCAGCAACCGGGACCGGCCGGCCGGTGCGGTCAGCAGATTCCGCAGGGTGCCGAGGCTGGACTCGCCCGCGAGCGACTCCCCCGAGATGACCGTCACCGCGGTCGGGAGGAAGAACGGCAACGACAGCCCAAGACTCGCGACGATCAGGAACAACCCGTTGCCGGCGACCTGGCCGAGGAATCCCTCGGCCCCGTTGTCGTTGCCGGAGAGCTTGATCGCGATCCCGATCAGCAGCGGGACGGCCGCGAGGACGCCGAGCCCGACCTGGGTCCGGGCGCGCCCGAAGACCAGGTGCAGCTCCGAGGTGAACAGCGCGAGTGTGTGAGGCCCGGTGTCAGGCCGGCCGATGGTCACCGCATCGGCGACCGCCGTCTCGTTACTCGGCGACATCGAAGCCCTCCCCGGTGAGCGCGACGAAGGCATCTTCGAGGCTGGGACGCTCCAGGCCGAAGCCGTGGATGCGGACGTCGGCGGCGACCAGCGCGGCGGCGAACTTCTCGATCGGGAGCTCGCCGGGGTCGCCTTCGACGGTCTCGGCGGTGGTGCGCAGATCGGTGACGCCCAGGCCCTGCAGTGTGTCGGCTGCCTGGCCGAGGTCCGGCGTACGCACGATCAGGCGGGGCCGGAGCTCGGCGCGCAGATCGGCGACGGTGGACTGGCGGACCAGGCGGCCGCGGCTCATCACGGCGGCGTGGGTGCAGACCTGCTCGACCTCGGCCAGCAGGTGGGTCGAGGTGAAGACTGTGGTCCCGTCGTTCGCGAGATCGCGGATCAAGTGCCGGACCTCGCGGGTGCCCTGCGGGTCGAGGCCGTTGGTCGGCTCGTCGAGAACGAGCAGCTCCCGGCGCCGCATCAGTGCGACCGCGATGGCGAGGCGCTGCCGCATGCCGAGTGAGTACGCGCGGACCTTCTTGCCGGCCGCGTTCGACAGTCCGACCCGCTCGAGGGCCTCCCCCGCGCGGGCCTTGCGGGTCTTGGGGTCAGCAGTGCGGTCCGCCGCGTCGAACCTGAGCAGGTTGGCCTGCCCGGTCCAGAACGGGTAGAACGCAGGGCCTTCGACCAAAGCGCCGACCCGCGGGAGCACCTGCAGATGCGCCTTCGGCATCGGCTCGCCGAGCAACTCGACCGACCCTGCTGTCGGCGCGATCAGCCCGAGCAGCATCCGGATGGTCGTCGTCTTCCCCGAGCCGTTAGGCCCGAGGAAGCCGAACACACTGCCGGCCGGCACCTCGAGGTCGACCGCATCCACCGCCACCTGCCCACCCCGGAAGCGTTTGGTCAGCCCATGGGTGACCACAGGGGCGTCCACGGTCAGCGGGGGGCCTTCGCTGCGGCGGCCTGGAGGGTGTCCGGGGTGACCAGGCCGATGAAGACGCGGCCGTCGTCGGTGATCAGGGCGCTCACCATCTTGCTGGTGACGATCTTGCCCTTGCCCCACGAGCCCTGGACGGTCGGCGCCTTGAGCAGCAGTTGGTCGAGCGGTCCGTTCCCGGTCGTCTTCACGCCGCGCACCATCGCCACGCTCTCCCAGCTCTTACCGATCACGGTCGGCCGGTCGGAGTCCGCCGTACGGGGCTTGACGCCCTTCGGCGGGGTGACCTGCTTCGGGACCTCGCGCGTCTGCGGCGCCTTCTCCTCCGTCACCTTCACACCCTTCGGCGGGGTGAACGCGAAGGTGCTCGCGGCCGGTACGTCGAACGACACCGCGGAGAAGCCGAGCTGGACTGCCGGGTCCTTGCCGGTCCGCGGCATCACGGTCACCTCGAGCGGGACCCAGGTCTTGGAGTCGATCGCCAGCGTCACCGAGCCGACGGTCGTCTTGTCGGTCTTCGGCACCAGGCGCAGCTTGTACGCATCGCGGCCGGCGACCTTCTCCGTGCCGCTCACGTCGACCTTGGTGGTCGGGTCGATCGCGTCGAGGAACTGCTTGGCCACCGCCTGCGGGTCGTAGGACTCCGGCGCCGCCTTGGGCTTCGCCGAGTGCGCCGGCACGGTCAGCTTGACGGCCTCACGCCTGGACGAGTCGTACGCCCATGCGGACTTGCCGTCGGTCGTCCAGACCCGCTCGGCCATGTTGTCGAGCACCGAGACCCGGGCCTTGTCCGGGCTCGCGAACGCCACTCGGGCGGTGTGCTCGCCGGAGAGCAGGTCGGTGAGCTGGTTGCCGCCCTCGACGCCGGGGAGCGCGGGCAGGCCGAGGTCCGTGTCGGAGCGGACAGTGCCGCTCAGACCGTCGACCTTCGCGGTCTGCACTTTGGCGAGCAGGTCCTGCGCGCTGATCCCGGGCAGCTTCGGCGAGGCATCCGCGACCACTGGCCCGAGTGCCCCCACCCCTGCCACTACCGCGACCGCCGTGACCGGAACCAACCACCGTCGACTGCGCTGCGCTACACCCATGGGTCAAGCGTCGCACCGGCACAGGCCGGAACCAAGGGGTCTCAGGGTCGGTTCACCCAAAAGAGTGAGTCCGGCGTACGACCGTGGTCGTACGCCGGACTCAGCTCCGACTCAGGTGGGGCGCTCAGCGGCTCTGGAGGGCGTCCAGGGCCACCGTCATCGCGGCGGCGACGCGGAAGTCCATCCGCTGGTCCTGGACGGTGATCCGGTAGCGGTCCCGGATCGACAGCCGCCGCTCGACCGAGAGTACCGGCTGCCCGCTCCCCCGCTCGGTGAAGTCGAAGTGGAAGATGAACGGCAACGGGATCTCACCGATGAACGGGACGAAGTCCCAGATCCGGCGGACGATCGCGATGGTCGGGTTGCGCTCGGTCCCGTCCGCCTCCACGCCGGTGCCACTGAGCTGCCAGCTGGACCGCAGCAGGCTCTTGCCGAACTCCTTCTTGAACCACCCGATCTGCTGCCCGTTCGCGTCGAACACGTCGTACCCGGAGCCCAGATCGATCGTCTTGCGCGCCTTGAAGGAGAACACCGGCTGGGACTTGGTGTCGTCGGAGTAGAAGGTGACCTGCTCCTTGAACGCCATCCGCTTCTGCTGCGCGAACGCCAGCAGCGGCCCGTCGCTGCCGTCCGGGTTGGTGGCGATCAGCTCGTACTTGTTCGCCATCATCGTTACCCGCTGTTTCATCGTGAACGCGGGCACGTACATGGTGGACTCCGGTGTCATGCGGAGGAGTGTGCCATCCCACAGGCCGACGCACCCACCTGAAGCCCACGCGCCAAGGCGTCCGCCTCCTCGGACTGCTCGACGACGTGTACGACGATCTCCCCGGCACCCTGCAGCGACAGATCCCGTGC
The DNA here is from genome assembly GCF_040638415.1 of Kribbella sp. NPDC026596. Lineage (NCBI taxonomy): Bacteria > Bacillati > Actinomycetota > Actinomycetes > Propionibacteriales > Kribbellaceae > Kribbella > Kribbella sp. NPDC026596. The sequence continues at coordinate 27,957 of NZ_JBEZYF010000082.1, read as the reverse complement.
GATCTCGACTCCGAGCTCGACCGCCTCCACCGGTGTCCGCGCAGGCCGCCAGAGCACACCGAAATCAACAGGCGGCTTCTCAGCTCCCAGTACGACGACCAGCGCCTCGGACTGCTCCAGATCCGTCGCCGGATCGCCACCCACGACCACACGCACCGTTTGCCGACCAGCAGTCGGTACGGCGCTCTCCACGGCCTGCAACGCATCACCAACAATCGATGTCTCTCGTCGACCCCAGTGATCCTCGTGAACCGCCCAGGCGAGCGGCCTGCGCGTGGCCCAGCCCGTGCGAACCAACTCCGGCGCGGCCGCGAACTCGTCGACGTGCCCGACGCACAGGTAGCCGATGAGGTCGATGTGCGCAGGTAGGTCGAGCACCGCCGCCACCTCACCCGGCTCGAAGAACGAGACCCAGCCGACGCCGAGGCCTTCGGCTCGCGCGGCCAGCCACAGATTCTGGATCGCGATCGCGGCGGAGAACCAGGTCGTCCGCGGATCCGCGTGCCTTCCCAGCACATGCCGTCCACCGCGACCCGGGTCGCAGGTCACGGCGATGTTCAGCGGGGTGTCGAGGACCGCCTCGATCTTGAGCCCGTCGAACGCCCGTCGCCGATCCGCCGGCAGCGAGGCCGCGAACGCATCCCGCTGAGCGGTCGCCAGATCGTGCACCTTCCGCCGCGTGACGATGTCCCGGATCAGCAGAAAGTCCCATGGCTGACTCAACCCGACACTCGGCGCCCGATGCGCCGCCTCCAGCACCCGCTGCAGCATCTCGTCGTCGATCGGCGTATCCACAAACCCTCGCCGGACGTCTCGCCGCTCGGCGATCACCCGGTGCACCACCTCACGTTCTGATGGTGTGTAACCAGGGGCAGCAGACAATCGACCCACGGCGGCCGTCGCGTTCGTGGAGCGGCGTTTGGTGACCACGAGTTCGGCCCCCGTGACGAGCACGGCAGCCTCGGCGACGCTCGCCGTACCCGCCAACTGCTCGACCCGCTCACTGGGCGTCGGCACGGATTGCCGTGCGAGCTCATCCGCCGACGCAGTCTGGAGCTCCGCTCGCAGCGACGCCACCAGACGTTGCAGCCCCGGCTCGGACTGCCGCCCTTCCACCGTGACCACTGTTCGCACCTCTCCCCCGCCGGCTGACCTCAGCGCCTCGTCCACCAGGTCGCGGAGCTCGCGGTACGACGTACCGACGCGCAAGCCGATCCCGACGACGAGCCTCACTTCTCCAGCCCCGCATGGACCCGCGCGGCCGCGACGAACCGGGCCGGGACGTCCGGGCTCGCCGTCCAGTGCAGATGCAGGTACGACGCATGCACCCGGGGCAACGCGATCCCTTCGACGCCACCCGGCAGGTACCAGGCCGGATCCACCTCGCCGTCGAGCTCGACCGCCGTACGGTGGAACTCGTGACCGCGAACGCGGCGGCCCTCGTCGAAGAACGCGGTCGTCGTCGCGGCGATCGCCGTCCGGTAGCCCAGCGTCAGCCGGCTCGTCATCCGGCCGGTCGCGGGCAGGACGCCGGTCATCGGATGGCCGTCGAGCTCGCGGCACAGGTACAGCAGGCCGGCGCATTCGGCGACCACCGGGAGGCCGGCCGCGATCTCGGTGGCCACCTGACGCCGGAGAGTGGCGTTGGCCGACAGCGCCTCCGCGTGCAGTTCGGGGAAGCCGCCGCCGAGGTAAAGGGCTGCGGTTGCCTCAGGCAACGGATCGGACAGCGGGTCGAAGACCACGACATCGGCGCCGGCGGCAACGAGCAGCTCGGTGGTCTCGATGTAATGGAAGGAGAAAACCGGGCCGCCGGCAACGGCGACCACGGGACGGCCGTCCTCGGCCGGGGTCACCTCGGCGGCCGGGTCCCAGGGCTCAGCGTCGTACGGCGACGCCGCTCGGGCCGCCGCAACGAAGGCCTCCAGATCTACGCCTGCCCGAACCAGTTCGGCGGCGGCCTCGACCGCAGTGGTCGCCTGCTCGCGTTGCTCGCCGGCCGGGACGAGACCGAGGTGGCGGCTCGGGACGGTGAGGCGGGTGTCGCGACGGAGGACGCCGAGCACCGGTACGCCGGTCGGCGCGACGCCGGCCCGGACCTCGGCCTCGTGCCGGTCCGAGCCGACCTTGTTCAGGATCACGCCGACGATCCGCACCTCGGTGTCGAAGGCAACGAAACCGGTGAGGACGGCACCCACACTGCGCCCGGCCGCCGACGCGTCCACCACCAGTACGACGGGTGCCTTGAGCAACTTCGCGACGTGCGCGGTCGAGGAGTACCCCTCGGTCCCGAGGGCACCGTCGTACAGGCCCATCACGCCTTCGACGACGGCCAGGTCCGCGCCCGCGGAACCGTGCGCGAACAGCGGCGCGACCCGCTCCTCGCCGGACAGCATCGGGTCGAGGTTCCGCCCGGGGCGGCCGGTGGCGACCGCATGGAAGCCTGGGTCGATGTAGTCCGGGCCGACCTTGAACGGGGCGACCGTGTGCCCGGCCTGCCGCAACGCGGCCATCAGTCCGACGGCCACGGTCGTCTTCCCCGCGCCCGATGACGGTGCCGCCACGACCACCCGGGGGATCACCACTCGATGCCTTTCTGGCCCTTCTGGCCCGCGTCCATCGGGTGTTTGACCTTCGTCATCTCGGTGACCAGGTCGGCGGCCTCGACCAGCCGCGGGTCCGCGTTGCGGCCGGTGATCACGACGTACTGGTGGCCGGGGCGGTTCACGAGGGTGTCGACCACCTCGTCGACGTCGACCCAGCCCCACTTCATCGGGTACGTGAACTCGTCCAGGACGTAGAGGTCATGGGTCTCCGCGGCGATCCGGCGCTGGATCTCACGCCAGCCCTCGAGCGCGTCGGCGGCGTGGTCCGCCTCGGTGCCGGCCTTGCGCGACCAACTCCAGCCCTCACCCATCTTGTGCCACTCGACCGGCCCGCCCTGACCGGTTGCCTCATGCAACTGACCGAGGGCCTTGAACGCACCCTCCTCGCCGACCTTCCACTTCGCGCTCTTGACGAACTGGAACACGCCGATGTTCCAGCCCTGGTTCCAGCCGCGCAACGCCATCCCGAAGGCGGCCGTCGACTTCCCCTTCATCTCGCCGGTGTGCACCATCAGCAGCGGGCGGTTCCGGCGTTGCCGGGTGGTCAGGCCGTCCTCCGGCACCACGGCCGGTTGTCCCTTCGGCATCTCAGGCCGCCTTCCGTTCGGTGACGGTGCGAATGAGGTTGCCTGCGGCAACTTCCCCGAGGTCGAGGTACTCCGCGTGCAGGTCCGCGGCGAGCTCGGCGGCCAGGCCGAGCCGGACGCCGCGGCGCGGTTCACAGTCGACCACGACAGTCGCTATCCCGTGCTGGGCGAGCCATCCGGCCGCTCGCCTCGCCTTGGCGAACGCGTTCTCTCCATGGGTCGCGCGGCCGTCGGTGACGAGGACGAGCAGGGGTCGGCGGCGCGGATCGCGGATTGCGGCGATCCGGAGCACTTCGGCCGCCTGGAGCAGTCCTTCGGCCAGAGGTGTGCGCCCGCCGGTGGGCAGCGACTCGAGCCGTCGTACGGCGGTCTCGACGCTGCCGGTGGGTGGAAGGGCGACCGTGGCGTCGGCGCCGGCGAACGTAACGAGACCGACGGTGTCGCGCCGCTGGTAGGCGTCGAGCAGCAGCGAGACGATCGCCGTCTTCACCTCGCCCATCCGCTTCTTCGTCCCCATCGAGCCGGACGCGTCGACACAGAACAGCACGAGGTTGCCCTCACGACCCTCGCGGACGGCGAGCCGTACGTCAGACGCCCGTACGGCCAGACCCGCGCCGGTGCGACCGCGCGCGTGCTGATGCGGCGCGGCGGACCGGATGGTCGCCAGCAGATGCGGCCGCCCGGACTCCCGGCCGACGCGCTGCCGATCACCCACCACGCGGCCGGCCTCGGTGATCGCCCGAGACCGCCGCCCCGCAACCCCGGCGCCAGCAGCCTGCACACTCAACAACCGAGCCTTGAAAGGCTCCGAACTCCCAACCACCTGACCCGCCGGCGTCGGGCCGGGCCGCTCGTTCGGGCCGGTCCCGGGCTCCGCCCGGTCCGGCTCCGCCTCGGCACGGTCCTGGGCTGCCGGGTCGGTGTCGGCTGGACTGCCGTCGGCATCCGTGGGGTCCGCTCCCCCTCCCGGGCCGTCCGGGTCGTCGTCCGGGTCCTGCGGGGGCGTGCTGTCCTGGATCGCTTGCTCCAACTGCTCTTCGTCGAGGCCCGGGGCGTCGAAGGGGTTTCGCCGGCGGCGGTGCGGGAGGGCCAGTTTGGCGGCGGCGCGGACGTCCTCCACCTCGACGACCGTGCGGCCGGACCAGGCTGCGTGGGCGACCGCCGTACGCGCGGTGACCAGGTCGGCACGCATCCCGTCGACGTCGAAGGACGCGCAGATCTCGGCGATCTGGCGGAGCGCGGCGTCGGTCAGGATCACCTCGGCGAGCAGGTCGCGGGCCTTGACGATGCGCTCGGCGAGCTCGCGCTGCGGGCCGTCGTACCGGGCGATGAAAGCGTCCGGATCGGCCTCGTACCCGAGTCGTGCGCGCATGACCTCGACCCGAACGGCAGGGTCGCGGCTGGCGACCACGTCGACGGTCAGGCCGAACCGATCCAGCAACTGCGGGCGGAGCTCGCCCTCCTCCGGGTTCATCGTGCCGACCAGCACGAAGCGTGCTGCGTGGGTGACCGACACCCCGTCGCGTTCGACGGTCGCGCGGCCCATCGCGGCGGCGTCGAGCAGGACGTCGACCAGGTGGTCGTGCAGGAGATTGACCTCGTCGACGTACAGGAGTCCGCGGTGCGCGGCGGCGAGCAGGCCGGGTTCGTACGCCGTGATGCCCTCGGCGAGCGCCTTCTCCAGATGCAACGACCCGAGCACCCTGTCCTCGGTGGCGCCGACCGGCAACTCCACCAGCCGCGCCGGACGGGTGAGCGTCTCGGGCTCGGCCGGATGCGGGCCGTCGGGGCAGGTGGGATCCGGGTGTTCCGGGTCGCAGGAGAACCGGCAGCCGGGGACGACATCCACCGGCGGGAGGATCTCGGTCAGGGCGCGGACCGCGGTCGACTTCGCCGTACCCTTCTCGCCCCGGATCAGCACACCACCGATCGCCGGGGAGATGGCCGCCAGGATCAGCGCGAGTTGCAGGTCGTCCATCCCGACGACCGCGGTGAACGGGAATCCGGTGGACGGTGAGGCAGGCCGCATCGGCGGTGGGTCCCTTCGTCGAGCGGGTATCCACGCCCGCTACGGCTGCTGGTACGCCGTACCGCGGTGACCGCAGCCCGACGGACGGACGCGGATGTCCTGGCTCCCGGGCCGCAACAGATCCGACCCGGTCACAGTGGCGGGACCGCCCCGGACTCCCGGCCGCAGCCGGTCACCGGTGTTCCTCCACAACCGTCCGCCCGATCATGGCACACCCCAGCCTGTCACTCAGCGACGAGGTTCACACGCGTACCGAAGAACGGGTAGTGGTCCGCCCAGCGCCGAGCCGCAGCCGCCCGTCACGCGGGACGCTGGAGCGTGAGGATGACGACTACCCGTCCATCGGTACGGTGCGTACGGGCGGTAGTCGGTCAGGTCCAGGCCTCCCGTCGGCTCGCCTCTGGGTGTTGACTGAGGATGTATGGGGGGTCCGCGGCCTGATCATCGATTCGCCGGACGCGCTGCTGAACAGGAGTTCCTCGGCGATGTGCTGCTGGACGCCACGGCGGGCGTACCGCACGCGATCGTCGTCCATGTCGAAGCCGGCATCGGCAAGACCCGCCTGGCTCGTGAAGTCGGCGCAGATTCAGCGCTGAACGTGCTCTGGGGATCCTGCGTGCACTTCGGTGGCGCGTCCGTCCCGTTCGCTCCGATCACGAGCGCCTTGCAGGATTGGTTGAGCCGGGCGGATGCCGACGAAAGGGCCGAGGTCCTCGCCGGGACCGACGGGCTGAATGCATTGCTGCCATCGCTCGGCATCAGTGCCTTCTCTGGCAGCGGCGCGGGTATCGACACCACGCGACTGCCGATGCTCGTCGACCTCGTGCTCAACCGGATCGCGGCCCGACGGCCGACGGTGGTGGTCGTCGACGACCTGCAATGGGCCGACGTCGCCTCACTGGACGTGATGGCCTATCTGATCGCCGGATTCCGCTCCCAGCCGTTGGTCCTCCTCGCCACCTGCAGGACGGAAGAACGCGGCGAGGGCCATCCCCTCCACTCCTGGCTGGCCGATATGCGCCGGATGCCCTTCTTCGGCGAGATCCGGTTGGAGCCGCTGGACCTCGACGGCACCAGCAGCCAGATCGAAGGACTCCTCGGCCAGGCGCCCGACATCGAACTCGCCGCCGAGGTTCTGGCCAGATCGGACGGCAACCCCTACCTCGTCGAGCTGATGGTCAGCGGTCTCTCCGGCACTGAGCGCACTCTTCCGGCCACCGTTCCCGCTGCGCTCCGCGAAGCCCTGCTCGCCGCCTGGCACAGCCTGTCCAACCAGGCCCGCTTGGTCACCAGAATCCTCGCAGTCGGCGGCCGACCGACCTCATCGGCCGTCCTGACCGAGGTCGCCGCCGGCCACGGACTCGAGGCGAGCTCGATCGCCCCTTGTCTGGCGGAGGCGCAGGACCGCGGTGTCGTGGAAACCGCAACCGACGGAACCTCCTGGTTCCGGCACCCGCTGCTGGCCGACGTCTTGTACGACGGCCTGTCACCCGACCAAACCGCAGAACTCCATGCCGACTACATCCGCGTCCTCGAATCACGCCCCACCGAGGTTGAAGCTGCCGACCTGGCGATCCACAACGAACGAGCCGGGAACGTCGACGCGACTTACCACTGGTCCCTCGTGGCAGCCGATCAGGCACATCGTCTGCGCGCGCCGACGGAGGAGGCGATCCAGCTCCGCCGGGCTTGCGCTATCTGGGAGTCCGTGTCACCGACCGTGCGCGGAACGCGAGACGAGAGGATCGGCCTGTTGCGTCGGACGAGCCTGGTCTGCGAGCGGGCAGGTTGGCCCGAGGTTTCAGTGACGCTCCTCACGGAGGCGTTGAGTCTGCTGAACAAGAAGCAGCAACCGTTGCTGGTCTGCGACCTTATGGTCCTCAGGGCCAACTGCCGCTGGCAATCGACGTCGCCGGCGATGGCCGATCTGGAAGAATTCCTCGAAGCGATCGAACTGACGACGGATTACCCCGAGAGTGCGGAGCGCGCCGTCGCGTTCGCCGAGCTAGCTGAGACCGAGTCTTTCCACGGCCTACCGGAGGACACGATCCACGCGGAGGAAGCCGTCCGAATCGGCCACCTGTCAGGCTCGACGCAGGCCCTTGGGCGGGCGCTTTGCGCACACGCGGCGGTGTTGGAGGCCCCCGCGGCGATGTCGGTGGCTTCCGCGCCGCTGGCTGCGCTCGCCGAGGCGGAGCGGTCAGTGCAGTTGGCGACAGCGTGTGGAGATACAGCCACCGCCACCGGCGCCGCCATCGTCCGTTTCCATGCCCTGCGCGGGCTCGGCCGGTGGGCCGACGCAGCCGAGGTCACCCGCGCGGTCTACTTCGACGCGGTCGCCTCCGGGGTCGGCGCCTGGGCATATTTCCTAGCCGGCCTGGCTGCCGAAGAACTGATCACCCTCGGCCGCTGGGACGAGTGCCGGGTCCTGCTACGGTCCGCGTTGGCGGGACGATCCGCCGGGATCCCTGGAGCAACTGTCAGGCTGGCTGCCAGCGCGCTGGCCGTCAGGTCAGGGCGGAACGATGAAGCACGACAACACTTCGATCGGGCGTTGGAGTTGATCTCCGACGACTTCAACCCGTCCCGCCCGCGCGTGACCAGAGTCGGCATCGAGCTGATGATCGCCGATGGGACGGCCGCGGACGCCGTGACTTGGGCAAGCCCGCGGCTCACAGCTCAGGATCAGCCTCCCGATCCCTGGGACGACGAGGCGCTTCCGGTCTACGCCTGGGCCGCAGCCGAGGCAGCTCGCGTCGCCCGGGACCGTGGTGATCCTGCCGGGGTAGACGCGGCGGTGGAGGCGTTGGACGGCGTCATCGACGACTGGGAGCGGGAGCCCTTCGTCGACGGAATGGGTGGGCCGGACGTCCAGGCGATGAATCAGGCGCTCTGGGCGGCCGAGATCAGCCGCTGCCGGGATACTGCGGATCAGCCCAAGCGTTGGCGCCGGGCCGCGGAGACCTGCGGTATCGCGGGAGATCGCTGGCACCAGGCGGTCGCCCAATGGCGGTGCGCCGAGGCTGAGCTGGCCACTGGCTGGACCTCGCCGGAGGCGCGCGACCTGCTGCGTAAAGCACACCGATGCGCGGTCGAGCTCGGGGCCAAACCCTTGCAGACCGAGGTCGAAGCGCTGGCCCGGAGGTCGAGGATCGATCTTCACGAGCCGGTGCCGGTCGTGCCCGTGGCCGACGACACCGTCCTGGCAGGACTCACCGACCGAGAGCGGGAGGTCCTGGCTTTCCTAGTGGCCGGACGGTCGAACGGGGAGATCGCCAAGGAGCTGTTCATCAGTGACAAGACGGTCAGCGTGCATGTGTCGAACATCCTGCGAAAGACCGGCACTACCAGCCGGGTGGCAGCCGCCGCTCTGGCCGAGCGACGGCTGCCGGATCACTGAACGCCGACCGGATGACGACGCCGGTAAGCCCAGAGAGCTGCCAGCGCGATCCCGGCCCCGCCGATGGCGCTTGCACCTGCCTGCACGCTCCCGGCGACGTTGTCGTCGAGCTGCACAGTCGGTCCCAGCTCAGCGACGACCACAGCGCTGTCCCCGTGCCTGCCCTTCTCGGGATCGACATACTGAGCCGACGCTTGGGTCGCCCCGGCCAGCACGAACCCACAGGTCACTACCGGTACGGCGATCAGGGTGCGGATGTGCTTCATAACTCCTCCTCACGGCGCGGATCGCCGTCTGCCTTCCACCGTCCGTCGAGGCCACGGACTGTCACATCAGGCGCACCCCCTCAGATCCGCGACGCACCCCCTTAGTTGTCTAGCTTTGGGCCATCCCGGCGGAACTGCTGGCGCGGGAAGCGGAGCTGGCACCGAACAGGTTGCCGACCTGCTGATCTCTAGACCGTGGTGGCGATGAGTTTGTCGGCGACCCACTGCGCGACATCGGGCGGGTAGGGCGCTGACAGGCCGAGAACGATGTGCCGGAAGCCGGCGTCGATCGCTTCGCCGATCGCCTTCTGGGTCGCGCTTGGCGAGTCGTAGGAGACGGGCAGGTGGATCGAGCGGGTGATCGTTGCGGGGTCGCGGCCGATCTCGGCGCAATAGCGGTCCAGTAGTGCGCTTCGGCGTACGGCGTCGTCGATGTCACCACCTGGGATGTTCCACAGGTCGGCGTGCTCGGCGACTACCCGGAGCGTGGCGGACGAACGTCCGCCGATGATGATCGGCGGGTGCGGGCGCTGGACCGGCTTGGGATTGCCGAACGCTCCGGTGAGCTGGACGTACCTGCCGTCGAAGTCGAACGGCGCGGACTCGGTCCACAATCGCCGGATGACGGTGCATGCCTCGGCGAGGGCTGCCACCGAGTGGTCGAATTCGTGGTACGGCAGGCCGTGGGCGTCGTACTCGCGCCGGGCCAACGGATGGCTCGGTCGTGAGCCCGCGCCGATCCCGAAGTCGAGCCGTCCGCTGGAGACGATGTCGACGGTCGTGGCGATCTTGGCCAGCATCGCCGGCGGCCGGAAGCGGTTGCTGGTCACGAGCAGACCGAGGCGCAGTCGTTGGGTCTGCGCGACCAGCGCCGAGAGCAGCGTCCAGCCTTCTACGCCGGCCCGCCCGGGTCGCCGGCGATCGGCATCAGGTGATCGAACAACCACGCGTGCTCGATCTCCGGGATGGCGTCCGCCTCGCGCCACACCCGTAGTACCTCGTGGTAATCGATGTGCATCGGCGCGGTCATGATCCCGAAGCTGGGCATAGGTTCTCCTTCAGCGACGCCGCAGGGCCGGTTCGAGCAGCGCGGGTGGCGTGTCGAACTTCTCGTGCGGGGCGAGATCGGTGCCCGGGGCAACGATACTGTCGATCGCATCGAGCACGTCGGCGGACAGGACGGTGTCGGCGGCGGCGAGCTGCGAGCGCAGGTGGTCCAAGGTCCGCGGGCCGATGAGCGCGCTGGTGACAGCCGGATGCGCGGTGACGAAGCCGAGAGCCAGCTGGATCAGCGTGAGGCCGGCCTCGTCGGCCACCTTCGCCAACTGCTCGACAGCTTCGAGCCTGGCCTGGTTGTACGGAAGCGTGGTGTCGAAGCGTTCCGGCGCGAAGACCGAGCGGCTGGTGCTGATCTCCTGGCCCGCGCGGACCGCACCCGACAGCCAGCCCGACGCCAACGGACTCCACGCCAGCACGCCGAGTCCGTACTCCTCGGTCACGGGCAGGACGTGAGCCTCGATCCCGCGCTGCAGGATCGAGTAGCTGGGCTGCTCGCTGACGTAGCGGCTCAGGTGATGTTCGCGGGCGGCCCACTGGGCCTGCACGATCCGGTACGCCGGGAACGTCGAGGAGCCGAACGAGCGGATCTTCCCCGCGCGCTGCAGGTCGGTCAGCGCCGACAGCGTCTCCTCGTCGCTGGTGCTCGGGTCCCACCGGTGGATCTGGTAGAGGTCGACGTGATCGACGCCGAGCCGGCGCAGGCTGTCGTCGAGGGCGGTGACCAGCCAGCGACGCGAGCTGCCCTGATGGTTGCGCTCGTCGCCCATCGGCATCGTCGCCTTCGTGGCCAGCACGAGGTCGTCACGGCGGCCGGCCATCGCCTTGCCGACCATTTCCTCGGACTCGCCCTGGCCGTACATGTCGGCGGTGTCGATCAGGTTGATCCCGGCCTCGAGAGCGGCGTCGACGATCGCGGTGGCCTCGTCCTGGCCGGTACGGCCGATCGCGCCGAAGTTCATCGCGCCGAGCGCGAGGGTGCTGACCTGGACGCCGGTGCGACCCAAGGTGCGGTACTGCATAGCGGTGCTCCTCCTGGCATGATGGGCGAATACGGAACGATGTTCCGTTACCCAACATACGGAACGCTGTTCCGTTTATCAAGGAGGAATATGCCCGACAGCGGATCGGAGCAGCCTGTTCAGCGGAAGCGGGCCGATGCCCGCCGGAACGAGAAGACGCTGCTGGACGCCGCCGCGGCGGCCTTCGTCGACTCCGGCGTCGATGCGCCCGTCCGCGACATCGCCGGCCGAGCCCGCGTCGGCGTGGCTACGATCTACCGCCACTTCCCGACCCGGGCCGACCTCATCGTCGCCGTCTACCGCCACCAGGTCGAAGCCTGCGCCGAGGCCGGTCCAGCGCTGCTGGCCGACAGCACCTCACCGCACGCTGCCCTGGCCAGCTGGATCGACCTCTTCGTCGACTTCCTGGTCACCAAGCACGGCCTCGCCGAGGCGCTGCAGTCCGACGACGCCGCCTTCCAGACCTTGCACGCCTACTTCCTCGACCGCCTGGTTCCCGTCTGCGCCCAACTCCTCGAGGCCGCAGCCGCGGCAGGCGAGGTCCGCTCCGATGTCAACGCCTACGAACTCCTCCGGGGCGTCGGCAACCTCTGCATCGGCGCGGACAACAACACCCGCTACGACGCCCGCCGCATGGTCGGCCTCCTCATCGCCGGCCTGCGGGTCACCTAGGAGCGTTCCAGAGATACGTGTCGTACCCGGAGGTGCCGCCACCAACGACCAACCTCTTGTCATCCGAGTCGAAGGGCAGAGGTCGCGGACGAAGATGTCCTGCGTGTTGTTGATTTCACCGGCGACAAGGTTGGTCGAGGACGAAGTGAAGGTCAGGTGGAGACATCCGGGCTGTCGTTCGGGTCGCCGGACACCCCCACCGACACCAACTCGATCGAGCCGGCCCGCCGATCCGCATCCCCGCAGCCGCCGGCACAGCGACCGCTCCCCCGGCTACCGCAGCCACAACAAGCACTGCGCAAGCGGCCCGAACCGGCCTGCGACTGCGAAGAACAGACCCCTTCAGGGCATCAGTCGGATGCACCCGAAACCGCCGGAGTTATCCACCGCCGAGGGTCGAACGCTTGATCAGTGCTCACTTCGCCGAGGGCTCCCGTCGAGGCGTTGCGGGGTGTTCACTGAGTACGCATGGGGGGTCTGCAGCCCGATCGTCGCTTCGCCGGACGCGCTGCCGAACAACAGTTCCTCGGCGATGCACTGCGGCACGCCGTAGCCGGCACGCCCCACGCGATCGTCATCCACGGCGAAGCCGGCATCGGTAAGACGCGCCTGACCCGAGAAGTCTGCAAAGCCTCACACCTGAACGTCCTCTGGGGCTCCTGCGTCCACTTCGGCGGCGCCTCGGTCCCCTTCGCCCCCATCGCCGGCGCCCTACAAGACTGGCTCACCCACGCGGATCCCGACGAAAAGAAGGAGATCCTCGCCGGCACGGAGGGTCTGAGCGCCTTGCTCCCCTCACTCAGCAGCAGCGACAGCGGGCCTGACGGCAGTCCCCCGAGACTGCCGGTGCTGGTTGATCTTGTGCTGAATCGGATCGCGGAACGACGGCCGACCGCGGTGATCATCGATGACCTGCAATGGGCGGATGTCGCGTCGCTCGATGTGCTGGCTTACCTGATTGCCGGGTTCCGGGGGCAGCCTCTGGTGTTGATCGCCACCTGCCGGACGGAGGAACGGCCCGAGGGACATCCGCTGCACTCGTGGTTGGCGGATATGCGCCGGATGCCGCTGTTCAGCGAGATTCGGCTCGAGCCGCTCGACCTGGAGGCGGCCGCCCTTCAGATCGAAGGATTGCTGGGCAGACCGCCTGACATCGAGCTCGTCAGCGAGGTCCTGGCCAGGTCGGACGGCAACCCTTACCTCATCGAGCTGATGGTCCGCGGTCTGTCCGGTGCCGAGCACAGCTTGCCTGCGACCGTCCCGGCGGCCCTCCGCGACGCCTTGCTTGCTGCCTGGCACAGCATGTCCGAACAGGCCCGGCTGGTCACCAGAATCCTCGCGGTCGGCGGCCGGCCGACGTCATCCGCCGTACTGACCGAGGTCGCGACCGGCCACGGTCTCGAGACAACCGCTTCCCTGTCGGAGGCACAGGACCGCGGCGTCGTGCACACCGACGGCGGCAGCTGGTGGTTCCGCCATCCGCTGCTGGCCGAGGTCTTGTACGACGGCCTGCCGCCCGAGCAAGCCGCAGCCTTCCATGCCGACTACCTCCGCGTCCTCGAAGCGCGACCAGGTGAGGTGACCGCCGCTGATCTGGCGGTCCACAACGAACAGGCCGGCAACATCGACGCGACGTACCGCTGGTCGCTGGTCGCAGCCGATCAAGCAGCGCAGCTCCGGGCACCAACCGAGGAGGCGATCCAACTCCGCCGCGCCTGCGCGCTCTGGGAGACGGTGTCACCAACCCTCCGCGGCGGCCGCGACGAGAGGATCAGCCTGTTGCGACGGACGAGCTCGATCTGCCGCCGGGCGGGCCTACCGGAGGTGGCGGTGACACTCCTCACGGAGGCGTTGAGCCTGGTGAACAAGAAGCAGGAACCCTTGCTGGCCAGCGATCTGCTCATCAAATGGGCCGATGCCCGTTGGCAAGTCGATACACCCGGCGAGGCAGACCTCGACGACCTCCTCGAGGCGATCGCGCTGACCGAGGACTACCCGGACAGCGCGGAGCGTGCTGATGCGTTCGCCGAGCTTGCCGAGACGGAGACCATGTACGGCATGCGGGACGCTACGGTCCACGCGGAGGAGTCCGTCCGGGTCGCGCGCAGATCCGGCTCGCAGCAGGTCCTCGGACGAGCGCTCTCCGCCCGCGCGGCTGTCTTCGACTTCCAGGCGCCGGCGGACTCGCTCGCCGACGCCGAGTTGGCGGAGACCCTGGCGAGATCGTGCGGGGATGTCGACACCGCCACCGGGGCAGCGATCTGGCGCTTCGACGCTCTGCGGGCGCTCGGCCGGCGGACCGAGGCCGCCGACGTCACCCTCGCGGCCTACCAGGATTCAGTCACCACCGGTGGCGGCACCTGGGCCTACTTCCTCGCCTTCCAGGCCTCCGATCAGCTGATCGACCTCGGCCGCTGGGAGGAGTGCCGGGCCATGTTGCGGTCGGCGCTGGCCGCACGCTGCACCGGCATCCCGGGAGCAGGCGTCAGGTTGTCCGCGAGCCTGCTGGCGGTGCGATCCGGGCGCACCGAGGAGGCACGGCAGCACTTCGATCGGGCGTTGGAACTGGTCTCCGAGGACTTCAACCCGCTCCGCCCCCCGATGACCCGCACCGGTATCGAGCTGATGCTCGCCGAAGGCCGCGCCGCGGAGGCTCTCACCTGGGCAGGCCCACGGCTGCTTGTTCCGGATCTTCCCGAGCCGGACGACGACCCGGTGCTCGCGACCTATGTCCGGGCAGCAGCCGAGGCAGCCCTGGACGGCGGGGACCACGACCTCGCGGAGCTGGTCGACAAGGTTCTCGACGAATGGCCATGGGAGCCGTTCACCGTTGCCTTGGACGGCCCTGAGGCGCAAGTGATGGATCGATCGCTGCTCGCGGCCGAACTCGCACGCTGCCGGAAGACCCCGGACCAGGCTGAGCGTTGGCGCGACGCGAGCAAAGCCTGCCGTCCGGCGGGAAGACGTTGGCACGAGGCCATGGCGCAATGGCGGTGTGCCGAGGCGGGGTTGGCGAGTGGGTGGACTCCGTGGAGTGTGCGTGAGCTTTTGCGGGAGGCTCATCGTGGTGCGGTCGAGCTGGGGGCCGAGCCGTTACGGGTCGAGATCGAGGCGTTGGCGCGGCGGGCGCGGATCGATGTGCAGGAGTCGGTTTCGGTGGTGGCCGCCGATGACCCGGTTCTGGCGGGGCTTACTGCGCGGGAGCGGGAGGTGTTGGGGTTTCTGGTGGCCGGACGGTCGAACGGTGAGATCGCCAAGGAGCTGTTCATCAGTGACAAGACGGTCAGCGTGCATGTGTCGAACATTCTTCGGAAGACCGGCACGACGAGCCGGGTGGCAGCCGCCGCTCTGGCCGAGCGACGGCTGCCGGATCACTGAACGCCGACCGGATGACGACGCGGTTACCGGGCTGTCGCCAGGACGAAGGACCGGACCTGGGCGTTACGCGAGGGGTGCGGGCGTTCTCGCGGTACGCCTGGACGGAGAGCGGGTCGGTCGCCAGGTCGTCGACGGCACAGCTGCCAGAGCACGGCACTTGGCTGCGCGCTCGGCGTCTCCGGCCTCCTCGTAGAGACGGGCGAAGATCGAGAGCCGAGGTCCTCGCGCAGTTCCTCGGAGTCCGCGAGCAAGACGTCGAGGTTGAACGGCTCGCCGGGCGCGGGCGGGCCGGAGCGCAGGACGCCGCGCTGGTCCGGGGCGATCAGGTGGAGATCCTGTGACAGGAGGTCGGCCTGGCAGCGCTGGAAGTGATAGCCGCCGCCGTGGCCGTGGATGAACAAGACCGGTGGTGCGTCGGACGGGCCGTCCTCCGCGACGAAAAGTTTCACGCGAGGCGTTTTGCGAGGGCGGTGGCGGCGGCGTCGTCCTTGACCTCCCGGATGCCGACGATCGGCGTGACCGTGACGAACCCGGCGGCGAGCAGAGCCTCGTCGGAGTCGGCGACCGGATTGGGCCGCGGCGCTTCCAGCTCGATCATCGGCTCCCCGGTCGGGGCGGTCGTCCCGGTGATACGAGAGCGTTTGATCGGCGCGAGCGACGCGTGACGGACACCCGCCAGCCGGTCCAGAGGACGGTCGGGAACGTTGATGGTCAGCACCGTGCCGGCCGGTTCGGGAACGATCCAGCTGAGCGCCTCGCCGGCGACCGCCGCCGCCGTCTGCCAGTGCGCCGGGTCCTCCGAATCGATGCTGATGGCAACCGCCGACGTCCCCTGCCCGGCGGCGGTGAGCGCCGCGGCGACGGTGCCGGAGTGGAAGATCGGTACGCCGATGTTGTGGCCCCGGTTGATCCCCGACAGGACCAGATCCGGAGCCCGCCCGAACGCCCCCACGGACGCCAGCGTCACCGCGAGAGCCGGCGTACCGTCGATACCGACGTAGGTGACCCCGGCCTCCTCCTCGGACGCCGTCCGGATCGGGCGCCCGACCATCCCCGCCCGGGCCGACCCGACGCCGCTCTCGTCCTCGAGCGGTGCGACCACGAGGACGTCGTACCCGAGCTCGACGATCGCCGGCGCGAGCGCGCGGATCCCCGGAGCCCGGTAGCCGTCGTCGTTGGTGATCAGGACTCTCAGCTGTTCGGGCGCCATGCCTCTACCCAATCAGCCGCGGTCTTCGATGTCACCCTCCGTCTCAAGGACCGCGTTCCGCAGCGTCTCGAGCGCATCGTCGGACGGCGACGACCACAGACCGCGCTGGGCCGCTTCCAGCAGGCGTTCGGCGATGCCGTGCCGCGCCCACGGGTTCGACTTGCGGAAGAACTCCGCCATCTCGGGATCGGCGACGTACTCGGTGGTCAGCGTCTCGTACATCCAGTCGTCAACCACGCCCGCGGTCGCGTCGTACCCGAACAGATAGTCCACCGTCGCGGCCATCTCGAAGGCGCCTTTGTACCCGTGCCGCCGCATCGCCGCCATCCACCGCGGGTTCACCACCCGGGCCCGGAAGACCCGCTTGGTCTCCTCCTCCAGCGTCCGGGTGCGCACCTGCGCCGGTACGGCGGAGTCGCCGACGTACGCCTTCGGGTTCGCGCCGGTCAGGTGCCGGACCATCGCGATCATGCCGCCGTGGTACTGGAAGTAGTCGTCGGAGTCCATGATGTCGTGCTCGCGGGTGTCCGCGTTCTTCGCCGCCACCTGGATCCGGGCGTACGCGCGCTCCATCGAGCCGCGGGCCTCCGCGCCGTCGAGGTCCTTGCCGTACGCGTACCCGCCCCAGACCGCGTACACCTCGGCCAGCTCGGCGTCGGTGCGCCAGTTCCGTGCGTCCACGAGCGGCAGCAGGCCGGCGCCGTACGAGCCCGGCTTGGAGCCGAAGACCCGGGCGGTGGCCGAGCGCAGGTCATTGCCTGAGGCAACGTCCTCGCAGACGTGGGCGCGCAGGTAGTTGCCGTCGGCGGGCTCGTCGAGGGCGGCGACCGTACGCACGGCCTCGTCCAGCAGCGCGACGACGTGCGGGAACGCGTCCCGGAAGAACCCCGAGATCCGGATCGTCACGTCGATCCGGGGCCGGCCGAGCTCCGCCAGGCCGACCACCTCGAAGCCGGTGACGCGCCGCGACGCCTCGTCCCAGACCGGGCGGCAGCCGAGCAGCCACAGCACCTCGGCGAGGTCGTCGCCCTGGGTGCGCATGGCCGACGTCCCCCAGATGGTCAGGCCGACCGAACGCGGCCACTCCCCCGTCTCGGCCTGGTGCCGGGCCAGGAGGGAGTCGGCCAGCGCGACACCGACGTCCCAGGCGTTGCGGCTCGGGATCGCCTTCGGGTCGACGGCGTAGAAGTTGCGGCCGGTCGGCAGTACGTTGACCAGCCCGCGCGTCGGCGAACCCGACGGCCCGGCCTCGACGAACCGGCCATCCAAAGCACGAAGCACGTTGGTCAGCTCGTCACCCGTCCGCGCGAGCCGCGGGACAACTTCGGAGGCCGCGAAGGTCAGCGACTCCGAGACCTGGTCGGACGACCGACCCAGGACCTCAGTCACGACTACCGGAACCTTGAGCGGATCCCAGCTCAGCGTCTCCATCCCGACGACGAGCTTCCGCGCAACGGCCTCCAACAGGTCCACACCATCGGCGCCACTGACCGCCGGCAGGTCCGCGAGCGTCGCCAGATCGGCAAGCTCCGGAACGGCCCGGCCGGGATCGGCGAGCATGGCCGCCTCGTCCACCCCGAAGGTCTCCCCCAGCGCGGTCCGCAGTCCGGGGATCGAGTACGACCCACCCCACAGCTGACGGGCCCGCAGTACGGCGAGCACGAGGTTGACCCGTGCTTCGCCGGCCGGCGCACCACCGAGGATGTGCAGCCCGTCCCGGATCTGCACATCCTTGATCTCACACAGATATCCGTCCAGATGCAGGACGAACTCATCGAACTCCTCGTCGTCCGGCTTCTCGGACGTGTGCAGGTCGTGATGCAGTTGCGCCGCCTGGATCAGCGTCCAGATCTGCGCCCGGAGCGTCGGCACCTTCTCCGGATCCAGCGCCGACACGGTCGCATACTCGTCGAGCAGGTACTCCAGCTTGGCCATCTCGCCGTACGTCTCCGCGCGCGCCATCGGCGGCACCAGGTGGTCGACGACGGTCGCGTGCGCGCGCCGTTTGGCCTGCGTCCCCTCGCCAGGGTCGTTGACGATGAACGGATAGACCATCGGCAGGTTCCCGAGGACGGCGTCCGGCGCGCAGTCGGCCGCCATCCCGATACCCTTGCCCGGCAGCCATTCGAGCGTCCCGTGCTTACCCAGATGTACGACGGCGTGCGCGCCGAAGCCACCCTCCTCCGCCGGAGCCTCGAGCCAGCGGTACGCCGCCAGGTAGTGGTGCGAGGGCGCCATGTCCGGGTCGTGGTAGATCGCCACCGGGTTCTCGCCGAAGCCACGCGGCGGCTGGATCATCAGCACCACGTTCCCGAACCGCAGCGCCGCCAGCGCGATCGCGGGTTCGTCACCGGACGTGTCGACGTACAGCGAACCGGGCGCCGCGCCCCAGGCCTCGGTCATTGCCTCGCGCAACGATTCCGGCGCCCGCCCGAACCACTGCGCGTAGACCGACAGCGGGATCTTGGCGACCGCCGACTCCAGCTGCTCGTCGGTCAGCCATTCGACGTCGTGACCACCGGCCGCGATCAGCCGATGGATCAACCCGTCGGCACCGTCCGCCCCTTGCAGCTCGCTGAGGTCGAGCCCGCCGAGGTCGTACCCGGCCTGCTCCAGCTGCCCGAGCAGGACGACCGCCGAGGCCGGCGTGTCCAGACCGACCGCATTCCCGATCCGCGCGTGCTTGGTCGGGTACGACGACAGCACCAGAGCGAGCCGCTTGTCCGCAGTCGGCACGTGGCGGAGGCGAGCGTGCGCGACTGCGATCCCGGCCAGCCGGGCACACCGCTCCGGGTCCGGCGCGTACCGGGCCAGTCCGTCGGCGTCGTACGACTTGAACGAGAACGGGATCGTGATCAGGCGCCCGTCGAACTCCGGGATCGCGACCTGGGTCGCCGCGTCCAGCGGGCTGATCGCGGCGTCACTGGCCAGCCACTGCTCGCGGGTCGACGTCAGCGCGAGGCCCTGGATCAGTGGGATGTCGAGGGACGCGAGCGCGCCGGCGTCCCAGGCGTCGTCCGAACCGCCGGCACTCGCGTTGGCCGCGACGGATCCACCGGCGGCGAGCAGCGTCGTGACCAGGACATCGCACTTGCGCAGGAGCTCGAACAGCTCGGCGTTCTCGGACGACGTCGGATCGAGTCCGCGCAGGGTGCCGCAGTACACCGGCAGCGGCTGCGCGCCCGCCTCCGCGGCGGCGGTGGCGAGGGTGTCGACGAAGGCGGTGTTGCCGGAGATCTCGTGCGCGCGGTAGTACACGATCCCGACCACCGGCCGGTCGTCCTCGACGTACCCCCCACGCACGCCGTACGCCGGAAGTGCGCGAGGCGGCTCGAACTCGTCGCCTGTCAGGAGCAGCGTGTCGCGCAGGAAGCCGGCGAGGTTGCGCAGGTTCTCGGAGCCGCCCTCGCGGAGATAGGCCAGTGCCTCGGTCACCGCCCCCGCGGGCACGGTCGACAGCGACATCAGCTCGGCGTCGGGCGCGGCCTCACCGCTGACCACCACGACCGGCTTGCCGGACGCGACGACCGCGTCGAGCCCTTCCTCCCAGGCGCGCCGCCCGCCGAGCAGGCGAACCACGACAACCTCGGCGGCGTCGAGCAGAGGAGTCAGGTCGTCGAGCTCCAGCCGGGCCGGGTTGGCGACCGCCCAGCCCGCACCCGCCTCGGCAGCGGCAAGCAGGTCGGTGTCGGCGGTCGAGAGCAGCAGCAGGTTGGCAGGCACGCCCAGTCCTTCCTCGGGGTGTCCACGCCCCGGACGGAGGTACGACGGCGGCAGTTCCTGACTTCCCCATGAGGGTTCACAGTGGCGGGACCGTCCCGGACTCACACCGGGTTCCTGCTGATGCCGTCGATGACGAGCCGACTCTAGCCGACCGACGTCCCGGCCCACTGGGCACAGGCCTCGCCGTTGACCCGACGCGGCATCAGGTGTAGGCCGGAATGCTAAGGGTTTGTACTGCGGACGCCCTCTCGGCGTCGCACGGCAACGTCTTCTTCAGCGCAAGCCGTCACTCAGGCTTCACCTGAAGGAGGCAATCATGCGCTTGAAGGTCTGGAGATTCCTGGTCGTCGTGCTGACGGCCGGCCTCGCCGCTCCTGCCCTCACCGCCGCGCCTAGTCAGGCAGGCGGCAGCCACTCGAACCCGGCGGTGATCACCCAGTGGAACGCGATCGCCGGCGGACGATCTACACCGAGAACGCCAGCCCGGTCCCGGTGGGGAGTCTGTACTTCGGCTTCGTTTCGCTGGCCGTGTACGACGCGGTGGTGGCCATCGAGGGCCGCTACCAGCCGTACCTGAAGCAACCGAAGGTCCGCGGCAAGGCGTCGTCGGAGGCGGCGGCCGCGACGGCGGCGTACGACGTGTTGCGGTACTACTTCCCGGCCTCGGCGGCGAACCTCGCCACCGACTATGCCGCGTCGCTCGGCAGCATCGCCGACGGCCGCGCCAAGGTTCGCGGAACCGAGGTTGGCCGGCACGCAGCCGCGAACCTGATCCGAGCGCGACAGAACGACGGCAGGGGCGCGAACATCCAACTGACGGTGACGCCTGCTCCGGGAGTCTGGCGCCCGACACCTGACGCCTTCGCGCCGATGCTCGCCCCGTGGCTCGGCTTCGTCGTACCGCTGGCACTCCGATCGCCGACGCAGTTCCGGCTGCCCGGGCCGGACCCGATCACGTCGAAGGCCTATGCCCGGGACTTCGCGGAGGTGAAGGCCAAGGGCGCGCTGGTCGGATCCACCCGGACCGCGTTCCAGACCGAGACAGCGCTGTTCTGGAACGCCAACGCGGTGCTGCAGTACGAGACGGCACTTCGCGACCAGGTCACCGCGCGGGGGATGGACATCGTCACCAGCGCCCGGGCGTTCGCCCTGCTCAGCACGAGCATCGCCGATGCGCTGATTGCCTGCTGGCGAAGCAAGTACGACTACGCCTACTGGCGCCCGATCACCGCGATCCGGCTGGCCGACACCGACCGGAACCCGGCGACGAAAGCCGACCCCACCTGGATGTCGCTACTGCAAACGCCGCCCTATCCGGACTACGTCAGCGGGCACGCCTCCGGAACCGGGGCCGCAACCGGAGTGTTCAGCTATTTGTTCAGCGCCCGGTCCCTCGATCTGGACATCTCCTCGTCGGTGACCATGACGACTCGGCACTACGACAGCGCCGCGGCCCTCGATGCCGAGACCATGAACGCCAGGATCTGGCTCGGCTTCCACTTCCGGAAGGCCATGACCGACGCCAGCCGCCTCGGTCACCGCACCGCCACGTGGACGATCAACCACGAGTTCCGGCCGCTCCACAGCTGAGCGTCAGCCCGAAGCGCCGTGCGCCGCGTCAGCGGTGCGCGGCGTAGTGGGCGGCGAGGAGGTCGATCCCCCAGTCGTTGCGAACGTCACGCCAGACTGAGTGGATGTGGTTGGCGTCGTCCTGAGTGTTGTCGTACTCGGCGAGGAAGGTGGGGCCGGCGATCGAGTAGTAGTGGCGGTGGCCGACGCCGGGTTCGGTCTCGCCGGCCCAGGCGAAGGTCAGGCGCTCGATGCCCTGGTCGGTGATGTCCTGCCAGGTCTGCAACCCGATCGGTCCGGCGGCGCGGCCGACGTACTGGCCGATCAGGAGGCTGAGGAGCTGACGCTGGTCCGCGGTCATGTCGCCGTAGGCGAGACCGCGGTGGAGGAGCGACGCGTCGGCGATCGGGTCGTGGCGGGTCAGGATGTCGTCCGGTGCCGCGTCGGAGACCAGTGCGACGGAGAGCTGGCCGGGCTCGAGCGCGTGCAGCAGCTGGAAGCCGAGGTCCTGCTCGGCGGCCAGGAAGCGTCGACCGGCCGACGGGCCGGTGCGGACCTCCGCCGGATTCGACCCGAAGAACTGTGGGGTGAACGAGATGGCGCCGTCGACGAGCGTGACGTGCAGCGCGAGGTGGTGACCGTTCAGCCGCCAGGCCCACGGCTCCGTCCCAGCCGGATCGCCCAGCACCCGGAAGAAGTACCGGTCGCCCACGACCGACCCCTCCCACTCCCCCGACGGCGGCAGCGCGGGGATACCGCGCACGATGACCTCCGCGTCCCACACCGCCCACGCATCGGCCGCACCCCGCTCGCTGCAGCCGATCGCCACCAGGCGCTCGACCAGCCGCTGCTGCGCGGGCGTCAGCTCGGTCAGCGCAAGGCCGGGCACCGGACCGGGCAGATACGTCCACTGCTGGTGATCAGGCGTGTCGAAGGGCGCCTTGATCTTGTCGAGCTGGCCGGGCGTGAGGCTCGCCAGTAGCTCGAGGACCGCTTCCCGGGTCCGTTCTACAACCATGCCGATCGCTCCCGTTCCGTCGGTTCGTAATGTGTCCACTGTTCGAACGGCCGGTCCAGCTTGTACCGGAAATCCGGCTGGCGCAGCAGGACGCGTGTTTCGGCGTTCTCCGGGTTCCGCAACGTCTCGAAGAACCGTACCGACCAGTGGAACCAGCGCATGCAGAACAACCGCATCGTGAGCCCGTGTGACACCAGCAGCACGTTGCGTGGCGCGTCCGCGCTCTCGAAGTCGCGGTGCATCGTCTCCAGGAACGTCGACACCCGGTCGTACACGTCCGACCCCGACTCACCGTGGGTGAACCGGTAGAAGAAGTGCCCGTACCGGTCCCGCAGCTTCTCCTGCTGCTCGATGTCCGCGGTGTCCTGATAGTTCGCCCAGTCCTGCTCCCGCAGCCTCGGCTCCTCCCGGGCGATGCCAATCAGGTCGTCCAACCCGAGCGAGTCCAGCGTCTGCCGGGCGCGCAGGTACGGCGAGACGTACACCCGGATTGGCTCGTTCTCGAACAGCTCCCGCAGGTATGTGCCCGCCTTGGCCGACTGCTCGTGGCCGTGCGCGGTCAGGGGGATCGCGTGGTCGGGGACGCGCTCGAAGATCGTCTTGTCCAGGTTCGCCTCGGACTCGCCGTGCCGGATCAGCGCGATCCGCATCGGCCGTCGGCTCAGCCCCATCGCTTCCCTTTCCACCCGAGGGCCAGGATCGCGGCGACCCCGGCAGCTGCGATCCCGACGCGTCGAGCCAGTGCGGCGGTACGGCGTACGTCCGCGACAGCCGGCGTCGGCCCGTCCCCCAGCGTGCCACGGTCCTCCTGATACGACCCGTAGCTGTTGGTCCCGCCGAGGGTCAGGTCGAGTGCCCCGGCAAACGCTGCCTCCACCGGCCCGGCGTTCGGACTCGGGTGCTTCGGCGCGTCCCGCCTCCACACCGCCACAACCTCCCGGGGCCGCCCGGCCGCGAGTCCGGTGAGCACCGCGCAGACGCGAGCGGGCAGCAGGTTGAGTATGTCGTCCAGCCGGGCCGACGCCCACCCGAAGTTGAGGTACTTCGCCGACTTGTAGCCCACCATCGCGTCCAGCGTGTTGGCCGCCCGGTAGCCGAGCAGCCCGGGTACGCCGAGTGCTCCGCCCCACAGCAGCGGCGCCACACACGCGTCCGATGTGTTCTCGGCGATCGACTCGACGGTCGCCCGGGCGAGCTCGTCGGCCTCCAGGTTGGTCGCGTCCCGCGCACACAGATGGCTGAGTCGATCTCGCGCGGCCGGAATGTCCTTCTCCTCCAGCAGTCCGGCCATCACTGAGGCCTCCCGCTCCAGGCTGCGCGCGCCGAGCACGGTCCAGGTCGCGGCCGCGGTGACGAGCGTGTGCGCGATCGGGCGGTTCCTGGTCAGCCGCTCGACGAGGACTCCGGCGGCGGTCGCCGTACCGACGAGGACGGTGGCGTACGCCGTACCTGCCGCGCGGGAGTCGTCGTACCAGCGGGACTCCAGCCGGGCGGCCGCCTGGCCGAAGCCGGCGACGGGGTGGAAGCGGCGCGGATCGCCGAAGGCACGATCGGCGGCGAAGCCGAGGAGGATGCCGTGAGCCCGGGACACCCTCGGCAGTCTGCCAGGTGAGGCTGTGATTGGGTGACCGGCATGGGAATCGCGGAGCTGCTCCGAGCGGTCGACGGGAGCGGAGAGTTCGGGGTCTGGCTCGGCCGGCTGGACGGCGTACCGGTGTTCGAGCACGCGGCGGAGCGGACGCACTACGCCGCGAGCACGATGAAGCTGCCGGTGGCGATGGCGATGATGCGCAAGGTCGAGGCCGGTGAACTGGCGCTGGACCAGCCGGTGACAGTGCACAACGACTTCGCGTCCGCGGCCGGCGGGCGGTTCGGTGTGAACCCGGACGAGGACGAAGCGCCGGCGACCTGGACCAAGCTCGGTACGACGGCGCCGCTCGGGTGGCTGGCGACCGAGATGATCACCCGCTCCAGCAACCTCGCGACCGACCTCGTCCTCGAGCAGGTCGGCGTCCCCGCCGCGCAGGCCGTCCTCGCGGAGTACGGCGCCGGCGACAGCGCGATCCGCCGCGGGATCGACGACGCGGCCGCGCAGCGGGCAGGTATCAGCAACCTGATGAGCCCGGCCGGGCTGGCCGGCGTACTGGTTGCCGTGGGCAATGAGAAGGGCGACTACCTGCGGGATCTGCTGGCGGCCAATCAGTGGAACGGCGAGATCCCGGCGTTGCTGCCCGACGGCACCCGGGTCGAGCACAAGAACGGCTGGGACACCCGGATCCGCCACGACGGCGGCATCGTTCGGCCGGCCGACGCGGAGCCCTTCGTGCTGGTCGTGTGTACGACGTCCGACCTGCCCGACGCGGAAGCCCAGAAGCTGATCGCCGCGATCGCCCTCGAAGCCTGGAACCACCGGCACGACCTCGGAGGGGTGCGATGAAGATCAGCACGCAGTTGGTCTCGGCGCCGCTGCACACGCCGTTCGTGACGGCCTTGCGTACGGCGACCCACGCGGACTCGCTGCTGGTCGAGATCAGCGACGACGAGTTGACTGGCTGGGGCGAGGCACCGCAGGTCTGGAAGGTGACGGGCGAGTCGCTCGCCGGTGCGCAGGCCTGCGTCGAAGGTCCGATCACCACCGCGCTGGACGGTCTCGGGCCGGACGATCTCACCGAAGCGCTGCGCCGCGTGCAGAACGCTGCCGCCGGCAACTTCGGCGCCAAGGCCGCCGTCGACATCGCATTGCACGATCTGGCTGCGCGGCGTCGTGGTCAGACGCTGCACGGATTCCTCGGCTCGACGGTCGACACCGTGCGTACCGATGTGACGCTGTCCGTTGGTGACGCGGATGCGCTCGCGGCTGCCGGACAGGCTCGAGTCGCGGACGGGTTCGACGTACTCAAGGTCAAGGTCGGCACCGACGCGACTGCGGACGTCGAACGGGTCCGGCGGGTGCGCGAGGCGATCGGCCCGGGGCCGACGCTCCGGCTCGACGCCAATCAGGGCTGGTCCCGGCGCGACGCGGTGAACGCGATCCATGCGCTGGAGGACGCCGGCTGCGCAATCGAGTTGGTCGAGCAGCCGGTCGCGGCCGACGATCTCGAAGGGATGGCGTGGGTGACCGATCGGGTCAGTACGCCGATCCTCGCCGACGAATCGGTGTACGGCGTACGCGACCTGGTCAACGTGATCCGGCTCGGCGCCGCGGACATGGTCAACGTCAAGCTGGCCAAATGCGGTGGACTCGGACCGGCCCGGACACTGCTGGAACTGGCCCGGGACCACGGAATCCGGACCATTGTCGGCTCGATGATGGAGAGCCACGTCGGTGTAGGTGCGGCGGCCGCACTGGTGTCGGCGTACCCGACCTCCGCGGTCAACGATCTGGATGCGGCCTGGTGGCTGCGCGAGGCGCCGGTGGCCGGGGGCATTCGGTACGAAGGCTCGCTGATCCACCTGCCCACGGCTCCTGGACTCGGCGTGACAGGCTTGACCGTATGAAGCTAGTCGCCGCCAAGGTCCCGGTCAGCACCGTGTGGACCGCACCGGACGCCCCGCGTGACATCGATTCCCCTGCGATCGCCGCCCAACCCGATGTGGCCGCGTGGGCCAAGTCCATGGACGCCGAGACCCGACTCGGCCTGCACGGCCGGACCCTGACCCAGTTGTTGTTCGCCGAACCTGTGCTGGTCCGCTCCGAACGTGATGGCTGGTCCGAGGTCGTCGCCCCGTGGCAGCCGTCGTCCCAGGACGAGCTGGGCTACCCGGGCTGGGTCCCGTCCAGCCACCTGGGTGAGTTGCCCGGGAGTGCGACCGCTCCGGTCGCGATCGCCGTACCGACTGCTGTGCTGCAGCCGGAGCCGGGTCGTGGTGCCGTGGGCGAGTTGTCGTTCGGGACTGTGCTGGCGTCGGTCGAGCACGCGGACGGGTACACCCGGGTCGCCACACCGGATGGTTCTGCTTGGCTGCCGGACGACGTACTGCGCTCTGTTGAGGAACCCGCCACGGTCGAGGACCGGCTGCGGTTGGGGGCGCAGTTCCTCGGGCTCGAGTACCTGTGGGGTGGGACCTCGGCGTACGGACTGGACTGCTCCGGGCTGATTCACACCGTCTGCCGCGTCCTCGGTGTCCGCATCCCGCGCGACGCCCACGACCAGGCCGACGCCCTCGAGAACATCCCGGTCGACGACGCCCGGCCAGGCGACCTCTACTTCTTCGCCCGGCCCGGCAAGCAGGTCCACCACGTCGGCTTCGTCTCCCCCACCGGCATGCTGCACGCCTCCGAAACCGGCAAGCGCCTCGAAGACGAACCCGTCTCCGACGAACGCCGCGCCACCCTGGTCACCGCCGCCCGCTTCTGATCGCGCACATCCGATCGGCCGCCCGCGACGAAGACGGGCTTGAGACGCCGCCGGAGCTGGGCCCACCGGCGGGTCCGCCCGGCGACCGGCCGCGCGAGGTGGATCGGCGCCGCGACCGAGAGGTGAATCAGCATGTACCAACCACGACGACACGTCTTCGTCGTCGCCGCCACGGCGGCCGCGATCGCGTTGCCCGCGACGGCACTGGCCCTCACCGGCGGGACACAGGCGACGGCCCGCGTCACGCCGACCGTGGCCGCGGCCGCCACGGCTCCGGCCGCGGCGGCCCAGCCTCAGCGCTCCGAGGTGGTCGGCCTGACCGACAAAGGCCGGCTGGTGAAGTTCCGGAGCACCTCCCCTGACAAGATCCGGGGTACGGCGCGGGTCCAGGGACTCGAGGGCGACCAGCGGCTGGTCGGCATCGACTACCGCGTACAGAACGGCAAGCTGTACGGCGTCGGCGACCGCGGCGGCATCTACACGATCGACACCGGTGCCTCCTTCGGGCAGGCCACGAAGGTCTCGCAGCTCACCGTCCCGCTGTCCGGGCAGAACTTCGGCGTCGACTTCAACCCGGCGGCGAACCGGCTGCGGGTGATCAGTGACACCGGCCAGAACCTGCGTCACAACCTCGACGACCCCGCCGGTACGCCCGCCGCGGGCATGACCGCCACCGACGGCACGCTGGCCTACCCGGGCGTGCCGCCGGCTCCGCCGACCACGGCGACCCAGGTGACGGCGGCGGCGTACACGAACAACGACCTCGACCCGAACACCGCGACCACGCTGTTCGACATCGACACCATGCTCGACCAGGTCGTGATCCAGTCACCGGCGAACGCCGGGCTGCTCGCGCCCACCGGCAAGCTCACCGTCGATGCCGGCCCGTGGGCCGGGTTCGACATCTCCACGCAAGGCGGCGGCAACTGCGGTCTGGCCGTACTGAACACCGGCGGACGCATGCGGCTGTACGACATCGGCCTCATCACTGGCAAGGCCACCAAGCTCGGGACCTTCCCGAGCAGCGTCCAGGTCGTCGACCTGGCCGTCCCGCTCGCTCGTT
>NZ_JBEZYF010000081.1:0-39166 GCF_040638415.1 Kribbella sp. NPDC026596 | reverse complement strand
CGGAGCACCCTCACCTCTCGCCCGACCCGGCGGCCGTCCCCCGCGGGGGGGTAGGGCGGCCGGCGTGTTTCAGGTCAGCTCAGGTTGAGGCCTGTGTCGTCGATAACGAACGAGGTCTGCAGGGAGCTGTCTTCGGTGCCGGTGAAGCTGATCGACACCGTTTGACCGGCGAACGACGACACGTTGAACGACTTCAGCGAGTAACCACTTGCCTTGTTCAGGTTCGAGTACGTCGCCAGCGTGGTCGTGCCCGCCTTCACGGTGAGCTTGTCGTACTGCGTTGTCGTGGTGGTCTCGGCGGAGTCGATGTGCAGGTAGAACGACAACGTCGCGCTGCACCCGGCCGGGATCGCCACCGACTGGCTCAGAGTGTCGGTGTGGGTGCTGCCGTAGCCGTCCAGCCAGGCCTTCCAGGTACCGCTACGCGCGGGCTGGGAGGCGGTGTTGTCGATCACCCCGGCCGACGCCGACCACGGCGCCGCCGTACCGGTCTCGAAGCCCGGGTTTCCGAGCTTCTGGCCGGAGCAGCCACCGGTGCCGCCGATAGTGAAGGTGAAGGACGTGCTGCCCGAACCACCGGCACTCGCGGTCGCCGTCGCGGTGACGTTGAAGGTGCCGCTGGCGGTCGGGGTGCCGGACACGGTCCCGGTGGAGGAACCGATCGTGATCCCGCCCGGCAGGCCGGTCGCCGACCAGGTGTACGGCGCGGTGCCGCCGGTCGCCGACAGCGTGAACGACGCGATCGCCGTACCGACCGTACCGGTCTTGTTGCCCGGGTTCGTGACGGTGACGCCGCCGCTGACGGTGCAGGTCGGGTCAGCCGCCTGCGCCGGAACGCTGACCGCGTCCCACGCCGCCTTCACGGTGTTGAACTCGGTGCAGCTGCCCGGGAACAGGTTCTTCGCCGCGGTCAGGGTCCAGGTCCGGTACTTCAGGTACGAGCTGCTGCTGGTCTTCATCAGCATCGCGTTGTACATGATCCGGATCGCCTTCTGGACGCCCAGGCCGGTGACCGTCGAGCTGTTGCAGGTCGGGCTCGACGGCGAGCCGTTGCTGCCCTGCGACAACAGGTAGAACCAGTGGTTGCCGGGGCCGGCCGCGGCGTGCACCTCGGTGCCCGGGATCGAGCTCGAGTAGCAGTTCGGGTCGCCGAGGGCCGACGGGTTGTACATGTTGCGGATCGGGCCGCTGCCGACCAGGTTGACCTCTTCGCCGACCAGGAAGTCCGGCGGGTCGTACGCCGCCGCCTGGTTGCTGTACCACTCGGTCGCCGCGCCGAACGTGTCGGCGACGAACTCCTGGGTGCCGCTGCCGGAGATACCGCCCGGCGTGTGGTCGTCGATGCCGTGGCCCATCTCGTGCGCCAGGACGTCGATCGAGCCGATCCAGCCGCCGGCCGTGTTGTGGCCGATCTGGACCTGGGAGCCGTCGTAGTACGCGTTCTCGTCGTTCAGGCCGACGCGGATCGGCCAGGCGCCACCGTTGCCGTCCATGCCGTTACGGCCGAGCCAGTCGGTCAGCATGTGCTTCTCGGTCTGCGCGGCGAACAGGGCGTCGACGCAGCCGGTCTCCTTGTTGGCGGCGGTCCCGTTGCCCCAGTTGTCGTCCGGACCGGAGAACGTGGTGTTGTTCGCCGCGTCCTGGCAGGACAGGTTGGTGGTGTTCGGGTCCTTCATCGAGTAGGTGCTGCCGGTCAGGGTCGTGTCCAAGTGAACCGGGTTCGGACCGCTGTAGACCGCCGTACCGTTGCCGGCCATCACGTGTTCCTTGGTGCCGAGCACCTTGCCGCTCTGCGCGTCGACGTACACCGACAGGCTGGACGGCTCGTGACCGTTGTTGCCGCTGACCCGGGACTGCCACGCCAGCTTCGGCGTGCCGTTGAGGGCGTAGACGGCCAGCGTCGGCGTGGTGGACGAGTCGACGTGCTTGAGCTGGTTGGTCGCCGTCGACTTGGCGGCCGCCGCGGTGACCTTCGCGGTCGTCGACAGATCGGGTACGGCGGTGGTCTGGGCGACCGAGGTGGACTTCACGGCCCCGTTGGCATCGGTGACCACGACGAAGTCACCACCGATCACCGGGAGACCCTTGAACGAGCGCTCGTACGGGACGTACTGCAGACCCGAGGGCTCGGAGATCACCGACTTCGCGGTGAACTGGTCGTTCTTCCCGGCGTGCAGACCGGCGGGCCGGTTCGCGACCAGTGTGGAGGCAGCGTCGGCGGCATACGCCTTCGACTGCGCCTGCGACGGCCGGGGAGGGGGTGCCGCGCTCGGTGCGGCACCTGCCGCTGACGACCCGAGGGCGGCGAGTGCCGCTACCGCGAGGCTGGTGACAGCCAGTACGGCGGCGGGCTTGCGGGAACGCTGAAACAAGACCATGGATGTGGTCCCTTCGCGACAACGGTGCTGGGCGGGTTGCGCCTCGCCGGACTGCAGACGGGTGCACCACCTCCGTCTGGGACCTCCGGCCTATCCACCGGTTTCCTGCCCTCCCCCTTCCATCGGCCGCCGATGAATCGCGCGGACGGACACTATGCCCGCTCCCCGGGCCGGGCAAGGCGCTGCAATGCCGTTGGCACGAGTCAGACAATGACCTCGTTGTCATGCCCGCGTCGGCAACATCACGCCGGCCGATTCGGGGGTGGCCTGGACCAATCGCGGGCGTTGCGGGCAGAATCGCGCAGACGGGTAGGCTGCCGGCTGGGGTGTGAGTGGAAACCGAATTCGCGCTGTCACTCGGTACGCAGCGGTGGACGCTGTCGGCCGGGGGCGACGACGTCACCATCGGGCGTGCCTCGAACGCGTCCGTCCGGCTCCAGGCCGATGACCAGATCTCCCGTATCCACGCCCGCCTGACCCGCACCGGTACGACGTGGACCCTGCACGACGAGTCCCGCAACGGCACCGGCCTCAACGGCCGCCGCCTGGCCGCGCCCACCCCCCTCACCAACAACGACCGGATCCACATCGGCCGCTCAGTCCTCACCTTCCACGAATCCCAGCCGGCCCCGGCCCCGGCCGCCTTCACCTCACCCCCCACCCCCTCCGCCCCGCCGCCCACCGCACCCCCCGCCCCACCCTCGTCCGGCCCCGCTGGCCCGCCCGCCGCCACCCCGGCTCCCACGCCCGCACCCGCCGCGCCGCCAGTTCCTCCCGCAACACCCCCTGCGCCGCCGGCTCCTCAAGCAACACCCCCGCCCGCCACCACAGGCCCACCGCCCACCCACGACGAGCGTAGGCAGAGGCCGTTCGAGCCTGAGGAGCGTGAGCGGAGGCCGTTCAACTTCGCGGAGTCCGAGCCTCATGACGCTCCCGCCCCGCCGCCGGCAGCACCCGACGAGCCCCGCCGAACGGATGCCCCCAGCAACTTCCCGCTCTTCCCCGCGGATCCGTCGTACCCAGACTCCGGCGAACCGTCGTACCCAGGCTCCGGCGAACCGTCGTACCAAGGCCCCGGCGAGCCGGGGGATCGCGCGCCCGACGCCGCCTGGGCCGCGTACCCGTCGGCGGACAACCCCGAGCCTGCCCGCTCCCCGTGGGACAACCCGCCGGCCGCACAGATCGAGCAGTCCCAGCCCAACTGGAACGAATCAGCAAGCTGGCCCGACATCCGCCAAGGCGACCAGCCGGACCGCCGCCTCCCCTCCGCCGACCGCACCACAGGCGACCGCGGCCGGAACGGAGACCGGGACCGCACCCGGAACAGGGACCGCGACCGCGCCGGGGTCATGACCGGAGAGGGCGACGAAGAGGTCGGCACCGTCCGCCTGCTGCGCGTTCTGCTGATCGCGGCGTTCATCATCGTCCTCGGCCTGCTGATCAACCTGACCGTCACGTTCCTCGCCGACGGCCCCGGCGGTGCGCTGCGCTGGCTGATCCCGCCGGCGATCGCCCTGGTCGTGGCCATGATCGTGGCCCTCCTCGACGCGGCCGCGCCCACGAACCGCGCCCCCAGCCGCCTCGACGTCTCGATCGTCATCGCGATCGTCGTCGTACTCCTCGGCGTCGGCGTCGGCGGTTTCGCCCTCACCGCGGGAGCCCAGTACGTCGGCGGCTACCTGACCGGCAACGAGTCGGGCGAGGACCGCCTGATCAAGCCCGTCGCCAAACCCACCGGCAGCCTTACCGTCACGGTCGAGAACGTCACGTACACCAGCCACTTCACCCGCGTAGAAGTCAAGCTCACCAACGCCGGCAAGCAGCCCGTCTCGCTCCCCCTCACGAACACCGCCACCTTGGCCGGCGAGGACGGCAGCGCCCTCCGCGCCGACACCTCACGCAGCCAGTGGCCCGGCAGCATCCCGAACGGCGGCTCCGACCACGGCACCATCACCTTCAAGGGCCACCTCCCGGACGCCACCACCTCAGCCACTCTCACCCTGAAGTCCGGCGACGCCGGAGTGGCCGTCGCCGGCCTGACCCTCAGCAACTGATCCCGACGACCCTGCCTTCCCCGGTCGACCCGTCGACAGAGTTACATCGAAGATTGATATAGTTCCCCACATGGCGGAGCAGCTGGACGTGGATCGACTGACCACGGTGATCGAGGACTTCAACACGATCTTCATCCGATTGCCGTCGGTGCGGAGGTTCAACTTCTCGACGCTGTCGGTGCTGCACACGCTGTCGCGCAAAGGACCGCTGCGGCTGACCGGCCTGCTGGCGACCGAGCAACTCAAGCAGCCCGCCCTGACCAGCCTGGTCGCAAAGCTCGAACAAGACGGGCTCCTGCAACGCCGCCCCGACCCCACCGACGGACGCGCGATGCTCCTGTCGCTGACCAGCGCCGGCCGCCAGATCGTCCGCTCCCGCCACGCCAACCGGGTTACCAAGCTGACCCACCTGATCGACCAGCTGACCCCAGAGGAGCGCGCCGTACTCGCGGGCTCCGTCGAAGTCCTCACCCGCCTGACCGAGATCGCCGCCGAGGACACCCCATGACCGCACCTGTGAGGCACCCGATGACCGACCTGGTACCAACCCCCATCCACGTCCCCGACGAGGTCCTCGACGACCTCCGCCGCCGGCTCACCGCGACCAAGTGGCCGCTGGACGTAGGCAACGACGACGGCTTCTACGGCGTACGCCGTACCCGCCTGCAGCCCCTGGCCGAGTACTGGGCCGATGGGTACGACTGGCGCGCGGCGGAGCGGGCGATCAACGCGTACGAGCACTACCGCGTCGACGTCGGCGGCGTTCCCGTGCACTTCCTGCGCAAGCCCGGCGTCGGACCGAACCCGATCCCGCTGATCCTCAGTCACGGCTGGCCGTGGACGTTCTGGCACTGGTCGAAGGTGATCGACCAGCTCGCCGACCCGGCGTCGTACGGCGGTGATCCGGCCGACGCGTTCGACGTGATCGTGCCCTCGCTGCCCGGGTTCGGGTTCTCGACGCCGCTGACGAACCAGCCGGACATGAACTTCTGGAAGATCGCCGACGTCTGGCACGAGCTGATGACCCGCGTGCTCGGCCATCCGAAGTACGCCGCCGCGGGGTGCGATGTCGGCGCGCTGGTGACCGGGCAGCTCGGGCACAAGTACGCCGACGAGCTCTACGGGATCCACATCGGTTCGGGGCTGAAGCTCAGCTTCTTCAACGGCGACCGCGGCTGGGACCTGAGCGGCGGCAATCCGATTCCGTCCGGTCTGCCGTCGATTGTCCACAATCGGATTGTCGAACTCGAACGTCGCTTCGCCGCGCACCTGGCCACCCACGTGCTGGACCCGAGCACCCTCGGCTTCGGCCTGGCCGACTCCCCGGCCGGCATGCTCGCCTGGATCCTCGAGCGCTGGCTGAGCTGGTCCGAGGGCGACAAGGCGTTCAGCGACGACGACCTGCTCACCCACGCGACGATCTACTGGGCCGGCAACGCGATCGACACCTCGATCCGTACGTACGCCAACAACAACCGGTACCCGTGGACCCCGTCGCACAACCGTACGCCGGTCATCGAGGCCCCGACCGGCATCACCTTCGTCGGCTACGAGAACCCACCCGGCGTCAGCACCCCCGAAGAGCGCATCCAGAACTTCCTGAACAGCGACCGCGCCTCCTGGTACAACCACACCAACCTCACCGCCCACCCCAACGGCGGCCACTTCATCCCCTGGGAACTCCCCACCGAATGGACCACCGACCTCCGCCGCACCTTCCGCCCCCTCCGATGAGCTCAGTCCCGCAGGTCACGCCGCTCCTGGACCGTGGTGTGGGTCGATCTGCGGCTCTGGTTGGCGAGCATGAGCGCGACCACGATGCCGATCGCGCCGGCACCCATCAGGACGTACCCGACCACGGTCAGGTCGACCCCGCTGAGCCGATCCGTGACGGCAAAGGCGAGCACGCCGCCGACGGCGAGCAGGAACACGGATACACCGATTCCCACGAGAACCTCCTCCGATCCTCCCCGTACGTTGCACTGCGACACTTCGCGGTACCCAACGATTCCGGGGCGAAACGACGCTCTCAGCGGTAGTCGGCGAGGCGGGATGGTCGCGCCAGGCGAGGCCCAATCCATCGTCAATCCCGATGCGTTGGCACTCGCCGGTCGACGATGCGTACGTCGTGCTCCAGCTGGGACCGCTCGGCACGGACGATGACTCGGCGGATCTGCTGAGCCACGACATCCGGGGCGTTCTCGTCGGGCGCGTTGTGGTCGAGGTCGGGCAGGATCGAGTACTCGGCGCCGGGCAGGATCGATGCGAGGCGCGGGAGTACGCCGGTCAGGTACGCGGGCGACTTCTCACCACCGAGGAGAAGGGTCCGCGACGCGATCGCGGCGTACCGGCTGCCGTCGGAGTCGAGGCGGGCGATCTCGCCGATCTCGGCCGGCGTGGTCGGCATCAGGTCGCGCGTCTCGCGCCCGCCGGACCCGTGCAGCATCAGGAAAGCAATTGCCCACAGCAACGGTGTCGCCTTGAACGGCACCAAGCCCGTGCCCTTGAGGAACGTCTCCATCGCCGCCGTACGGTGGCCGGCGTCGAGCTGCTCGGTGAATGTGCTCAGCCAACTCGCGTCGAACGATCCGTCGATGCTCACCGCCGGCTCGTAGACGACCAGCGCATCCAGCGGCTGCCGCAGTCCCACATGCAGCGCCACCAACCCGCCGTAGCTGTGCCCGAACACCATCTGTGCGCCGGTGTCCTCCATCACCGCGAGTACGTCGTCGACCTCGGTCTCCACGCTGTACGACGTACCGCGCGGCCCACTCACCCCACGGCCGCGCCGCTCGATCACGTGCACCGTGTGAGCCCCCGCCAGCCCCCGAGCCAAACCCTCGTAGTGGTGAGCCCGCCGATTGTTCCCCGGAATCACCACGATCCCCGGACCGGCGCCGAAACTCTGCACCCCGATCGGCGCACCGTCCCTCGCGGCGATCATGCCCTGTCGCCAGTCAACCCCACGCATCCCCGACCTCCCTCATCCGTGACCCCACGATGCCCACCCCCGCTGGCACCCACCTGGCATCCCTCTGTCACAACCCACGAGCTGCCCCACATCTGCCCGATCCGGCGATATTCACTGACGGTGGCTGCACGCATGCGTGACGAGATCAGGAGCTGCCGGCCCGGGCGAGCAGGTGTGTGCGCTCGGCTTCGTTCGAGGTGAGCACGGCGGCGCGCTCGAACTCGGCTCGTGCTTCCGCGGAGCGGCCGAGCTTGGCCAGCAGGTCGCCGCGCACGCTCGGCAGCAGGTGGTAGCTGTGCAGCACGGCGACGTCGAGCAATCCGTCGGTCACAGCGAGCCCGGCGGCCGGTCCGTCGGCCATCGACACGGCAACCGCGCGGTTCAGTTCGACGATCGGCGAGCGGGTCAGCGCGACGAGGTCGCCGTACAGGGAGGCGATGCGCACCCAGTCGGTGTCCTCGGCACGCGGTGCTCTGGCGTGGCAGGCCGCGATCTGCGCCTGGATGACATAGGAGACGGTGCCGCCGATCTCCTCGGCCCGCTCCAGCGCGGCGAGACCGTGCGTGATCAGCAACCGGTCCCAGCGAGCCCGGTCCTGTTTGTCGAGCGTGATGATCTCGCCGTCGGGCCCGGTGCGGGCGCGCAGCCGGGACGCCTGGATCTCCATCAACGCCACCAGGGCATGCGTCTCGGCCTCGCCGGCTGCCAACGCGGCGAGCATGCGGCCGAGGCGCATCGCCTCCTGGCACAGCTCGGCGCGCGCCCACTGCTCGCCGGCGGTGGCCGTGTAGCCCTCGTTGAAGACCAAGTAGACGGCCTCGAGGACGGAGCTCAGCCGGTCGGCGAGTTCCTCGCCGACGGGAACCTCGAAGGGCACGCCGGCCTCGGTGAGCGCCTTCTTTGCCCGGGTGATCCGTGCTGCCATCGTGGTCGTCCGGACCAGGAAGGCGCGGGCGATCTCCTCCGTCGACAGCCCGGCGACCAGCTTCAGGGTGAGGGCCACGCGGGCATCGATCGACAGCACCGGGTGGCACGCGGTGAACATCAGCCGCAGTACGTCGTCTTCGACGTGCGGGCCGAACTCGATCTCGTCCATCGGAGCCTCGTGATCACTGAGCTCGTGACCGAGCAGTTCGACCTTGCTCCGCAGTGTCACGGCGCGACGAATCGTGTCGACGCCGCGGCGGTGCGCCACGGCCATCAGCCAGGCGCCGGGAGCGTCCGGGACACCTGACTCGGGCCACTGCTCGAGCGCCGCGACGAGTGCGTCCTGCGCAAGGTCTTCGGCCAGCCCGACATCGCGCACGACACGGGCCAGGCCGGCGATCAGCCTGGCGGATTCGATCCGCCAGACTGCGTCGATCGCCTGCTGGGTCGCTGAGGTCACTACTGCTGGGCGGCGGACTCTGCGCTCATCCGCTGCTCGGCCGCCGCGATCTCGGCCGGCAAGGAGTCGCCGAAGTCGTCGGCGTCGAAGATCTTGCGGAGTTCGACCTCGCAGTCGCGCAGCGGCGAGCGCTTGACCCACTCGACGGCCTCCTCCATCGAGGCGACCTCCCAGATCGAGAAGCCGGCGATCAGCTCCTTCGTCTCCGCGAACGGGCCGTCGATCACGCGGGTGTTGCCGTCGGCGTCGAAGGCGACCCGCTTGCCCTTGCTGGTCGGCTGCAGTCCGTCGGCGGCCAGCACGACGCCCGCCTCGACGAGCTTCTCGTTGAACTCGTTCATCGCGGCGAACTCCTCGGCGGAACCCAACTCGCCGGCCTCGGACTGCACCGTCGCCTTGCCCAGAACCATGACCTTCATCGCTGTGCTCCTTCGCGTCCGCCCGGGATCGGCCCCTTGACCGATTCAACCCTGGCTCACCCCTGCGTCGAACGGGAAGGGACGGATTCGACAGGACGCCGAAGTTTTCTCGCGCGACCCGGGACCAGGTGGGTGCCGAGACGCGAGAAGGGCCGGCCCAGTGGGCCGGCCTTCTCGTACGGGGGTGGAGGTGGCGGGAATCGAACCCGCGTCCTTCAGCGTCGCTCCAAGACTTCTCCGGGCGCAGTCTGCTAAACGTTTTCTCAGCCCCAGCACTCTCGCAGACGAAGTCGCTGACAGGCTCAGTCACTGTAAATGTCCCGTACTAACCCCGTGACCGGGCTAGCACAGCAAGCTTCCTAGCTGAGGCCAGGAACCGGGTCGGAAGCATCCCCGGGCTGACCGCTTCTTTAGGTGCTCAGGCCGTCAGGCGGCGAGAGCGAAGCTACTGCGCGAATTAACGTTGGCAGTTATTGGTTTCCAGAGATCGTTAACGAGATAACCCTGGATCCTCGGCCCGCTTCTCTTGGAACTAACGTCCAAAGTCGAAACCGTTCACCCCCTGTTGAGTTGTCAAACTCCCACCAGCCCCGAGAGGCGGGTGGAAGATCCACACTACCAAGTCCAACCGACCGCCCGCACCTCACATTCCCCAGAGCAGCCTGCGGGGGCGGTCAACCGGAGCTACTTGATCAGGCGGAGCGTGAACGGGTAGCGGAAATTCGAGCCGACCGCGGTGGCCAGGCCGCCGATGCCGGTGAGGATGAACCAGAGGATGCCCAGCAGCGGGAACAGGAAGCCCGTGAAGCCGTGCGTCACCCCGGTCGCGATCCCGAGCAGGGCGAACGCCCCGAACGCGCTCAGCTGGAAGTTCAGCGCCTCGACCGCGTGCCTGCGGACCGCCGGGTTCTTCTGACCGGCCGTCGCGACCACGATCGCCGGCCCGACGAAGAACGTCGGGTACCCGAGCCAGTGCGCGACCGTCCCCATGCCGCGCCCGTTGGCGTCGTACCGCTGGAGCGGGGCCGGGCGGGTGAAGGCGGCGGGCGCGTACGTCGGGACCGGCCGGGAGACGAGTCCGTCGAACGTGCTGTTCAGTTCGGCCCTGGTTCGGGCCTTCAGCGCCAGTTCCAGCCGGGTGTCGAACTCGGCGTGGTCGAGTCGGCCGTCGGCGTACATTTCTTTCAGGATCTCGACGGCGCGATCCCGTTGAGCCGGCGTCACCAGCAGGTCTGAAGTGGACATGCCTCCACTCTGCGCGCCGGGCGCCGCGCACCCCATCGGGTGCAGCCCCGAGCAACCCCTGACCCGACCCCAGCCACCACTCGGGTACGCCGGAGGCCGACCGGGCTCAGCGCCCGCGGGTCCGATCCGACAGGGCGCGCCGGGCCTCGCGGTCGGCCTGGCGCTCGGCCAGGGCCTGCCGCTTGTCGTAGTCCTTCTTACCGCGCCCGGTGGCGAGCTCGACCTTCGCGTACCCGTCCTTGAAGTACAGCGAGAGCGGGATCAGCGACACGCCCTGCTGCTCGACCGCCCTGATCAGCTTCTGCATCTCGTCCTTGTGCAGCAGCAGCTTGCGGGTCCGCCGGGGCTCGTGGTTGGTCCAGGTCCCGTGCTTGTACTCAGGGATGTGCATCCCCTGCAGCCACAGCTCGTTCCCCCGGATCGCGGCGAACGCGTCGACGAGGGAGGCCCGGCCCTGCCGCAGGGACTTCACCTCGGTCCCCGTCAGCACCAGCCCGGCCTCCACCACGTCCTCGATGTGGTAGTCGTGTCGCGCCTTCCGGTTCTGCGCGATCGGCTTCTGCTGGCCGGTCTGTTTCACCATCCGACCAGTATCCCAGATTCGTCAGAGCCACTTCATCGGATTAACCACGTTGCCGTCCTGGTAGACCATGAAGTGCAGGTGGCAGCCGGTGGAGTAGCCGGTCGTCCCGGCGTACCCGATGATCTCGCCCTTGCTGACCCGCTCACCGACGTGGGCCTTGTAGCGCGACAGGTGGTTGTAGACGGTCGTGATCGAGGAGCCGTCCATCACTCCGTGTGAGACGAACAGCCGGTTGCCGTAACCGCCGTTGTAGTACTTGTCGGTCACCACCCCATCGGCCGCGGCGCGGATCGGCGTCCCGCAGGGGGCGCGGAAGTCGGTGCCGTCGTGGAGCTTCCAGTAGTGCAGCACCGGGTGGAACCGCATCCCGTACGGCGACGTGATGTAGCTGCTCACCGGGTAGCTGAGTCGGCCGTCACCGGAGTTGTCCGGGATCTTCCGCGGCGGCCGGCCCTCCTTGCGCGCCTTCGCCCGCTCGGCCTTCTCCGCGGCCGCCTTGCGTCGCGCCGCGGCGGCCTTCTCGGCCTTCGCCCGGGCGATCAGGATCTGCTGGACCCGGGTCCGCTCGGCCAGCAGCGAGTTGTACTGCGCGAGCTCGGTGTTCTTCTCCTTCTCAGCAGCCTTGTACGCGACCAGCTTGACCTGCGCGATCGCGGCGGCCTCGGCCTTGTCGGCCGCGACCTGCTTGGTCAGCTCGGTGACCTGCTGGACCGTCCGGGCGGCCTCGGCCCGGGCGTCTGCGGCAGCCTTCTCGGCGGCTGCGACCTTGACCCGCTTGCTGGCGAGCTGCGCCTGCGCGTTGTTCAGGTCGGTGATCGCGTTGCCCTGGATGCCGAACACGTTCCGCTGCACCTGCATCCCGGTGGCGATGTCGGCCGGCGACGCGCCGCGCAGCGCGATCGACAGCCCGACCAGGCTGTTCTGCTGCTGGTACGCCGAGCGCACGGCCCGGCCGGCCAACGCGCGCTTCTCCGCGATCAGCCGCTCGCCGGTTTCGACGTCGGCGACCGCCGCACGCAACGCCAGTTCGGCGCCGGCGAGCTTGCTCGCGGCGACCAGATCGGCAGCTTTCGCGGCGGCCAGTTTGCCCTGCGCGGCGGCGTACCGGACCTGGACGGCCTGGTACTTCACCTCCGCCTGGTTGTACGCGGCGACGGACTTGCCGAGCTGGTCGGACGCCTCGGCGAGATCAGCCTTCTGCTGGTTGATCTGCGAGTCGAGTTGCTTCTTCTTGGCGGCTGGATCGGGCGGGTCCGCCTGGGCAGACGGAACCGCCGCCAGGACTCCGGCGGACAGGGACAGGACAAGGCAGCAAGCGGCGACCACCGTCTGCCGGCCCTGCGGTCTCGTGCGCGATCGCGGGTACGGCGGAGTGGAGGTGCCGGTGCTGTCGTCTCGCTTGATGCTCCCCCGCTCGCGCGGGTTCGCACCGGGGAAGTGCGGGACCACAGGTCGACCCCTTGCTCTGGATGAAGTTGTCGTGCGGTACAGGAGTTACTGCTGTGACTCCTGGTACTGCACGATAAGTCACCCGGGTCAGACTTTGAGGTATTTCCGCGTTGTCAGGAATGTCGGGACGACCGCCAGCACCAGCCCGACCACGACCATGATGAGCGTGGCGCGGAAGGTTTCGGTGGCGCCGACCCACTGCCAGACCCGGAACGTCTCCTGGGCCCGCTGCATGACGACGAAGTACACCCCGACCCACAAGGTGCCGCAGGCAAGGACCGCGCCGATGAGTGCTGCCAGGACCGCTTCGAGCAGGAACGGCAGCTGGATATAGAAGTTCGACGCGCCGACCAGGCGCATGATGCCTATCTCACGTCTGCGCGCGTACGCCGCCAACCGGATCGTGTTCGAGATCTGCATCAGCGCGGCGACCAGCAGCAGTCCTGCCGCCACCAGCGCGCCGACTTGCAAGCCGTTCAGCGCCTTGAACAACGGGTCCAGATACTGTCTGAGGTCCTGGACGGTATCGACGCCGGGCAGGCCGCTGACCGCGCTGACCA
Organism: Kribbella sp. NPDC026596; assembly: GCF_040638415.1. NCBI lineage: Bacteria > Bacillati > Actinomycetota > Actinomycetes > Propionibacteriales > Kribbellaceae > Kribbella > Kribbella sp. NPDC026596. The sequence continues at coordinate 26,120 of NZ_JBEZYF010000081.1, read as the reverse complement.
GGTTCTGGTAGCTCTGGGGATCGCGCAGCTTGACCCGGAAGGACTCCTGCATCTGGTCCTCGGTGACCGTGCTGACGATCGGCGAGTCCTTGTACAGCTTCTTGAACGAGTCGAACGCTTCCTTCTTCGACTCCGAGAACACGCCGTCCGGCGCGGTATCCGGGTTCTGCGTGATGACCTGCTGGATCCGGTTCTTCTGCTCCTGCGTCACCTCGGCGCCGGAGCAGCCGCGGCCGCCGGAGTCCTTGGTGCAGAGGAAGACCGAGATCTGGATCTTGTCGTACCAGTTCCCCTTCATCAGGTCGACCTGCTCGCGAGCGAGCAGCGCGCTGCCGAACAGCGACAGCGAGACCCAGATGGTGACGACGACCGCGATCGTCATCGAGAGGTTCCGCTTCAGGCCGATGCCGAGGTCGGAGAGGATGTAGTTCAAGCGCATCAGTCAGTAATCCCTGTTCTCAGTGCTGGTAGCCGTAGACGCCGCGCGACTCGTCGCGGACGACATGACCGTTCTCCAGCTCGATCACACGCTTGCGCATCTGGTCGACGATCGACACGTCGTGGGTGGCCATCACCACCGTGGTGCCGGTCCGGTTGATCCGGTCCAGCAGCTTCATGATGCCCACCGACGTACCAGGGTCCAGGTTCCCGGTCGGCTCGTCGGCGATCAGGATCATCGGCCGGTTCACGAACGCGCGGGCGATCGCGACCCGCTGCTGCTCACCGCCCGACAGCTCGTCCGGGAGGCGGTCCTCCTTGCCGTCCAGGCCGACCAGCTCCAGCACCTCGGGCACCGTCTTGCGGATGTGCGAGCGGGGCTTGCCGATCACTTGCAGGGCGAACGCAACGTTCTCCGAGACGGTCTTGTTCGGCAGCAGGCGGAAGTCCTGGAACACGGTTCCGATCTGCCGGCGCATCTGCGGGATCCGCCAGCTGGCCAGCCGGTTCAGGTCCTTGCCGGCCACCATGATGTGACCCTTGGACGTCCGGTGCTCACGCAGGACCAGACGCAGGAACGTCGACTTGCCGGACCCGGAGGTGCCGACCAGGAAGACGAACTCGCCTTTTTCGATCTCGACGTTGACGTTCAGCAGAGCGGCCTTGGACTGGCCCTCGTACGTCTTGGACACATTCTCGAAGCGGATCACGGGATCATCCGGCCGTGGTCGGGAACAGGGAGCGACGCGACGGTAACCACGTTCTGCACCGTACGCCACCGGAGCGGCCGTCGATCAGTGTAGGGGCTCCCGGGCGTGCCGCCGACCAGGCGGGCCGGTCCGTACGTGTGCGTCCGATAGCCGGTGCACGACGTACGACGTACGACGACTCGGGATCAGGCCGGGCTGGGGGCCGTGCCGTTGTCCGGGCGGGCGTCGGCGATGCGGGCCAGGACCGGCTCGGGCTTGCGGCCGGCGCGGCGGGCCGCCTCGACATGCAACCTGGCCAGCTCGACGGCCTGGCGGGAGACCTTCAAGGTCCTCTTCTCAGCCATTCTCACTGTCTCCCTCGACGATCTCGACGTCCAAGTCCGCAATATCAGCGTACGCCGCCGGGCCGACCCGGTCGATCGCAACGGAGGCCGTCAGCGCCGCGACCAGCTCGTAGTCCTCGGGTTGTAACAGCTCGGACCGCATGAGCGAACGCAGCGTGACCACACCCGCGTCCGTGCCCGCGTCCTCACCCTCGAGGATCTGCTCGACCGCCCACCGGACCATTCGCATGGTCTCCTCGCGATGCCGCCAGGTGTTCAGCTCGCGATCCGACTTGCGGACCATGTACGAACCCAGCGCGACGCCACCGAGGACGAGCAACGGACTGAGGGCGGCCATGATGACACCCACCACCGCGATCCAGGTCGGAATCACGGACACACCCTGGCACTCATCAATGTTCTCCCAATTCCGTGGTGCTGACCGGTCGATGATGCTACGAAGGAGCATTCCACCGGCCACCGACAGAACCGCCAGCATGACAAGGAGCAGTGTCATCGTGATGGACGACTCCGACGCGTACGACGTGTTCGTACAGGGAACCGTGTTCCTCGACATCGTGCTGACCGGCCTCGAGTCGGCCCCGACCACCGGGACCGAGATCTTCGCCGAGGGCATGGGGTCCTGCCCCGGCGGTGTCGCGAACTTCGCCATCGCCGCCAGCCGGCTCGGTCTGAAGACCGGCCTCGCCGCGGTCTTCGGTGACGACGTGTACGCCGACTTCTGCTGGCGGACCCTGGCCGACCAGGAGAGCGTGGACCTGTCGCACTCGCGCCGGATCGGTCACTGGCACTCGCCCGTCACGGTGTCGATGTCGCTCGAACGGGACCGGGCCATGGTCACGCACGCGCACGAAGCCCCCGGTGACCCGAGCAAACTCGTCGGGCCCGGCCTGAAGACCCGTTCCGCGATCGTCCCGGTCGAGGACGAACTCCCCGGCTGGACCGTCGAGGCGATGCAGTCCGGGGCGCTGCTGTTCGGCGACGTCGGCTGGGACCCGACCGACGAGTGGTCGCCCGCGGTGCTCGACGTGCTCGAGGGTTTCCACGCGTTCACCCCGAACGCGACCGAGGCGATGGCCTACACCCGTACCGACACCCCGAAGGCCGCGCTGCACAAGTTGGCCGAGCGGGTCCCCCTCGCGGTGGTCACGAACGGCGCGGACGGCGTACTCGCGATCGACTCGACGACCGGGGAGGAGGAGCAGGTGCCCGCACTCCCGGTCCACTCGTACGACCCGACCGGTGCCGGCGACGTCTTCCTCGCCTCGCTCGTCCTCGGCACGCTCCGCGGCTGGCCGCTCGCCCATCGCCTGGCCTTCGGCAACCTCTGCGCCGGCCTGTCCGTGCAGCACTTCGGCGGCTCGCTCGCGGCCCCCGGCTGGGGCGACATCATCGACTGGGTCCGCGACCACAGCCGCCACCGCCCCGGAGGCGTCGACCCCGAGATCCTCAAGCACTACACGTTCATCGGCGACGTACTCCCCGAAGGCCCGGTCCCGATCGTCCGCCGCGCCTCGGCCACCATCGCCCGCCTGTCGGACGCCTGACGGTCGCGGCAACGAGTGCGAGCAGGAGCCCGGCCGCCAGGAACCCGTGCGACGGGCTGGTCCGGTCGATCGCGAGACCGGCGAGTGCCGAACCGCCCGCGCTGCCGAGGTTGTTCGCGGTGTTGATCCAGGTGCTCGCCTCGGTGCGCTGGTACGGCGGGGTGACGTCGTCCGCGGCCAGGTAGGACACCACGAACAACGGCGCCACCGCGACACCAGCGGCGGCCATCACCACCCCGAGCACGACCAGGTTGGTTGCGAGAGACGCCGACAGCAGGCCGACGGCCAGTACGCCGATCAGCCCGGCGAGATGGGTCTGCCACGACCGGGTGTGCCGGCGACGAGCCCAGAGGAGCCCGCCGACGGCACTGCCGAGGCCGATCCCTGCTTCGACGTACCCGGCGCGCCCGGGCTACCCGCGCGCTGAGCGACGCCGGCGACGCAGAGATACGCGACGCTGACTCCTGAGGCCGTGACCATGATGACCAGCAGGATCCGTCGCAGCCCGGGGATGACGAGCGGCCCCAAGGGGTGGCGGGTCGGCGGAGGCGCGATCGTGGACTTGGCCACCGGACTGGTGACCATCGCGATGGTGCCGACGACCATCAGACCCGCGCTGCAGGCGAGGGCCGCGGGCGCGGACACGATGCTGATCAGGACGCCGGCAAGCAAGGGGCCGGCCAGGAACAGGGTCTCCTCGGAGACCGCATCCAAGGCATAGGCCCGTTCCTTGAGCGACGACCCGTCGGTGAGCAGTCGCCAGTTGGATCGCATCGACGGTCCCAGCGGGGGCGCGAGCAGTCCGGCCGCGCCGACGACCAAGAGGTTGCTCGTGGCAAACGCGAGTACGACCAAGGCGACAGAGCAACCAACCGCCAGCAGCGGGAGTATCCGGCGCTGGCTGTAGCGGTCGACGAGTCGTGCCTTATAGGGCATCGAAAGCGACGCAAGGCCGAACAGCGCGACCGCGGCACCGGCCGTGGCGAACGAGTCGGTGGACTGCTGGACAGTGAAAAGCAACGACAACGGGAGCAGACCGTACGACAGCCGGCCGACCAGCGCAGGCACGAACGTGCGCAACGCAGCCGGCAACAGCAGCACATCACGGTAGCTCCCGGCACGAGTGCCGGACAAGAGAACGCTCCTGAGATCCCACGACGCCCAACCAGACGCCGCCCAACGAACAAGGGCTCAACCGCAATCGGGAGCACTGTCTAGTCACAGGAGCGGCACATGCCTTGAGATTACCCGATCCGACGACCCTCGGAGTCGTAGGGTCGGGGGGTGCGCGGGCTGTGGGACTGCGCGGATGGAGGTTGTGGGATGGCGGGTGCTGGGATCAGTCGGCGGCGGGTGCTGGGGTTCGGGGCCGGGCTGGCGGCGATGGCGGTGGCTGGGTGTGGGTCGAACAGCGGGCGGCCGGAGTCGGGCGGGTCGAGTGGATCCAATCCGGCGTTGTCGCAGTGGTACCACCAGTACGGCGAGGCTGGGACGCAGCAGGCGGTCGAGCGGTACGCGAAGGCCTACCCGGACGCGACCGTGACGGTGCAGTGGTCGCCGGGTGACTACGACAAGAAGACCTCGACCGCGTTGCTGACCGACCAAGGGCCGGACGTGTTCGAGTACGGCAACGGGCCGACCATCGACATGATCAAGGGCAACCAGGTCGTCGACCTGACCGACTTGCTCGGTGACGCCAAGGCTGACTTCGCCCCGTCGCTGATCGACCGGATGACCTACCAGGACAAGCTTTACGGCATCCCGCAGGTCACCGACATGCAGCTGCTCGTCTACCGCAAGAGCCTGCTCAGCGCGGCCGGCGTGCAGCCGCCGCAGACCGTCGACGAACTACTCGACGCCGCGAAGAAGCTGACCACCGACAAGACCAAAGGCCTCTTCGTCGGCAACGACGGCGGCGTCGGCGTCCTCGGCGGACCGGCGCTGTGGTCGGCCGGGCTGGACTACCTGACCGAGGACAACCAGTTCGGCTTCGACGACCCTGCCGCGGTGGAGTCGCTGCGCAAGCTGCGCGAGTTCTGGACCTCGAAGGTTCTGTTGCTCGGGGCACCGACCGACTGGTCCGACCCGTCCGCGTTCACGCAGGGCCTGACCGCGATGCAGTTCACCGGCCTGTGGACTCTGCCGGCCGTCCAGAAGGCGTTCCCCGACGACTTCGGCGTACTCCCCTGGCCGAAGCTGAACGCGACCACCGGCAAGCCGAGCGTCCCGGTCGGCGCCTACGGCTCGTGCGTGAACGCGAAATCCAAGAACATCGACGCGGCGAAGAAGTTCGTCAAGTGGCTGTGGGTCGACCAGACCGACGACCAGCTCGACTTCGCGCAGTCGTACGGCTTCCACATCCCGGCCCGTAAGAGCCTGCTCGCGAAGGCGGACAAGCTCAAGTCCGGCCCGGCCGCCGACGCCGCGAACTTCGTCAACGAGAACGGGCACGCCCAGACCCCGATCCTGTGGTCGCCCAAGTCCGGTACGGCGTACTCCGACGCACTCAACCGGATCATCCGTAGCGGCGCCGACCCGGCCACCGAGATCAAGAAGGTCAAGTCGGTCGTCGACGCCGAGCTGAAGCGGATCGCCGGCTGATGGACATTCAACCCCTGACCGACGACGACCGTGAGCTGATCGAGCTCGCCCGCCGTACGGTCGACGCGAATACCGACGGACCGGACGGCGTCCACACGATGGGCGCCGCGGTTCGCGGCGTGGACGGGCGGATGTACGCCGGGATCAACCTCTACCACTTCACCGGCGGCCCCTGCGCCGAGCTCGTCGCCCTAGGCCGCGCCCGCGCGGAAGGCGCCCGCGAGCTCACCACGATCGTGGCCGTCGGCAACGAAGGCCGCGGCGTCGTCGGCCCCTGCGGCCGGGACCGCCAGGTGCTGGTCGACTACCACCCAGGCATCCGCGTCATCCTCCCCACGGCGGACGGCGTCGGCTCAGTACTGGCCACCGACCTACTCCCCGGCGCCTACCGCTGGACCCCGAACCCCTAGCCCCGCAGCGGTGTCAGGCGACTTTCCACGTCCTGTCGCCGAGCGTTGCGACGAGGTCCACAGTGCCGCCGAGGGCGGCGACGTACGCACGAATGACCTCGATGCCGGAGATCTCGCCGTTCTCGATCTTCGAGATGCGGGCCTGCGAGACATGCAGCAACTCCGCAAGACCTGCCTGGGTAATCCCCGCGGCCTTGCGCATCTCGGCAAGCTGATGTCCGCGAACGTAGGACTCCCTGCGCTCGCGGGCTACCTCCTTACCCGCGGCACGCTCGGCGGCAGTGCGCGGATCGGCGGCGCGCGCCTTGGCCTTGACGTCTTTCCAGTTGGCGTTGTCGCTCATCCTCACCCCTCCTCCTTCAGCGCGATCAGGTGTTCCGCGAACCGCTCATCCGCCAGCGGAACGGCGGTCCGGTACCAACTCTCCCACCGACCCGACTTGTCGCCTGCCACCAGAATGATGGCTTCCCGCGCCGGTACCACGCCTCGACCTCTCGATGGAGTTTGATCTCCCAGCTCATCGGTCAGAGTATAACCTATTTGTCATATCGATGAGCTGAGTATCGGCGATCTAAATGATCGGTGCGGCGGTCACCGCAGCCGGATCTCGCCGGCGCGGAACCACCAGGTGATTACCTCGGCCTCGAGGATGCCCGCCTGCACGGCCGGATCGTCGGCCGCGTGCCGGCGGGCCTCCTCGAGGCCGGTCCGATAGACACACAAGCCACGGAGTTTCTCGTCGTCGTGGTCGCGGAACGGACCGGCCGCACCCATCACGCCCTCCTTCCGGAGCGCGTCGAGGAAGTCGAGATGGGCCTGCTGGACCCGGTCCTGCTCGTCGTCGGGCAGCGCCGGTGGATGGGCCGGCCGCCGGAGCAGGACGAGCGCAAGGCTCTCCATCCCCGGCCGCGGTGGCGTGCTCACGACTCCCTGGCCGTCGGCCGGCCCACTTCGACCAGCCGCTGGGCGAGCATGAACGTGTTGCCGTCCGGGTCGTAGAACGTGGCCAGGCGCACCTCGTCCGCGATCTGCCGCGTCTCCCCGTCGAAACGCGTCCCGAGCGACTCCAGATGTGCGCGGGCCTTGTCGATGTCCTGGACCCCGAAGGTGACGACCACCCCGCCCTCGGTGTTCGGCTTCTCGACCTGGCCGATCCCGACCGAGATCCCGGGTAACGGCGTACTCAACTCGGCCCAGCCCCAGGACTCCAGCCGGTGCACGACCTCAAATCCGAGCGCCTGCTCGTACCACCGGAGCGACTGCTCCAGATCGGCGACCTCGAGCGCGCACGTCGCGCGCCCGTCGTACTCGATGCTACTCATAGTCCTGTTTTTATACTAAGCTTACTTTCGTGTCAACGCTGGTGACCCTGGTCCACCTCCGCTGGGCCGTCCCGGTGCTCGCCCAACTGCACCGCGGCTTCGGCGGCCGCTTCGTGAACCTGACGCACACCCTCGGCGTCAGCCGCGAGTCCCTCAGCCGGACGCTCGCCTTCCTGATCGAGGCCGGCCTCATCCGGCGCAACCCGGGGCACGGCCACCCGCTGCGACCGGAGTACCTGCTGACCGAAACCGGCGCCCGGCTCGCCGAGCCTGCCGCCGCGCTGACGGACCTGCTGCAGGAGCTCGATGCCGGCGATGTCGGCCTGAAGAAGTGGTCCTTGCCGATCCTCGCGCTGCTCGTGGACGGCGAGCGTCGCTTCTCCGAGCTGCGCAACGCCCTGCCCGGTACGTCGAACCGCGCGCTGACGCTGGCGTTGAAGGACCTCGAGTCCTCCGGGCTGATCGTCCGGACCGTGACCACGGGCTATCCGCCCACGACGTCGTACGGCGCGACGCCGCCCGGACTGCGGTTGGCGCGCGCGGCCGAGCGACTCCAGCTCAGAACGCCGGAATGATGTCCTTGCCGTAGGCGGCCAGCGTCTCTTCCTTGGCGTCGTGCTGGAGGTAGACGGCGAACTGGTCGACGCCGAGTGCCTTCAGTTCCTCCAAGCGGGCCAGGTGATTCTCGACCGGGCCGAGGATGCAGAACCGGTCGACGACCTCGTCCGGCACGAAGTCGGTGTGCGTGTTGCCGGCCCGCCCGTGCTCGGCGTAGTCGTAGCCCTTGCGGCCCTCGATGTAGTCGGTCAGTGCCTTCGGGACCGCCCCGGACGTGCCGTACCTCGCGACGATATCGGCCACGTGGTTGCCGACCATCCCGCCGAACCACCGGGTCTGCTCACGCTGATGAACCAGGTCGTCCCCGACGTACGCCGGTGCCGCGACGCAGAACTTGATCGCCGCCGGATCACGGCCGGCCTCCTCGGCGGAACGTCGTACCGCCCCGATCATCCACTGGGCGATGTCTGGGTCGGCGAGTTGCAGGATGTACCCGTCGCCGACCTGGCCGGTCGCGGCCAGCGCCTTCGGGCCGTACGCCGCGACCCAGACGTCCAGCGCGCCGTTCTCGACCCAGGCGAACTTGAGCTGCTGACCGCGGTACTCGACTGTCTCGCCGCGCGCCAGCGACCGGACCACGTCGACGCACTGCTTCAGCTCGTCGATCGTGCCGGGCTTTGAGCCGAGCGTCCGCAGCGCGGAGTCGCCGCGACCGATCCCGCAGATCGTCCGATTGCCGAACATCTCGTTCAGCGTGGCGAACTGGGACGCGATCACGGTCCAGTCCCGGGTGCCCGGGTTCGTCACCATCGGGCCGACGATCACCCGCTGGGTCGTGGCCAGGATCTGGCTGTAGATGACGAACGGCTCCTGCCAGAGCAGGTGCGAGTCGAACGTCCACACGTAGTCGAATCCGGCCTCCTCGGCCTTCCGCGCCAGGTCCACGACCGTGGACGCGGGCGGATCGCACTGGAACACCACACCGAAGTCCACAGTCTCCCCCTTACATCAAATACGACGACAGACCGCGCTTCAGGAACTTCCCCCGGCCCTTGCGGCCATGGTAGTTGCCGTCAGCCACAATCACCTCGCCGCGCGAGATCACGGTGCCCACCCGGCCCTGGATCTCGACCCCTTCGTACGCCGAGTAGTCCATGTTCATGTGATGCGTCTCGACACCGATCCGCGTCGTACCGTCCGGGTCGTAGACGACCAGGTCGGCGTCCGAGCCGGGCTGGACGATCCCCTTCTGCGGATACAGCCCGAACATCCGGGCCGGCGTGGTCGAGATCGTCTCGACCCAGCGCTCCAGCGAGAGCTTCCCGTCGACCACACCTTGGAAGATCAGGTCGACGCGGTGCTCGACGCCGCCGATACCGTTCGGGATCTTGGAGAAGTCGCCGATGCCGAGCTCCTTCTGGTCCTTCATACAGAACGGGCAGTGGTCGGTCGAGACGATCGCCAGGTCGTTGCTCCGCAGGCCCTTCCACAGGTCCCTGGCGTGTGACTCGTGCTTGCTCCGCAGCGGGGTCGAGCAGACCCACTTCGCGCCTTCGAAACCGGGCGCGCCCAGCTGGTCCTCCAGCGTCAGGTAGAGGTACTGCGGGCAGGTCTCCGCGAACACGTTCCGCCCGGCGTCGCGGGCGTGCGCGACGGCTTCCAGCGCTCCGCTCGCGGACAGGTGGACGATGTAGAGCGGGCAGTCCTGCGCGACCTCGGCCAGCGCGATCGCCCGGCTGGTCGCCTCGGTCTCGAGCGCCGCGGGCCGGGTGATGCCGTGGTAGATCGGGTCGGTCTCGCCACGGGCCAGCGCCTGCTGGACGAGTACGTCGATCGCGATGCCGTTCTCCGCGTGCATCATGATCATCGCGCCGTTCTCCCGCGCGGTCTGCATCGCCCGCAGGATCTGGCCGTCATCGGAGTAGAAGACCCCCGGATAGGCCATGAACAGCTTGAAACTGGTGATGCCCTCGTCGGCGACCAGCTGGTCCATCGCCTTCAGCGCGTCGGTGTCGACCCCGCCGAGGATCATGTGGAACGCGTAGTCGATGTGACAGTTGCCATCGGCCTTGGCGTGCCACGCGGCGAGCCCGTCCTGTACCACTTCCCCCGTTCGCTGGACGGCGAAGTCGATGATGGTCGTCGTACCACCCCAGGCCGCCGCGCGGGTCCCGGTGTCGAAGGTGTCACTGGCCGCGGTCCCGCCGAACGGCAGCTCCATGTGCGTGTGCGCGTCGATCCCGCCCGGGATCACATACTTGCCGGCGGCATCGATCACCTCGTCGGCGGTGACCGCGGGCGTGTACGACGGGTCGAGCACGGCGACGATCTTCTCGCCCTCGACCAGCACATCCGCGACCCGCGTACCGGTTGGTCCTACGACAGTTCCACCCTTGACCAGCAAAGACATCCAGGCCACTCCCCTTTGAGCGGTTATGTTTACGGCTTGGTCAGATCCCCGTACGCATCCGGCCGGCGGTCGCGGTAGAACTGCCAGCGGTCGCGGACCGTGTCCAGCAGGCCGAGGTCCAGGTCGCGGACGATCAGTTCCGGATCGTGGTCGTGGCCGACGTCGCCGACGAACTTCCCCTCCGGGTCGACGAAGTACGACGTACCGTAGAAATCGTTGTCACCGAAGTCGGACTCGATGCCGACCCGGTTGATCGCGCCGATGAAGTACTCGTTGGCCACCGCACTCGCCGGCTGCTCCAGCTTCCAGAGGTACGCCGAGAGCCCGCGGCTGGTCGCGGACGGGTTGAACACGATCTTCGCGCCCGCCAGGCCGAGCGCGCGCCAGCCCTCGGGGAAGTGCCGGTCGTAGCAGATGTACACGCCGATCCGGCCGACCGCGGTGTCGAAGATCGGATAGCCGAGATTCCCCGGGCGGAAGTAGAACTTCTCCCAGAACCCCTTCACCTGCGGGATGTGGTTCTTCCGGTACTTGCCCAGATACTTGCCGTCGGCATCGATGACGGCGGCCGTGTTGTACAGCACCCCCGGCTGCTCCTGCTCGTACACCGGGAGCACCATCACCATCCCGAGCTCCTTGGCCAGCGCGGCGAACCGCTCCACCGTCGGCCCCGGCACGGCTTCGGCGTACTCGTAGAACTTCGGATCCTGCAGCTGGCAGAAGTAGGGCCCGTAGAACAGCTCCTGGAAACAGATCACCCGCACCCCGGCCGCAGCCGCCTGCCGCGCATACTCCTCATGCGCCTTGATCATGGACTCCTTGTCACCAGTCCACGACGTCTGCACCAACCCAGCCCTGACAACCTCCGCCACGAGAACCTCCCCAAGTAGCCGAGCACCCATGCTCCATCCCCCGGCCACCCCCAGTCAACGACTGTCTCCAGATATCAGACCAGTAACCTAACTGGTATCTTCCGCACACCAAGCAGCCATCTCCCGTAGTCCCTCTTCGACCTCAGCCTCGTGGGCCAGCCTCAGCACCCTCCGCAGCGCCACGTCACCGCTCGCGACATCAAGCCCCTCCAGCATCGCTTTCCCCGTCCCTCACCCCAGCACACTCCACGCCAGTTCCACCACCGGGAATCCGGTCTCGGCGATCAGAAGCCGCTCTCCCTCAACCATCCGGAAGTCGGCATCCAACTGCGTCAGTACGTCGGCCTGTGTGTGCCGCTGGAGCTCAGCCGTATCCAGCGCGCCGTACGTCAGTAGGACACTGCTCACTGCCGGCGCCTCCACCAACACTCCTACTTCGTCAAGCATCTGCATCGTGCGCTCGCCAATGGCTCGGCAGACCACCTAATCGGGGGCCCGATCTCCGACCCTGTGCCTAACGAAGCCTGGAGAGGACTCATTCGTAGCTCCGCGCTGCCAGCAAGGCGTCAGCTGTCAGGACCCAGGGATCGTCAGGGGCGTTCCGGCCGGAAGTTTCAGATAGGAGTTCTCACGGCTGTCATCCATTTGGGCACCCAACTCCTCCGGACATACTGACCGCCGCGTCGATCAGAGACGGGACTAGCTGCCGAGTTTGCGGATTGTTCGTACGGCGGCGTCGTAGATCTTGTCGTAGTCGTCGTGGGTGCGGGAGTCGCCGGATCGGGTGGCGACCTGGGTGACGATTCCGAGGCTTGGTGGCTCCGGACCTCGGCGGTTCCGGGCCCCGATCTGCAGATTGATGGCTCCGTTGATCGACAGCGTCGCCGAGTCGACGTCCGGTAGGTTTGCGACAAGCTCGGGCGACAGTCGTTCGCTGACGATGAAATAGAGCCAGTGGCCGTCGCCGATGAAGCTCGCGATCTGTGCCGGATCGATCGGGCGGGCAACCGATACATGGCGGCCCGGACCCGGGACGAGATCGTGCATGATCAGGCGGTACGGGGCGAACTCCGGGGGAAGCTCACCCAGCAGAGCGGCGACCTGCTCGGCCTCCAGGGCCGGAAACTCGCGTCTCCGGCCCCTTCCGGCTCGTCGCCACTGAGCTGGATTCAGGAGCTCGGTCATGGAACGTATTTTAAGAAGAAGACGTGGTCGAAATCGCCGCTGTTCCGAAGATCGTTGATGGCGCGTCGTTCACGGGCGATCGGCAGTCCGCCACGAGTCGCCCGGCCGACCTGGACCGCGATCGTGCTATCTCCGCGCTTCATGACCAGGTCGGGGAACCTGGAGCCGTACTTTTGCTCCGGCATGCTGCCACCCGACGACACCTGCCACCCACGCGCCGCCAGCCGGTCTTCCGCCTCCGCGATGCGATCGACGTGCGCCGGACTGCCGCGCCGACCCCACGGGTTCGGCACCTTGCAGGCATTGTGAACCAGCAGCGAGCTGTCGCCGACGTGGTAGGTGTGAATGCCTTCGACGCTCAAGTTGTAGGCCAGAGCCCGTCGTTCGGTTCCCGCTGTGAGTCCCGAGACCCTGACCGGACGGTTGTCGGCATCGAGGACGTGTTCACCTGGGCCGAGCTCGTCGGCGCGTTCGAAGCGCTGGTCGGTGACGGACCAGAACGGATGGTCCTCGGTCGTCGTGATGACCTCACCGTCGACGGCCAGGTCGATGACGGTGTCGTCGTGGACGAACACGTGCTCAACGGCCTCGGCGGCCTGCTCACCGGTCTCGGGGTCAGTGGCGACGACCTTGTCCCCCACCTGGACGTCCTCGATCGGTTTGTGTTCGCCATCGGCCATCAGAACAGATGTCGTACCGCTGAACGAACACGATCGGGCAGCGGTCTTGCCAATGACCTTGCCGATACCGGAACCCGCCGCGGGTATCGCCTTTCCAACAAGCGCCTTGCCGGCTGCACCGACCACGGGTGTCGCCGCTCCACCGACAGCACCTGAGACCGCACCGGCGACGACTTCCTTGGCGAAGTTGGCGGTACTGAAGGACTCGTTGTCGTCGAGAGCGACGCTGGCGCCGTACCCAAGGCTGGCTCCCGCCGCGCCCATCACCGCACCCGCCACGATCAGACAGCCGATGCCTGCGGTGGCGCCGCAGAATGCTGCTGTGCCGACCACGGCCACGCCGATTGCGACTGCCTCGCCGATTTCGGAGGCGTGGTCTTTGGCCCATTCGTGGGCTTCGTCGACCTTGTCTTCGACGTCGTTGACGCGCTTCTTGATCCAGCCGCCGATGCCGCCGCCCTTTTTCTTGTGGGCGCCGCCGTCGTCGTTGTTGGTGCCGCCGCCGTCGTCGCCGCGGTGGGGGTTCGGGTTGTCGTTGACGGCGCCGGCGACCGGGTACAGCTTGTCGACGTCGTCGTCGGTATAGCCGCCGCCGCCCCCGTCGCCGTCGTCCGAGTTCATCAGGCCGGTGGGGTCGGAGCCGGAGACTGGGTTGTCGTTGGCGTAGGTGTAGCCGAGCATCTGCTGGGGGTCGTTGGCGTCCAGCATGGGATCGACGCTGAGGAACCGGCCGATAGTGGGGTCGTACTCGCGGGCGCCCAGGGTGGTGAGACCGGTGTCCTTGTCTTCGGGTTTACCCAGGAAGCCGTGGTTGTCGGGCCAGGCCGTCGGTGAAGCACCTCGCGGGTCGCCGAAGGGTTTGGCATAGCGCTTGGTGGCGACCAACGTGTCGGCGTCCACGGCGACCGTGGAGGTGCCGTGGTAGTCGGGGACCAGCCAGGACATGTCCGAGGTCGCGGTGCCGTTCGCGGAGCGGACGCCGATGACCTGACCAGCGAAGTCGTACTGGCGCTTGCCGGCGACCTTGCGGGTCGCCTTGTCCAAGGTGAGTTCGAGCTCGCCGAGGAAGAGGGTGGTCTGCGTAGGTCCACGGCGGACCAGGAGGGCACCCTCGGCGTCGTACACGTAGTTGGTGTCTCCAGCTTGCCCGGAGAGCTTTTCCAGCCTGCCTTGGGGATTCCAGTTCAGGGTCTGGCCGGGGCGAACCGTGGTGTTGCCGCGGGCGTCGTAGTCGTAGGTCTTGGTCGGAGCACCGGTCTGCGTGACGCTGGCCAGGGTGTGCGGCTGGTCGGTGTTGTAGTTGAAGGTGCTGGTGACGTTTCCGGCGGTCGAGTGGTCGACCTGCGTCTGCCGCAGACCGATCGGGGTGTACGTCCACGACTGCCAGTACGGCGCTACTCCGCCAAGGCCGATCGCGCTCGGGGCCTGGGTGCAGTCGGCGTTGGCCGGCGTCCACGCCTCGGTGAGGCGGCGCTGACCGTCGTACTCGAAGCACTGCGCGTCGCCACCGTCGACCAGGTTGTCGTCCTTCAGCACGTTGCCGGTCGGGTCGTACGTGTACATGTGGTCGGCGAAGGTCTGAGCCTTACCCGCGGTGGTCCGGGCGAGACGACGAGTGCCGTCCTCGTAGATGTTGTTGATCTCCATGTCGGCGGCCGAGCCGAGCATCAGCTTCGTGACGTCACCGAACGGGTTGTACTCGGTCCCGTTCACATAGGTGCGGTCGCTGTGCATCTTGAGCGGCAGACCAAGGGCGTTATACTCGTAGTGCACGTCCTCCGCGCCAAGTCCCCCACCGGCCGAGAGAGACGTCATCGTCAGCGTCTTCTCGTCGGGCTTGTAGTCGTAGTTGGTCCAATAGCTGCCGTCGATCTCGATACCCTCGACCGACGGAATGACCCGCGTGACCTGGGTCGGCTTGTAGAGCACGTTCCGGCTGTTGATCATCGTCCGGTACGCCGGTCCTGCTTTGCCGGCTGTGTAACTCGCGGACTCGGCCACCTGCCCGAGCAGGCCGGTCTTGTCGTACCTCCAGTCGGCCAGCAGGTTCTCGGGCGCGACACTCGTCTTGTACAGCCCGGTCTTGCGGTCCAGAGCGTCGTACGTCGTGACCAGGGTGTTGTTCGTCGAGTCCGTGGTCGAGACCAGGCGGTCGCCCTCGTCGTACGTCGAGGTGGTCGTGCCCGAGTCGGGGTCCGTACCCTCGATCTTGCGGCCGCGCAGGTCGTACTTGTACGTCCAGGCCGCGCCGGCACCGTCCATCCGGGTTGTCCGGCCGGCGAGGTCGTAGGTGTACTTCGTGACGTCCGGCGTCCCGGTCGCGGTGTTGCCCTGGAACTCGCGCCGCTCGACGACCTGACCGTGGACGTCGGAGACTGTCGCGGTGGCCGGGCTCCCGGCCGGCGGCAGCACTGTGGTGATGTCGCCGCCATAGACCGTCGTGGTCGACCACTTCGGCTGCAGCATGCTCATGAAGGTCGACTTCACGACCCGGCCGGCGCCGTCGTACTCGTTGAACGTCTGGTTCGGCACCGAGGCATTCGGTACGGCGACCAGCGCGGCCGCGGGGGCCGAGGAGTTCCAGATGTCGGTGTTCGAGTAGATCGCCAGACCACGCGAGTCGTAGCGTGTCTCGCTGATCACCCGGCCGCCGTCGGCCCCTGGGGACTGGCTCTGGCGATTTCGTAGCAGCGAGTCGAACAGCTGGTACGACGTGTTGTATCCGTCGGCCTCGATGTTCAGCTGATCCGTGCGGATCGTCGACGGCGCCGTGTTCGAGATCGTGTAGGTGTACTTGGTGTTGGCGAGTTCCGTCGACGCCGGCGCTTGGCTCGGCAGCCAGACTCCGGTCAGCCGGCCGAGGGCGTCGTACGCCAGCTCGGTGACTTTGCCGTTCACGTCGGTCGTCTTCGCCGGCACGCCCCACTCGGGCTTGTACGTCGTCGTCGTGGTGAAGTTGACCGGCGTACCGCTGAAGTTGTTGACCGTCGGCTGCTTGACCAGCAGCTGCGTCAGCGGGCCGGTGGTCGCCGGTGTGTACGTGCTGGTGGTGACTCGCCCGAGGGCGTCGCCGGATGAGGTGACGCGGCCGAGCGCGTCGTACCCCTTGGTCCCAGTGGTCTGGTAAACCGGCAGACCGCCGGTGTAATGGTGCAGGCGCTGGACCGACGTCGCGTCGCCCAGCGTCGCGACGCCGTACGCCTTCCCGTCGTAGAACGTCCGGACGTCGGTGAGGACGCGGTTCTCCGGCGGGTTGGACGACTCGGCATCGCAGGCGCCGATCGAGGTGACGTTGCGGATCGGCAGTGCGATCAGCCAGGTTGCGGTGTTCTTGAGGTAGTTCGTGATCGTGCAGGTTTCATCGGTCTTGGTGGCGTCACCGTCGTCGGTGACGGTGGTCGGGAGCGTGTTGTCCGGGTCGTACTGGGTGCTGGACGAGCTGATCAGGTCCGGACGGCCGCCGTCGCGGGCGACGCGGCTCTGGGTGGCGGAGGCGCCGACGAAGGTGGAGGTGAGGGTGCCGCCGGGGACGGCGTACGACGCCTTCTGGGTGACGATGTAGTCGGTGATGACGCCGGAGACCTCGGTGTTCGAGGTGGCGTTCTGGTAAGTGACCTGTTCACGCGGGTTGCCCGACAGAGCGTTCGTATCGGCCCGGACCGCGCCCGTCGTGTCGGTGACGTCGACGTTCTTGACGGCGGTCGTTCCTTCGAGCTTGTCGCCGTTCATGCCGCGGAAGTACTTCGTGACCGACCTGCTGCGCGGCGAGGTGGTGTCGCTCGAGTCGCCGGTGTAGGTCGTGACCAGGCTGTACCCGCGCCAGTCCGACCAGGTTTTGTCGTCGTCCTTCAGCATCGGCGATTCCTGGTAGCGCCAGGCTCCACCGCCGGAGTAGACGTACTGCGTGACCATCGTCGCGCCGTTGCCGGTCTGGTCCGACGTCACCACGTTGTCCAGAACGTACTTGTGGAACCAGTCCTCGCGCTCGACCTCACGCGGTGGCTTCCACTTCACCGGATAACAACGCTTGGTATTGCTGTCCTTGTCCGGCCGCTCCCCGGACATGCACTCCTTACCGGCGTAGTTGACCATGATCTTGGCGCCGGTCTCGGTGTTGATCTCGCCGATCCGGAAGCGGATCAGGCCGTTCAGGCCGTCGGACCCGGAGTCGACGCGGTTCGCCAGGCCGACCGGCTTGAAGGTCACGTCGGGCACGCTGAGCGCCGTACCGACCTTGCCGCTGTGCGAGATGCCGTTGAGCCACATTGGCTTGCCGTCACTGCCGTCGCCGGTCGACGGGAAGGTCAGGTTGGTCTGCCAGAAGTCGACCGGCTGGTACGTCGTACCGTTCAGCACCTGCGTCTGGATCTGGTACAGGCGTTTGCGGGTGAAGAAGGTCGGCGACACCTTGTTGGTGCAGGCCGTCGCCGGATCGCAGACCTGGTCGAACGGAACATCCGGCCAGTTGGCCTTGGTCGTTGCGTTCAGCACCGAGCAGTTCGCCAGGCAGCGCTCGGCCGTGGTGAAGACGACCTGCTGCGGGGCCTTCGTGGTGTCGGTGAGTGAGGCGTCGCGCAGCCCGTAATCGATCCGGTTGAGATAACCGGCGCGGACGTACGGAGTGCCGGGCGAGGCGACGCCGTTCTTCGCGTAGTTGTTGGTCTCCTTGGTGTACCAGTACGACATCGCGTTGCCATGCAGGTCGACCACGTAGTCGAGATTCCAGCGCCAGGCCAGGTTGCAGCTGGACGCGGCGAACGTCGACTGGTGGCACGGCTCGGCTGCATCGTCACCGAACACCGGAGCGGTGAACACCGAGTTGGTCACGGCGGTGAGACCGGCCTTCAGCTTGTGCTTGCCGAAGTAGTACTGCGTCCCGTCGGTGGTCGTGACGCGCCAGTACTCCTTGCGCGCATCACCGTTGTCATCGGTGCCGATGAGCTTCTCGACCCGCGACCCGTCGTCGTTCTTGAGCTTCCAGGTGCTCGCGCCGATCGTGTCCCCAGAGGCCCGGATCAGCTCGTTGGACCTGCCGTTCAGCGTCAGCGTGGCGTTGTCGTACTTCCAGCACTGGTCGTACTTGCCGACGTTGCCGTCCTCGTCACAGCTCGTGTACTTGCGCTCGATGAAGGATTCCGTCAGGTCAAAGCCTTCACCGACCCAGGAGACCTGGTTGTTCGTGGCCGAAGTGCGACCGTCCACCGACTGGGCGGAGTACTGGAATGACAAGGTCGGCGCCGGTCCCGCGGCCGCGGGCGGCATCCGGAGCGGGTAGGACCAGGTGAAGTCCCCACTCGCCCCGCCACCCGACCAACTCGACGCCGCGGACAGTCCCGTGGCCGCGTAGTCGCCCGTACTCGAGTCCGAGCCGGCGGTGATCGCGAAGACCGACTGCTGTGCGCTGACAGCCGTAGTCGCGGTGACCGTGTTCTTCGCGGAGTCGTTGTCCGTGGGCAACGGCGTGCTGGTCGAGCACGCCGGGATTTCGGGCGTCGTGAGGATGCAAGCCGGCAGGGCAACGATCTCCAGGCGCGACCCCCAGTCACCGCCAAAAGCATTCGCGTAGCCGGAGTAGTCGAACGTCAGCTGGACATCGGATCGCGCCGCAGCCTTCGCCTTGACCAGTACGCCGCTGACACCGGCTCGCGCGCTCGCCGCCTGGTCGAGGAACTCGAGGTCGACCGTTGCGCTGCCGCCCCGCTGCGCCGAGCGAGCGGCAACGAGCCCGCTGGATCCGGACGCCGCATCGACAACGACGCTCCGGTGGCCCGGAGCCGGCCAGTTCACCGGCCGGCTCGCGAACTCGGCGGTCTCGGCGACCGCCTTCTTCAGGTCCGCGGACTCGACCGGCGGCGCGATCGGCGGAACGTTCTCGACCTTGACGCTCTTGGTCTTGACCGGCTTCGGCCGATTCGGGCTATCGGCCTCGGCCGAGCCGGTAGGCCCGACGATCGCCACGGCCGCGGTCAGCGACAGCGCGAGCAGGACCGGAAGTGCCCGGGTCCGTAGTGTGCGCAGACGTCGATTCATCAGGAGCACTCCGTCGGGTCGCCGCTGAATTCGATGCACAGCTGGCGTTGCGGTACAACGCCCGTGTAGACCCGCAGGTCATCCAGGTAGCCGTTGAAGGGCGCGTACGTCGTATCGGTCTCGTCCGGCCGCGCGACGATCGCCGCGCTGCCCTGGATGGGGGTCGTGAACGACTCGGTACCTCCGTCGCCGGACCGATCGGTGACGAGCAACGTCATCTCGTCGGTGGCAGCGCTGTACTCCGCTGCCAACGCCGTCCACTCGCCTGCGGTGGTCTGGTTGGTCGACTGGGTGGCATCGACGTACACAGCGGAATCCGTGTCGCTCGGGGCTCTGCTGAAGACCCACAGGGCGTTGTCGTCCACGCTCGGCCGGTATTCGATCCGCCAGGAGTCCTTCTTGGCTCCGAGCTGCCGCACGAACACCTGCGGCTTGGTCGGATCCTGGACCTTGACCCACATAGTCACGGTGAAGGATGCCGTCGAGTCGACCAGCGCCCGGTTGACAGCGAGGAGCTCCGAAGTCGATCCGGTGGCCGCCAGGACGTTGCCCCGTTCGGGGTCTTCGACGATTGCCGACGACTGATCCGGCGAACCGGCGAAACCGCTGACCGTCAGGCCCTGGCCGTACACAGTGTCGTCGGTCACCCACAGGCCGTTGGGCCGCGGTGCGATGCTGTCGAACGGGTACCTCGTGGCCAACGAGGCGACCGGCTCGTCATTTCCGGACGGACCGGTTCGCGGGTCGGCCACCTCGTTCGCCTCGGTGGCGGACAGGACCCGCGGGTAGATCTTCACGTCGTCGACCGCGCCGGCCAGTACGCCGATGCCCGTCCCGACCCGGTACGAGCCCACCTCGACCGTGCCGGTTGCCTTCCATGGCGTGTAGGTGAAGCTCGCGGTCGCTTGCAGACGGCCGTTCACATACAGGGAGATCGTCTTGTCCGTGGCGTTGAAGACACCCAGCAGATGCGTCCAGACGTTGAGGACCGGCGGGGCCAGCGAATCCACCCGGGCCTGGGCCGCGGTACTCGAGTCGCTGACGTTCTGGATGAAGGCCCAGCGGTTCACCGAGGCGGAGTACCGCAGGAGACCGCCGTTCGCCTGAGTTCCGGTGATGGCCACGACCCCGGCGTCCTTCACGGCGGTCGGGCGAACCCAGGCCGAGATGGAGAAGTTCTGCGAGGTGTCGATGACGCTCGCGGCACCGGACACGGTCGCCCGGTTGCCATTGGCGTTGTCACCGTCGAAGGTCAGCGAGCCGCCGACCCGGCCGGCGTCGTCGAACTCGGCGCCCGTGACGGTCAGTGGGTGGTTCTTGCCCGAGGAGTCGGCCGCCGTCGTCGTACCCGGTGCTTCGTCCAAGTTCCAGGCGCCGGACGGGGGCAGACCCGGACCCACGTTGATCCGGAAGTACTTCGTCGTACTGGTGTGCGCGGCCGCGTCATGGCTGACCGCTCCGAGCGTCATCAGGGTCTGCCCTGGTGTGAGCAGCGAGACGGTGACCGAGCGGCCGTTGACCTTGGTCATCTTGCCGTTGAAGCCGTAGCTGAGGGCAACGACGTCGGTACTGGTCGACGAGATCGTGTAGGTGACCTTGGCGCCGAACGGCACCGACTCCGGGCACACGTCAGGCGTGGAGCTGGTCAGGCAATCCGACAACGGCGTGCCGTTGTAGCTGGCGGTGATGGTCGGAGCGGGTGGAGGTGTCGTGTCCACCTTGAAGTAGCACGTGCCCGACCAGGCCGACGCCAGCGTCCCACCGGGGATGGCATAGAGGGTCCGGGCCCGGTAGGTGTAGAGCGACCCGTTGGCCAGGTTGGCGGGAGCGGTGAGTTTGACCAGTACGCCGGGAGACACGGTCGCGCCCTGGAACTCCCAGATCTGCTGGGACTGGCTGATGATCTGGAACTGGACAACGATGCGTGCGCTCGGGTCGCCCGCGCCGACCCGGCCCTTGGCGGAGACCTGCGGCCGCAGTGACGCCACGACGGTCGGGTTGCTGGACGGCGCGCACGGGCTGGGCAGGTCCGTCGCGGTCGCGGCGCCGAGCTCGTACGCCGGCAACGGGTAGGCGACGTACTCGATGGTCAGGATGCCCGTGCTGTCGAACTGCTTCCAGGCGATCTCATCCGCCTCGTTGGCCGCCCGGAGGCGGAACGTGGCCACGCTGCCGTTCGCGGTAGAGGTGTACTGGATCGAACTCGTCACGCCGAACTCGACGAAGGCCGCCGGACAGGACGAGTTGTAGCCGTTCGCACCGACGTAGGTCGCGACGTCGGCCTGCCACGCCGGTTGCTTGTTCCACGTCGTGGCCGACGAGATCGGGCCGGTCCGCGACAAGGTCACCTGCCGGTCCGAGCAACTCGCGGAGTGGATCTCGTAGGTCCGCAGCGATGCGGAGATGATCTTCTTGCTGGTGAACGCCCTGGTGTCGAACTGGAAGAACGACCGGACGATCTTGTTCTGCTCGAATCCCTCGTAGCCGACCCCGAGGCTGTGCGTGGTCTTCCAGAACGACGTGGTCGGATACAGCTCCCAGGCGGCGGTCCAGCCGGTCTTGGGCGCGGTGCCCGTGATGGTCGGATCGAGGACGACCGGGAAGACGGTGGCTGCGTCCTTGAGCATCCGCTGATCCGGCGTGACGGTCAGCCCCTTCGCGTCACCGCCGAACTGCATCAGGGCTCGCTTCGCCTGACCGGACGGACCTTCGTCGACCGCTGCGGCGGCGTTCGACTTCGACCTGCTGCTCGCGCCGGCCGAGTCCCACATCAGTGCCTCGCCGACAGTCAGCACCTGCCGCCCCTCGCGGTCGACGTACGCCGGACGCCCGGCCTGCGTGGTCCGCAGTTCGAGGTTCCGCGTCGTCACCGGGAACGTCAGCGTCCGCAGGGCCGGATTCGCCGCCGCCGCGCGTGACTTGACCACGAGGTTGTAGCTGAACCCTTCCTTGGTGGCGTCGACCGCCAGGTCCACGCCGGGAAGTACATCGGCGTACGTGGCGATGGAGCCGGCGATCACCGGTTTCGCCAGCGGCCAGGGCGACTTCATTTCGAAGACGCCGTCGCTGTCGGTGTACCGCGCCAGCACGCCGTCGCCGCCGCCCGAGAAGGCGACGTCACTCGTCGACGCCTTCGGCGCGATCATGCCGTCTGGCCGGGTGGCCAGCGTGGTGTCGATCAGCACCCAGCCCGAGTCCTTCTTCACCCGCACCGGCTGGTTCGACACCTCGGCGCTGAGCGTCCCGTGCGGCGTCGCGACGGTCCGCGAGTACTCCGTCGTCTTCTCCTCGACCTCGACCGAGGTGCCGTACTGAGCCGCCAGCCGAGTCGCCTCGGCAACCGTCTTGGCGGATGCCGGTGGACTCACCGGCTTGGCGGCCGCGGGAACCGCGACCAGCCCCGCGGCGATGACCGAGATAACTCCGACCTGGCGCACGAGCGCGCGCAGAAACCACCCGTTGGACGACATAACCCCACCCCTGAAAGTGACAACAGCCGAACTGCGAGCACCCCCGAGGTGCGCCACCCAGCGATGCTGAGGGCGGACTAAGAGTGACCGGCCGTTACCCGACGCGTCAACGAAATTGCAACAAGTGACAAACCTCGTCCGGACCCCTGGTTTTTTGGCCGCAGAAGTGCTGTCAGACGCTGAAGGTGCGGGGTTCTGCTGGGTGCACTCGGCCGCCCACGGTGGCATGGGTCGGGGGGTGCCAGGTGGTGTGGAGGTGGGAGCCGGCGCCTTGGATGACGAGGAGGTCCCGGGAGAGTTGGGCGGTTAGTTGGGTGACGGCGGAGCCGGTGGCTTCGTCTTCGGGGACACCCATGGCGGGGGCGAAGGCTCGGGCTCGGATGGTGGCGGTGGGCTCGTCGATCCAGGACCAGAGGAAGGTGTGGCCGGCTGAGTACGTCGTGGGGTCGGCGGACAGCACGTCGTCGGGGGTGGGCAGCTGATGCCAGTCCCAGGTGCTGCCCCAGGTGGTGTCGGCTCGGACGGAGATCAGGTCGCCGGTGCGGGTGACGGGGATGCGGCCCGCGGGGACGTGGAGGGTGTCGACCGGGTGGCCGTGGTGGTGGAGCCACCAGGCGGCGCCGACGGTGGGGTGGCCGGCGAAGGACATCTCGCCCGTGGCTGTGTAGATGCGGAGAGTGCCGGTCGCCGGATCGTCGACGTACACGGTCTCGCTGTAGCCGAGTTCGGCGGCGACGCGCCGGCGGTCGGCGGGTGGGACGAGGTGGCCTTCGACGATGCCGAGGGGGTTGCCGAACCGGCCGTCGGGGTCGGTGAAGACCCTGACGACCTCGACGTGGAGGGTGGACAACCCGTCAGAAGACGGCGATCGCGGCGATAACCGCGATCAGGACCACCGCGGCACCGACGACGGCCAGGACGCGGCCGTTCAGCTTGGGATCGGTGGTGGCCTCGGTCTGGCCCTCGTTGACGAAGGCGCGGAACATCTGGGTGTTCGCGCCCGGGTCCTGCTCGTTCTCCAGGTTTTGCGGGACGTTCTGCTCAGCCATGGCCACAGACCCTACCTGGCACCAGAACGAGCGCGACGGACGCCCGTCGAAGCCTGACACAGTGCTGACCTTTCTCTTGGCCTGATGTACCATTTGGTACATGCGCTTCGATCATTCCAGCACGATTCAGGCCTCCCCCGAGCGGGTGTGGCAGGTGTTCAGCGACGTCGAGCGGTGGCCCGAGTGGACCCCGACCGTCGAATCCGTCGAGCGGCTCGACGCGGGCCGCATCCACATCGGCGCCAAGACCCGGATCCGCCAGCCGAAGCTGCCGGTCGCGATCTGGGAGGTGACGGAACTCAAGGAGGGCGAGTACTTCGAGTGGGTCTCCAAAGGTCCCGGCATCAAGACCACCGGCGGTCACCGCGTCGTCAGTACGCCGGAAGGCACGGTGGCGACCGCGACGATCATCCAGGAGGGTCCGCTCGGCTGGCTGTTCGGCAAGCTGTACGCCGGTCTAACCAAGCGGTACATCGCGACCGAGACGGCAAAGCTGAAGCAAATCAGTGAGTCGTGAGTCTCTGCTGTCCGAGGCCGTCGAGCACTTCGCGAAGAACGGCATCGGAGACGCCAGCCTGCGTAGTATCGCGACCTCGATCGGCACCAGCCACCGGATGCTGATCTACCACTTCGGCTCCCGCGAGGGATTGCTCGCCGAGGTGGTGCGCACCGTCGAACAACAGCAGCGCGATCTGCTGGCCGAGGTGATGGCGACCGACCTACCCCTGGCCGAGCAGAACGAACTGTTCTGGCGACGTGTCACCGAGGCGACGCTGATCTACGGGCCGTTGTTCTTCGAGCTCAGCGCACACGCCATGCAGGATCTGCCGCACACCGAGGCTCTGAAGGCAGATCTGATCAACGTGTGGCTGCCACCGGTGATCGAGTTGTGCATCCGCGCGGGCATCCCGCCGGAGGAAGCACCGGCGTACGCACGGCTCGGTCTGGCCGCGTCCCGTGGGTTGTTGTTCGACTTGCTGCTGACCGGCGACCAGGCGGGCGTCGACGAGGCGTCCGCGCTGCTCAACCGGCTGTTCAGTCTCCCGGCCGAACCGGCGTCCTAGGCGCCCGGCTCGGTAGGAGTCGCGACCCAGCCGGCCACGATCGGCAGGCGGGACTCCCGCAGTACGGCGGCGAACGCGAACGGCCGGTCCAGTGCAACGTCGAGCCGGCGGGCCTGGCGGGTCGGCATCGACGCGCGCATCAGCGCCATCGACGTGACGGCCGCGGCCTCGAACCCGGTCGCGAAGAACCGTGCGAGCACCTTCTGCTTGGCCTGCCCGACGGCGAGCGGGGTCGGACTGATCGCGCTGAAGTGACCGCGCTCGCCCGGATCCGTGGTGACCGCGCTCAGCCCGAAGAGCTCACGCAACGCCAGTAGATCGTGCTCCGCCTCGACGTTGAACGACGGCAACGTCAGCTTCAGATCCGGCCGCGGCGCCGTAGTCTGGCCGATCTTCACCCCGGGAGCGACCTCCGCGCCAGGCTCCCCCTGGTCGATCAACTGGCTTCCGGATACGCCGTCGCCCGGTCGGGCCGCGGCGTCGAGCAACCCCGCGAGTACGTCGGCCTGCCCGCCGGAACCCACTCCAAGCAATACGTCGACATCCGCGTCACCGCGCACTGTGATCACGGTCAGATCGTCATAACGCCGTACGGCCTTCAGATCATCGTCGACGCGGTCCAGCCAATGCCACGAACCGGCCCACGGACCATCGCCCACGCGCCTGATCTGCTCGGTGAACGGGCGGACCCACGTGGTGCGCAACGACAGCGCGGAGGCGAGCACGAGCATGACGTCCGGCGTGATCTCGAGCGGCATCTCACGGATCAGGTCGTTCGTGTGCCGCGCCGCCCACGCGTCGAGCTTCGGCTTGTCGACGGCGGCCTGCCCGGTGAGCATGCCCACCAGCGGCGCCGGCATGATGCTGTCGAAGGACTCGGAGAGCTTGAGGTGCTCGCTCACCCACACACCCAGCGCCGCGTGCAGATCGGCCGACCCCTCGATCGCCTGGATCAATGCGTGCGCCTGCCGGGATCCCTGGTCGGCCGGAAGACCGGCAGCGGCAGCCAGCTCGGCGCGGCCCGGTTCGTCGGCGGCGGTCGCCAGGATCGCGAGCAACGGCCACAGGCCGAGCCCGGACACCACGGTGTTCCCCGCCGGGAGTTCGCGGGCCCAGCGGGTGGTGAGGTCGTTGACTGCGCGCACCACGTCGGCATCCATACCTCCACCCTGCCACACAGCTCCCGACCGGGATGACGCTGATTTTCATTTGCAAGTACTTTGTGTCAGGATGCCGCCCATGACGACGCCGTCCGGCACCGTGAAGGAGTCTGAAGGGTCCTCGATCGTCTTCACCGCGACCTTGGTTCTGCTGGTCGGGCTGGCGTTGTTCGGACGGCGGATCTTCAACGGTCTGTTCACCGACGACGGGGTGCGAACCTGGGCGACGATGTTCGTCGGCGTGACGGTGCAGGCGCTGCCGTTCCTGGT
>NZ_JBEZYF010000080.1:0-39234 GCF_040638415.1 Kribbella sp. NPDC026596 | reverse complement strand
AGAAGCCGACGCCGAAGTCGGTGACCAGCCGGTCGACCGTGTCGTCGAGGTGCTGCCGAGCCAGCGGGTTGCGCAGGTCGAGCAGGTAGCGGCCGGACTCTGCGACCCGAGTGCCGCGGCGAGTGAGGAACGCGTCGTCGGGGAGTTCGCGGGCGATCGGCGCGTGGACCCCGATCACCTCGGGCTCGAGCCAGAGGCCGGGCACCATGCCGTGTGAGTGGATCCGGTCGATCACCTCGGTGAGCCCGTTCGGGAACCGGGTGGTCGACGGTTGCCAGGCTCCGACGGTGTTCCACCAGTCACCGTCGGCGTACCATCCGGCGTCGATGCAGAAGTAATCCGCCCCCACGTCCGCGGCCGCGTCGATCAGCGGCAGAAGTTTCTCGGTCGTCGGATCGCCCACGAGGGTGTTCATGTAGTCGTTGAAGATCACCGGCATCCGGTCGTCGATCGGACGTCGGTTGCGTACGGCGCGGCGTTGACGGGTGAGTGCGGCGAACACACTGTCTCGATCCGTTCCGACGACGAGTGACACGGGAACCGTCGTGAATGGCTTGCCGGCTGTGAGCTCGACACTCCATTGATGTTCCTGGTCGGTGGGGCCGCTGAGCAGCAAGTAGCCGCCACGCCGGGTCTCGCCGATCTCGTAGTGCCACGGTCCGTTGTGCTCGATCTGCCAGCCGAGGGCGTACGGCGTACCCGACTCGACGAGCACACCGACGGGCAGCCGCTCCCCGCTCGACCATGAGCCGGTGTTGGTCACCGTCTGCCGGCTTCGGGCGACGTGATGATGCGGATCGCGGACGATGTTCGCCAGTGCCTCAGCGCGCAGTGGCCGGGCTGACCATCGGTTCTCCGCCATCCAGCTGTTGGCGGCGGAATACAGCTCGGCGTCGATCGACGCGAGGCCGACGACCAGGGACGACAGGAACGTGAGTTCAAGCCTCCCCGGGCCGGCTATCGAGGCTTCGGACCAGGCGCGTACGCCGGCGCGGGCTTCGAGCACAGTGGTGACGCGCAGACCGGTGGTGGGCTCCTCCTGAGTGATCTGCAACGTCGTCTGGGTTTCCTCGTGACGGACGTAGCGCAACTGTTGCCCAAGACTGGTGTCGACGTGCCGGTTGGTGCTCGGCGAGAGTCCGTGCCCGACGGCGGAGACCTCGACGAGTGGCTGGCTGGGGTCCGCCTCTCTGCCGTCCGGCTGTGAGGCTGGGCGTACGGCGATGAGCCGCACCGGGCCGTCGTCAAGCGCGAAGGTGAGTGTCAGGTCAGGCGTACTCCAGCGCAGCAGCTTCATCCACAGCTCTCATTTCGTGGTCGGGCTCACGATGCTTCGTTCGCGGAGGTAGTCCTCGACGGTGAACAGGTGGGCTGCCATCCGGGTGCGTGCCCGGTCGGGGTCCTGGGCTGTCAGTGCGGCGAGGATCGAGAGGTGCTCGCGGTGGGCGGTCTCGTCGGCGCCGGGCTGGGAGATGGATCGGCGCAGCCGGTCGCGCATCGTTCGTCCACCCAGCGCGTCGATCAGCGCGGCCAGCACAGGGTTGCAGGCCGCCTCCGCGATGATGCGATGGAAGGCGATGTCGTTCTCGATCACCGTCTCGTGGTTGGGCTCGTCGAGTGTCAGTTGGGCTTCGTTGTGGCGCAACAGTTCGGCGGCGGCGTCGAGCTCCGCGGAGCCGATCCGCAGCGCGGCCGCGGCGGCGGCTTCGGTCTCCAGGATCCGGCGTACTGCGTGCAGGTGATGGGTCCCGCTGCCGTCCTGCAGGTCGACAACGAAGCCGAGCGGGGCCAGCAGCATCGAAGAATCCAGCTTGGTGACATAGGTACCGTCACCTTGGCGCGTCTCGAGGACTCCCATCATCGACAGGGCGCGCACCCCCTCGCGCAAGGGGTTCCTGGACACGCCGAATGCCGCCGCGAGGTCCTTCTCGACGGGAAGCCGGTCGCCCGGCCGGAGCCGGCCGTCGATGATCATCTGCCGGATGCTCTCGACTACGACGTCGGTCTGTGAAACGCCGGGGGTGCGCGACTGCTCGGCCAGCTTGCCGGGGGTCATGGAAGTGGCTCACTGTCCGCGCGGGCTGCCCAGTAGGCACCGTCCGGGAACTGATAGGTCTGCAGTGACGCTCTGTACATCTCGGCACTGTAGCCCGGTGTGCTCGGAAGCACGTACGCACCGTTCCGGATCACGCAGGGGTCGACGAAGTGTTCGTGCAGGTGGTCGACGTACTCGGTCACGCGGCGGTCGAGGCTGCCTGATACGGCTACGTAGTCGAAGATCGCAAGGTGCTGGACGAGCTCGCACAGGCCGACACCACCCGCGTGTGGGCAGACCGGTACGTCGAACACCGCGGCGAGAAGGTAGACCGCGAGTACTTCGTTGACGCTGCCGAGGCGGGCTGCGTCGAGCTGGCAGTAGTCGATGGCGCCGGCTTGGAACATCTGCTTGAAGAGCACCCGGTTCATCCCATGCTCGCCGGTGGCGACGCCGATGGGCGCCACGGCCTTGCGGATCGCGGCGTGACCGAGGATGTCGTCGGGACTGGTCGGTTCCTCGATCCACAGCGGGTCGAACTCGGCCAGCGCCTTGACCCATTCGATCGCCTGCGGCACATCCCACACCTGGTTCGCGTCAATCATCAGGTGACCGTCCGGCCCGAGAACCTCGCGGGCGATGCCGCAGCGCCGGATGTCGTCGTCCAGGTCGGCGCCGACCTTGAGCTTGACGTGTTTGTAGCCTGAGGCAACGGCTTCCTCGCAGAGCCTGCGCAGTTTGGCGTCGGAGTACCCGAGCCATCCGGCGGAGGTGGTGTAGCACGGGTAGCCGGATGCCTCGAGTTCCTCGATTCGTTGCTTGCGGCCCAATTCTTGCTGTTTGAGCAGGGTGACAGCTTGTTCCGGTGTCAGCACGTCGGTGAGATACCGCAGATCGGCGGCCTCGACGAGTTGTTCGGGCGACATGTCCGTCAGCAGCCGCCAGAGTGGTACGCCGGCCCGTCGCGCAGCCAGATCCCACACCGCGTTCATGACCGCGGCCAGGGCCAGATGGATGACGCCCTTGTCCGGGCCGAGCCATCGCAGCTGGCTGTCCGACTGCAGTTCGCGGTAGGTCCCGCCGAGGTCTTCACACAGTTCGCCGACGTCTCGCCCGACCAGTGGCTCGGCGCGCTGAGCGGCGGCGGCGACGCACAGGTCGTTACCGCGCCCGATGGTGAAGGTGAAGCCGTGCCCGGCGAGATCCGGGTCGTCGGTGTGCAGGACGACGTAGGCCGCGGAGTGGTCGCCGTCCTTGTTCATCGCGTCGGATCCGTCGCTGGTCAGCGAGGTCGGGAAGCGGACGTCGACGACCTCCACCGAGGTGATGCGTGGCATGGCAGGCCCCTGTCGATCAGCGATAGATGGGATCTTTCTGAGCTTTGATGCCGTTCAGTATGGACCAATGTGCGAGCGAGCGCTACGATCCCGACAATTCATAGGATTAATACCTCGTCATCTCGACGGAGGACCGTGGTATGGGCAACCTGGTGAGCTCGGACCGCTCCGGTATGCAGCGGCTGTTCTACGACCGGTCGGCTGCAACGTGGCTGGAGGCGTTGCCGCTCGGCAACGGGCGGATCGGGGCGATGTGCTTCGGTGGTATCGGCAGGGATCGGATCGGACTGAACGACGAGACTTTGTGGTCCGGCGGACCGGAGACCGCTCGCTCGTTGTCGACTCCGCTCGGTGCGACCGGTGCCGACGCCGTACAGGCTGTGCGCGAGGCGCTCGGGGACGGCGACATTCGCCGGGCGCACGAGTTGGCGCGCGGTTTTCACTCCGGCTACTGCCAGGCGTACCTGCCCCTGGGCGATCTCCTGCTCGACCTTCGTGTCGATGGCGCCACGCCTGCCGCCGGCGATGTGGCGCACTACCGGCGGGAGCTTGATCTCGATACCGCGACGGCAACGGCGGAGTTCGACATCGGCGGAGTTGTGGTGCGGCAGGAGGCCTTCGTCAGTGCGCCGGACGGTGTCCTGGTTGTGCGAATGACCGCCTCCCAGCCGGTGCTGGCGCTGACGTGCCGGTTGACATCGCAGCTGCATTCGCGAGCGCATGCGGTCGAGGACGGGCTCGGATTGCTGCTGCAGGCTCCTGCCGATGTCGCTCCTCCGCATCGCGATGTTCCGGAACCGATCCGGTACTCCGAGGGCGCGGACCGCGGCATGGAGGCGGCGATCGCACTGCGGGCCACGAGCGACGGAGAGATCCGGGCCGGCGAAACCGAGCTCACGGTCGAAGACGCAACCGAAGTCACGCTGATCCTCTCCACCGGCACTGGGTACGCCGGGCCGTCGACCTCGCCGACTCGATCGGCAGCGGACTGCTGGGCTGCCGCGGATCAGATGGTGCTGGCGGCGCGCGATCGCGAGTACGCCCAACTCCTGGCTGATCATCGGCAGGATCACCAGCGGCTGTTCCGTCGTTCGTCGCTCGAGTTGGCCGGTCCGGCAGGTCAGGCGGATCTGCCGACCGACGGCCGGGTCGCGCGAGCGGGCGACGTCGAGGACCCCGCGCTGGCGGCGTTGCTCTTCAACTACGGTCGCTACCTGATGATCGCGAGTTCGCGATCGGGCGGCCTGCCGACGAATCTGCAGGGGATCTGGAACGAGATCCTGCGGCCGCCGTGGAGTTCGAACTTCACGATCAACATCAACACCGAGATGAACTACTGGCCGGCGGAGACGACCAACCTGTCCGAGTGTCACGAACCGCTGCTCCGGTATATCGATCAGCTTGCCCAGGCGGGTCGTCGTACGGCTCGCGAACGGTACGGTTGCGGCGGTTGGACCGCGCACCACAATGCCGACGCATGGTGCTGGACGTTCCCGGTCGAGGGTGATCCGCGGTGGTCGAACTGGCCGATGGCCGGTGCCTGGCTGTCGCGCCATCTGTGGGACCACTACGCGTTCACCGGGGATCTGGAGTTCCTCGGCGAGTCGTGGCGCGTGCTGCGGGGGGCCGCGGAGTTCTGCCTGGACTGGCTGGTGGAGATGCCGGACGGCACCCTCGGTACGGCGCCGTCGACATCGCCGGAGAACGACTACATCGCCGACGACGGACAGCCCGCATCGGTGACCCGGTCGGCGACCATGGACCTGACCCTCATCTCGGATCTCTTCCAGCGGGTCGAACAGGCTGCCGAGCTGCTCGATGTTGTCGACCCCCTTGTCGCTGAGCTGTCCACTGCCCGCAAGCGACTGCCCGAGCCGCCGGTCGGTGCGCAGGGACAGCTGCAGGAGTGGGCAGCGGACCTGCTCGAAGAAGATCCGCACCACCGGCACATGTCGCACCTGGTCGGTCTCCATCCGGGCGATGCGATCACGCTGGACAGCACACCGGTCCTCGCGGCCGCGGCGGCGCGGACGTTGGACCTGCGGGGCGACGAGGCTACGGGGTGGTCGCTGGCGTGGAAGATCAATCTGCGAGCACGCCTCCGCGACGCGGTTGCGGCGCACCGCTTGGTCCGCGCGTTCCTGCGGCCCGCGGACGACACGGCGATCGGGCGACCTGGTAGCGGCGCGGGGGTCTACCCGAACTTGTTTTGTGCACATCCGCCGTTCCAGATCGACGGCAACTTCGGTGCTACGGCGGGAATCGTGGAGATGTTGCTGCACAGTCACACCGGCGAGATTCACTTGCTGCCCGCCCTGCCTGCCGAATGGCCGAGCGGGCGGGTGACGGGCCTGAGAGCTCGTGGCGGGGTCACCGTCGACATCGCCTGGACGCCAGGCAGCGTCGAAGCAGTCCTGACCGCCGATCGGGATCAGGAGCGGGTCGTACGCCACGGCGACGATCGGATGCCGGTCAGGTTGACGGCCGGCGTCGGTCACCGCGTGAGCTCGAGTTGATCGCCGGCTTGGAGGAGGAGGTTTCATGGCAACCCTGACAACCATCCGGCCACCGGCCGGTGAGACGACCCGGCCCAGGCGACGGCAGCGGGAGCGACCCGGGATCAAGGGACTACGCCGCAGCTTGCGTCGGCACTGGACGCTGTACTTGCTGATGGTCGTGCCGCTGGTCTGGTTCGCGGTGTTCAAGTACATCCCGATGTCGAACGCGGTGCTGGCGTTCAAGAGTTTCAACGTGACCAAGGGTATCTGGGGGAGCCCGTGGGTCGGCTGGCAGAACTTCGAGCTGTTCTTCCACAACCCGGTGTTCTGGACCCTGGTGAAGAACACCTTCATCCTGTCGGTCTACACCGTCGCGGCCAGCTTCCCGATCGCGATCATCCTCGCGCTGGCGCTGAACGAGATCCGCAACGGATTGTTCAAGCGAAGCGTCCAGCTGGTCACGTACGCGCCGTACTTCATCTCGACCGTGGTGGTCGTGTCGATGACGATCCTGGTGCTGTCGCCGCGGCTCGGCATCGTCAACGAGGGGCTGGGCTTCTTCGGCGTACCGGCGGTCGACTTTCTCGGGAACCCGGACTACTTCCGGCACATCTACGTCTGGTCCGATGTCTGGCAGACCACCGGGTACTCCGCGGTGATCTACCTGGCTGCGTTGTCCGGGATCGATCCGGCGTTGCACGAGTCGGCCCGGATCGACGGTGCGAGCCGGCTGCAGCGGATCCGGCACGTGGACCTGCCTGGCATCATGCCGACGGCCGTGATCATCCTGGTGCTTGCGGTCGGCAACATCATGGCGATCGGCTTCGAGAAGGCGTTCCTGTTCCAGAACCCGCTCAACCTGAGTGAGTCCGAGATCATCGCCACCTACGTCTACAAGACGGGTCTGCTGAATGCCGACTTCAGCGGGGCGACCGCGATCGGTCTGTTCAACTCGGTCATCAACCTCGCGCTGCTGCTGATGGTGAACACGATCGCCAAGCGGATCACCGGGAACGGATTGTGGTCATGAGCGTCCAGACCGAAGTGAAACCGGCGCCGAGCAAGCGGATCGAACGACGGGCAGCACGGACCCGCCGGATCCACGAACCGCGGACCGACCGGATCTTCCTGATCTGCGTGTACCTGCTGCTGGCGGTGTTCTTCGCGGTAGTCCTGCTGCCGCTGCTGTACATCGTGGCCAGCTCGTTCAGCAGTGCCGAGGCGGTGTCGTCCGGTCGGGTGCTGTTCTGGCCGGTGGAGTTCA
Organism: Kribbella sp. NPDC026596; assembly: GCF_040638415.1. Lineage (NCBI taxonomy): Bacteria > Bacillati > Actinomycetota > Actinomycetes > Propionibacteriales > Kribbellaceae > Kribbella > Kribbella sp. NPDC026596. Next base: position 32,100 of record NZ_JBEZYF010000080.1, on the reverse strand, counting down.
CGCTGCGCGGGTACGAGGCGGTGTTCCAGAACCCGCAGATCGTCCAGGGGTATCTGAACTCGTTGTTCTACACGGTCGTCGGCACGATCGTCAGCGTCATCATGACGATCGCGATCGCCTACCCGATGTCGCGGCGGACATTGGTCGGCCGGAACGTCGTGATGACGTTGATCCTGTTCACGATGCTGTTCACCGGCGGCCTGATCCCGACGTACCTCGTGGTCCAGTCGGCCGGCCTGCTGGACACGCGGTGGGCGCTGATCATCCCGCAGGCGATCGGGGTCTGGCAGGTCATCATCGCCCGGACCTACTTCCGGACCGCGATCCCCGACGAACTGGTCGAGGCCGCCCAGCTGGACGGGTGTGGTGACCTGCGGTTCCTGTGGTCGGTGGTGATCCCACTGGCGAAACCGATGATCGCGGTGGTCGCGCTGATGTACGCGATCATGCAGTGGAACTCGTACTTCGACGCGCTGATCTACCTGAAGAACCCGGACCTGTTCCCGCTCCAGCTGGTCCTGCGCAACATCCTCATCCTGAACACGACCGGCGGTGGAGCTGTCGACGCCTCCGTCGTCCTGCAACGCCAGCAACTGGCTGACTTGCTCAAGTACTCGCTGATCGTGGTGGCGAGCGTCCCGGTGCTGCTCATCTATCCGTTCGTCGCGCGCTATTTCACCAAGGGAATCATGATCGGCGCCGTCAAGGGCTGATCCTCCGCATCACCTCGACCCCTGTGAGGGACCTATGTCTGTACAGTTCACAAAGCGGAGGCGTGCCGCAATCGCCGGCCTGAGTCTCCTGGCACTCACGCTCGCCGCCTGTTCCGGTGGCGGCGGATCGGACGATCAGGTGGGTAAGCCATTGCCCACGATCACCGGGAATCCTGCGGTCACCCTCGATGTGTTCGCGCCGCAGTCGGCCGACTGGAACCTGGCCACGAACGACTTCACCAAGACGGTGAAGGACAAGTTCAACCTCACCATCAAGTGGCAGAACACCACCTTCGACGGCGGCCCGGCCAAGGAGAAGCGGCAGATCTCGCTGGCCAGCGGTGACTATCCGGACCTGTACCTGCTGATCCCGTGGGTCGACCAGTTCACCCAGACCGACCTGCTGAAGCTCTCGAACCAGGGTGTCGTCGTACCCCTGAACCAGTTGATCGACCAGTACGCGCCGAACATCAAGAAGGCGCTGGACGCGACGCCGGAGTGGAAGGCGATGGCGACCGCGCCGGACGGCAAGATCTACGGGATACCCCAGTGGGTCGACTGCTTCCACTGCACGTACCAGGACAAGCTGTGGATGAACTCGGCCTGGCTGAAGAAGCTCGGCCTGGAGCAGCCGAAGACCACCGAGGACATGCGCAAGGTCCTGCAGGCGTTCAAGACCCAGGACCCGAACGGCAACGGCAAGGCCGACGAAATCCCGCTCAGTGCTGACGTGCGGGACGTGCTGATCCCGTACTTCATGAACGCCTTCATCTACGACCCGCAAGGCACCAGCGGCAACAACAACTCGACGCTGGTACTGAACGACGGCAAGGTCGACATCCAGGCGAACAAGGATGGCTGGAAGGCCGGCCTGAAGTATCTGAACTCGCTCTACAAGGAAGGCCTGATCGACAAGGGCGCCTTCACCCAGAACCCGGACGCCCTGCAGCAGCAGGGCAACCACGCCGGAACGGTCGTCCTCGGCGCCGCCACCGTGCTGCACCCGGGCATCTTCGTCACGACCGGCTCGCCCGACGGACGGGACAAGCAGTACGACGCCGTACCGCCGCTGACCGGGCCGGAAGGCGCGAACTTCACCGGCTACAACTTCCCGAGCGCGCCGGGTGCGACGTTCGTGCTGACCAGCAAGGCGACGCAGGAGGAGCAGATCCAGGCGATCAAGCTGCTCGACTACATCTTCACCGACGAGGGTCAGATCAACGGCCAGTTCGGCACCGAAGGCAAGACCTGGACCAAGCCGGCGACCGGCGATGTCGCGCTGGACAAGTCGCTGACGCCGATCTTCAAGCAGATCCCGCAAAAGGCCGGAAGCAAGCCGCCGAACTCGGGTTGGGGCGCGCTGGCGCAGTACAACAACACGGCCAGGTTCCGGAACTCCGAGGCGATCAGCACCGACCTCTACTCCCAGGCGGGCTACGAGCGACGGCTCTACGAGGCGACCAAGCTGTACGCCGGCCACGAGGACAAGGCCAAGATCTACCCGTACTGGAAGGTGTGGATCGACCCGACGCAGGCCAACGAGGTCGCGACGCTGCAGACCAACATCGACAGCTACGTGCAGCAGAACGCACTCCAGTTCGTCACCGGCTCGAAGAACATCGACACCGACTGGGACGCCTACCTGAAGGGCCTCGACGGCCTCGGACTCAAGCGCTACCTCGAGATCCAGCAAACCGCCTACGACAAGATGCCCGGCAAGTAAGTCACGTCCGGACCGGCCGGAGCCCTCCGGCCGGTCCAACTTCCCATCTCACGAGGAGCGACCAGTGCCGTTCGACCCGACCTTCGAGTCTTTGACAACGTTCGAATGCCCCGACTGGTTCCGGGACGCGAAACTCGGGATCTGGTCGCACTGGGGACCGCAGTCGGTGCCGCGGTACGGCGACTGGTACGCACGCCACATGTACCGGGAGGGCAGCGATCAGTACCGCTACCACCTGCGGACCTACGGGCACCCGTCCCAGTTCGGCTACAAGGACGTCGTACAGCTGTGGAAGGCCGAGAAGTTCGACCCACACGAGCTGATGGAGCGCTTCACGGCGGCCGGTGCGCGGTACTTCGTGGCGCAGGCCGTGCACCACGACAACTTCTTCAACTACGAGTCGGCCATCCACCGCTGGAACTCGGTGAAGGTGGGGCCTGGCAAGGACATCCTCGCGCTTTGGAAGGCCGCCGCGGACGATCACGGGTTGCCGTTCGGCATCACCGAGCACCTCGGTGCCGCACTGGGATGGATGTCGGTCAACAAGGGCAGTGACCGCCACGGACCGTTCGCCGGGGTGCCGTACGACGGAACTGATCCGGCCAACCGGGACCTGTACCTCGACAACAGCCGCTACCAGCAAGATGTCGTGGTGCCCGATCCGTGGTACTGCGACGACCCCGGGTGGCACCGGCACTGGCTCGAGGCCGTGACCGAGATGATCGATCGCTATCAGCCCGACGTTCTGTACTCGGACGGGCCGCTGCCTTTCGGAGAGATCGACTACACGCCCGGTCTGCAGGCGGTGTCCCACCTGTACAACACCAGTGCACGGATCCACGGCACGAACCGTGCGGTCTACCAGCAGAAGGATCGCCGGCCCGCGATCAGCGCCGTCGGCGTGATGGACATCGAACGCAGCCAGACGCCCGGGATCCAGCCGAAGCCCTGGCAGACGGACACCTCGGTCGGAGACTGGTTCTACAACGTTCGTGACGTCTACAAGACCGCCGGCCACGTGGTGGAGATGCTCGTCGACATCGTGTCGAAGAACGGAAACCTCCTACTCAACGTGCCGCAGTTGCCGGACGGCTCGCTCGACCTCGAATGCACGCACCTGCTCGACGAGCTCGGCGCCTGGATGAAGGTCTGCGGCGAGGGTATCTACGGCACACGACCCTTCACGGTGTTCGGCGAGGGACCTTCGAGCGTGATCATCGACGGGTTCACCGAAGACCGCGTGAGCTGGACGAGTTCCGACTACCGCTTCACCCGCCGGGACAACACCGTGTACGCCTTCCAGCTGGCCTGGCCGGACGACGGCCGGGCCGTGATCCGCGCCATCGCCGGCGAATCCGTCACCGGCGTCCGCCTGCTCGGCCACGGCGCCGTACCCTTCGAGCAGGCCCACGGCATCCTCGTCGTCCGGCTGCCCTCGTCGGCGCCGCTCGAGGTGGCGAACTGCCTCGCCATCGAGCTTCGCGCAGGCTGACCGGAGTGGAGATGAAGCAGACATACGCGGGTTACCTCTTCGCGCATTTCAAGCGTGAATCAGTCGACGGCGAGCAGATCTACTTCGCCTTGAGCGACGGCAACGACCCGCTGCACTTCGACGACCTCAACGACGGCAAGCCAGTCCTGTACTCCACCTTTGGTGAAGGCGGTGTCCGCGACCCGCACATCGTGCGTTCCCCGGACGGCGACCGGTTCTACCTGATCGCGACCGATCTACGCCTCTACGTGAGTCTGGATTGGGACCGGCACCAGCGCCGGGGCAGCCGCTCGATCATGGTCTGGGAGTCGGCGGACCTGGTGAACTGGGGAGAGGGTCGGCTCGTCGAGGTCGCGCCGCCCGAGGCCGGCAACACCTGGGCCCCGGAGGCGGTCTGGGACCCCGAACAAGATGCCTACCTCGTCCACTGGTCCTCGACGCTCTACGACAACGCCGAACACGAGGGCGAGAGCTACAACCGGATCATGTACGCCACCACCCGCGACTTCCGCGAGTTCTCCGAGCCGCGCGTATGGATCGACCGAGGTTGGCAAACGATCGATACCACCGTGATCGATCATGACGGCGTCTACTACCGCTTCCTGAAAGACGAACGCAGCCGCGGTGGCGAGGCGCCGTTCGGCAAGACGGTGTTCTCTGAGACATCGACCTCGCTGACGGCCGCCGAGTGGAAGCCGCTGACCGAAGGCATCGGCCTGGGCGCGATCACCCAGGGCGAGGGACCGCTGGTCTACAAGTCGAACACCGAGAACAAGTGGTACCTCTGGATCGACGAGTTCACCCCGGAACGCCGCTACGTCCCCTTCGAGACAACCGACCTCGCCGGCGGCTCGTGGATCCCGTCCAAGGACCACCGGTTGCCGCAAGATCCCTGCCACGGCGTAGTACTGCCGGTGACCCCCGAAGAGTACGAGCGCCTCGCAGCCGCTTGGACCTGACACACGGACCCGCTGATTTCCAGCCGCAGGCCTCCCACCCGGGGGGGTGGAAGGCCTGCGGTCACCAGTGGGATGCAGGTCGCGTGGCCTAGCCGGCGAACTGCACGGAGTCGAACTGGTTGATTGCGGACTGGGTCACGTCGTGCGAGGTGGAGAAGATTCCTGCGTCCTGCTGTGCTGCGGCCGAGGGCAGGGTTACCGGCGCGCCGATCGGGACGTAGTTCTGACCGTCGTAGGAGTACGAGGCGCTGTACGACGTTCCGGATCGGGCGAGCTTGACCCAGACGGGACGGTAGCTGTCGACGGTCGCGCGAGCGTCGGTGTCCAGGTAGCCGTCGCCGTTGGCGTCCCACTCGAAGACGACACCGTTGCGGGCGGTGGCCGCGACGACGGCATAGCCGGCCGAAGCTCCCGCCTTCGTCATGTCATTGCGGACCATGACTCCGGACTTGGCCCAGACGTTGGCATCGTTGACCGAGACGACCCGGGCGGAAAGGCTCGCCTGCGGTGCGAACGAACCGGCCCGGTAGATCGAGCCGAACTGGTCGTCGTGCTGACCGCCGGCGCCCCAGACGTCGGCGCCGGCCGCCGCAATCCCGAAGCCGTCGCCGCTCTGGCCGAAGTACGAGCTGACAGCGGATGCCCCGGCAGTGGCGAACCCGGGTGCGACGGCCGCATCGACCGGGCAGCCGCTGAAGCCGAACTGGTTCGCGTTGAGCGAGGTCCGGTATTGCGGTGCGACGCCCGCGGCGCAGATCACGTCACGTGCGCCCGCGGGCCAGTTGGCACCGCTGATCTTCAGGTTGTTGATCAGCTTGTTGTTGTGTGCGACGGCGTTGGGCGTGGAGGCACCACCGGAGTTGTACCAGTTGTTCTGAATGACGTTGTCGCTGGTGTTGTTCCGGAGGCTGGAGGCGTTGGTGAACACGAACGAACCGCCCTGGACCACGTTGTTCTCGTAGGTCATCGAACGCGAACCCTCGTCGAGGTACAGGCCGACGCCCGAGATGTTGAACAGGTAGTTCTGGCTGACCACCGTGCCGGGGCTCGCCGACAGGTTGTAGACCGATCCGCCGTCGGCGAAGCGTGCCTTCGTGTTGTGCACGAGGTTGCCCTCGACGCGGTTGTCCTTGAGCGTGGTCGGTGTCGAGTACAGGGTGTTCCAGTTGTAGTAGCCGCGGTCGACATAGTCGTTCGATCCTCCGGCGTCGTTGATGCCCCAGCCGTAGCCGGTGTCGATGCCGTCGTAGGGGACGTTGGAGACCTCGTTGTGGAGGATCCTGGCATCGGTGACGTAGGTGCTGAGGATGCCGCTGTTGTCCTTGTAGTCCACCCCGACCCGGTTGATCGTGTTGTTCTCGATGAGGATGTCCCGGTTGGTCATCCTCGGGTCGCTGGGGTGGTGGGCGTCGGGCAGTACTCCGCCGACCGCGACGCCGTGGCCGCTGTTCTCCACGAACCGGTTGCCGACCACATCGATGTCGCTCGCTCCGAGCCCGACTCCGGTCACGGTGGCGTTCGCGTCGTTGCCGATCCCCAGCGCCGACTGTCCGAGGTTGGTGAAGGTGTTCCCCGTGAACGAGATGCGGCTGGCCGCCGATACCTGTACGGCAGCGGGTTCCTGGTACCAACTGGTGCGCGCCCGTTCGAACATTTCACAGCCGCGCGAGCAGCTCGTGAACGCGTCGGCGGGCCGATAGTCGTAGGCGCCCTTGATGAACAGCCCGTTCTGCTGGTCGGCGTACCCGTCGGTCGAGGGGCCGAGCCACGACGTACCGGAGAACTGGATCCCCTCGAAGGCGAGCCCGGTGACCGGCTGGTCGTAGGTGTCGCCAATGCTGATCAGCGACTGCAGCCGGGGGAGTTCGACGTCCAGCTGGTTCGGGTCCACACCGTCAGCCGGCTTGTAGTAGAGCCTTCCGCCCGTCGGGTCGATGTACCACTGACCGACCTGGGTGAGGAAGCTCAGCGAGTTGTCGAGGTACCAGGACGGCCCGGCCAGGAACGACCTCTGGACCGTGTCCCAGCCCCAGGTGTTGTTGTTCCAGGCCGGCTGCGCCATCGTGATCTCGGTCGCGCTGATGCTCTGAACCGGTGAGTACCGGTTGGTGAAGTCGCCCAGTGACTCGAACTCGATCCGGCTCTGGTCGGGAAGTGTGGCGAGATAGCTCAGGGCCGGGTTCTTGAGGGTAAGACCTGTCGCCGTGGGGGTGACGTCCGCGTTGGCGAGGCGGATGGACGCGCGCGGAGCGATCACGCCGTTCACGTACAGCTGACGGGTGTCGAGGCCGCTCGGGGTGTCCGCCACCCAGATCCCGGGGCCCGCGTCGGATTTGGACCAGCCGGTGACCTTCGACGCGCCCGTGATGACGGGGTGAGCGCCGGGCGCGGCAGTCCAGTGGATGGTGTGATCGCCGCCGCTGTCGTCGGCTCCGAACCGGAGCGGCGCCGACAGGCGGTAGTTGCCGTCGGCAAGTTGGATGGTCACGTCGCCGTGCTTCACCGCCGGACGGATCACCTTCTGCGCTCGCTCCAGCGAGCACGGCTTCGCCTGGCTGCAGTGTGCGGAGTCCTTGCCGTCCGGCGCCGCGTAGTAGACCGTCGCGGGCGCGGCCTGCGCACTCAACGGGGTGAGCGCCGCGGCGATGACGGCGCCGGCGCCGAGCAGCGCGAGGACGGCCGATCTGCGGCCTCTGGTCGTGGTCATCGAGCGTCGCGATTCAGACCTCAATGTCATGTTCGATCGCTTCCTGTTCTAGGGGGCGTCGATACCCCGGAACAGAGTTAGCATACGTATGATGTTTGCGACAAGAGGTCGTCTGACGTGGACGTGCCTAGCTGGACCGGGCGGGATCTGGAGCGAGACCGCTCGAGTGCAGCTCCTCCCACAGCGATTCCGGGATGTCCTCCCGATAACGGTTCACCGTGCTCCGCATGTGCTCCTCGGTGCGCATTCCGGTCACGACCGACACGACCGCGGGATGACGCAAGGGGTACTGGACGGCGGCCGCTGGAAGGCTCACACCGTGCCGTGCGCAGACCACGGCGACACGGATCGCCAGCTCGACGACGGCCTTCGGCGCCTGCTCGTAGTCGTAGTGCGCGGAGCTGTCCACCGTCGCCGTACTGAGCAGGCCGGAGTTGTAGACCGCTGCGGCGACTACGCCGACGCCGCGCTCACGGGCAATGGGCAGCAGATCGTCAAGAGCCGACTGGTCGAGGAGTGTGAACCGCCCGGCGACCATCACGACATCGACGTCCGTCCGCCGGACGAACTCGGCCAGCATCGCCGACTGGTTCATGCCGGCGCCGATCGCGCCGACAACGCCCTGGTCCCGCAGCTCCATCAGGGCGGCGATTCCGCTGGACGAGGCCGGCTCCCAGTGGTCGTCGGGATCGTGCAGGTAGGCGATGTCGAGCCGGTCCGTACCGAGTCGGGCGAGTGACTGCTCCACGGAACGGAGGATCCCGTCCCGACTGAAGTCCCAGACCCGCCTCGTCCTCGCAGGTACGACGAACCCGTCGTCGTCGAGCCGATCGGCCGTCTCCGGGCTCTCCACCAGCAGGCGGCCCACCTTCGAGGAGATGAGGACGTCGGCGGCGGTATCGGCCAGGGCACGTCCGAGCCGGTGCTCGGAAAGACCCAGGCCGTAGTGCGGTGCGGTGTCGAAGTAAAGGATCCCCTCGTCGAGCGCGGACCTGACGGCGCGCGTCGATCGTTCGTCGGTCGTTTCCCTGAACAGGTTGCCGAACTGGGCAGCGCCCAGGCCCAGCTCTGTGAGCTGGTGGCCAGTACGGAGGCGCCGGGTCGGCAGCGGCTGCGCGAACGCGCCGGGAAGGTGGTCGCTGTGCATGGACGCGGAGTGTATCGCGTTTCAGCATACGTATTACGTTTGCGCACGTCCTGGGTTAGGCTGCGCAAGCCCGTCGGCCGCTTCGGCCGCGCGGTGCCGAGCGAGAAGGAAGTGAGACAGCGATGTTGGCGGTGAACTATGTGGGTGACCGGACGATGGCGCTCGAGGAGCGTGAACCGGCCGATCTCGGCCCCGGAGAGGTCCGCATCGCGGTGGCCTATGTCGGCATCTGTGGCACCGACCTGCACGTGTTCCACGGTGACATGGACGGCCGCGTCAGCAAGCCGGCGACCATCGGGCATGAGATGTCGGGCACGATCGTCGACCTCGGCCACGGCGTGGAGGGCTGGTCGATCGGTGACGCGGTGACCGTCATGCCGCTCGTGTGGGACGGTACATGTCCCGCCTGCCGGGCCGGGAACGAGCACATCTGCCAGCACCTGGACTTCATCGGTATCGACAGCCCGGGCGCTCTCCAGCAGTACTGGAACGTTCCGGCGTCGACTCTGGTGAGACTGCCGTCCGGGGTGTCGCTGCGTGACGCCGCGCTCGTGGAGCCGGTAGCGGTCGCGGTTCACGACGTACGTCGGTCGGAGCTCGGGGACGGCGACAAGGCCGTCGTCATCGGCGCGGGACCCATCGGTGTGTTGATCGCGATCGTCGCGGCCGCGTTCGGCGCCGACGTCGTGATCGCGGAGATCGACCCTGCCCGCAGGGCTACCGCTGCTGGGCTGGGGCTCGCGACACTGGATCCCTCGTCCGTCGATCAGACCGCCTGGGTGGAGGAGTGGACAGGTGGCGCGGGCGCGGACGTCGTGTTCGAGGTCTCAGGCTCTGCCGCCGCCGTTCAGGCCGCCACCGATCTGGTCAAGGTCCGCGGGACGCTCGTCGTGGTGGCCATCCACGCACAACCGCGCCCGGTGGACCTCCACCGCGTGTTCTGGCGGGAGCTGAGGATCCTCGGTGCGCGGGTCTACGAGCGACGGGACTTCGAGCGCGCGGCCGAACTCGTTGCTGAGGGCACCATACCGGTCGAGAAACTGGTGACCGGCATCGTGCCGCTGACCGAGGTTCAGTCGGCTTTCGGCGTCCTCGAAGCAGGGCAGGCGATGAAGTTGCTCGTCGAGCTGAACGCGTCATGAATCCGTTCGATCTGACCGGGCGCCTCGCTGTGGTGACGGGTGCGAAGCGTGGGATCGGTTTCGCTGTCGCCGAGGCCCTGGCTGCCGCCGGCGCCGACATCGTCGGGGTGTCGGCCACTCTCGACCCCGCATCGTCAGCGATCGGAGACCGCGTACGCCGGCTCGGCCGCGACTTCTCCGGGCACCGGGTGGATTTCGCTGAGCGCACAGAAGTGATCGAGTTCGCCGAAGCGCTCGCCGCGGACGATCGTCAGGTGGACATCCTGGTCAACAACGCCGGAACCATCCGCCGCGCTCCCGCTGCCGAGCACCCCCTCGACTGGTTCGACGAAGTGCTGGAGGTAGATCTCACCAGCGCATTCGTGCTCAGCCAGATTCTGGGTCGGCGGATGCTGCAGGCCGAGCATGGCCGCATCGTCTTCACAGCCTCTCTGCTGTCGTTCCAGGGCGGCATCAACGTGCCGGGCTACGCGGCCGCCAAGTCCGGTACGGCCGGGCTGATCCGCGCACTGTCCAACGAATGGGCGGGACGCGGCGTGACAGTGAACGGCATCGCTCCGGGCTACATCGCAACCGACAACACCCGAGCGCTTCAGGAAGACCCCGATCGCTCGCGGGCCATCCTCGACCGGATACCGGCGGGGCGCTGGGGTACGGCGGCCGACATCGCCGGCGCCGCCGTGTTCCTGGCCTCGGATGCCGCCCGCTACGTCTCCGGGACGATCCTTCCGGTCGACGGCGGGTGGCTCGGCCGCTGACGCGCTTCACCCCTGTTCTCCCGTCGGCGGCAATGGTAAAACGTCATACGTATGCTCTATTGTTGGGCCAAGATCCACTCCGAGTCGTCACCGGAGTCGACAAGACAAGGACATCTCATGGTCGGAATCCACACGGTGGTTCGTTCGCGCCGCAGGTCGGCGTTGACCGTCGCCGGGCTGTGCGCGGCAACCGCACTCCTGGCCCTCGCCGGATGCAGCAGCGGAACCAGCTCCGCGAGTGGGTCGCACGGCTTTCCCGAAGCCAAACAGGAAACCTCCTCGACCATCACGGTCTGGGTGGACGCTGACCGGCAGGCCGCTGCGAAGGCGTTCCAGAAGGCCAATCCGGACACCAAGATCCAGGTCGTCTCCTACGACGGCTCAGCGAACGGGTCCAACTCGTTCCGCACGAAGATGCAGCTGTTCGATCGTGCCGGCAGTGGCTGGCCCGACGTCGTCTTCTCCAGCCAGAACAACGACGCCGCTTGGGCCAGTCAGCAGAGCGGGGGTAAGCAAGCATTCGCGGCCGTGCTGGACAAAGGTCTGCTCCCTGGTGACACGCTCGCGAAGTTCACCGAAGGGTCGCTCAACCCTTGCACTGTGGACGGCCACGTGTACTGCCTCCGCAACGACCTCGCGCAGGCTGTGCTCTGGTACAACAAAACGCTGATGGATCAGTTCGGTTACGCCGTTCCGACCACCTGGGAGGAGTACCAGGCACTCGGGGAGAAGGTGGCCAAGCAGCACCCCGGCTACATCATCGGCACAGCTGGTGACGCCTGGACGCCGGAGGTTTTCCTGTGGGCCAGCAAGTGCCAGGCCAATGACGTCACCGGTCCCAAGGCAGTCACGGTGAAGACCGACACGACCGAGTGCAAGCGGGCGGCGTCGATGCTCGACACGCTCCGCGGGAACGGGACTGTCCCCGTGGTGAGTGTCTTCACCCCGGAGTTCGTGAAGAAGTACTCCGGCAAGGTGCTGATGATGCCCGGGCCGGCCTGGTACGCCGGGGCGATCTTCAACAACCCACAGTCTCTGAATGTGCCCGCCGGCCAGCTCGGCATCGCCGCGCCGCTGCCGTGGAAGGGCGACGACAAGGCTGTCACCGGCAACGTGGGCGGCGGGACCTGGTTCATCTCCAGTCATTCCAAGAACCTCGCGGCCGCCGAGAAGTTCGTCCAGTTCGTCACAACTGCCGACGACTACCAGGTGAATGTCGCGCCGGGTTACCCCGCTTATGCGCCGGCCGCCGAGAAGTGGGTCGCGAAGCAGGAGTCCAGCAAGTACTTCGCGACCTCGATGCAGCCGGTGGTCACCGCTGCCTCGCAGGTGTGGGACGGCTGGGGCTACGGCATCTTCAGCCAGGAAGCGATCTGGGCGAAGACGGTGACCACGGCAGTCACCGGTGGCAAGTCGATCGTCGAACTGCTGCCGACGTGGCAGCAGGCGATCGAGAACCAGGCCAAGGTCAACGGATATTCGGTGAACTGACATGACCATCGCTCCACCGAGCGACCAGCTGACCGCCGGCGCCACCGAGCGCCGGCGACCAGCCCGGCCTAACGGCCGGGCACCCGGTCGCACCCGGATCGGCTACGTCTTCGTCTCGCTCTATGCGCTGCTCGCGCTGGCTTTCGGGGTTGTTCCTTCGCTGTACGCGGTCGTGCTGGCGTTCACGAACGCTGACGGCGGATTCGCCGGACTCGGTAACTTCACGAAGGTCGTCGGCGACTTCCGTTTCTGGCCGGCCGTGCTCCATGTGACCGCCTACCTCGTCATTTGGCTCATCGGGCTCGTCGTCTTCGTCGTGGGCCTGGCATTGCTCGTCCACGCCGTACGTCTCCGCTGGGCGAGCACGGCGCTGCGCTTCATCTACTACCTCCCCGGCGCTCTTGCCGGCGCATCCAGTGTCCTGCTCTGGCTGTTCGTTCTCGATCCCACAGCCAGCCCGGTCAGCGGACTGCTGCGAGCGCTCGGGTTCGACAGTTTCGTCGCGGTCATCCAGCCCGGGAACCTGCCGGCGATCTTCGCGATCATCGCGTTCTGGACCGGAGCCGGCGGGTGGATCGTGATCATGTACGGCGCCCTGAACAACATCAGCACGGAGGTGATCGAGGCGGCCCAGGTCGACGGCGCGAGCGCCGTACAGATCGCGCTCCGGATCCAGCTTCCGCTGCTCCGCAAGTGGATCGCCTACATGGGCGTCATGTCCCTGGCGGCCGGGACGCAACTGTTCGTCGAACCACAACTGCTCAGCCAGGCCAGCAACGCGGTGGTCCCCAACGACTATTCGCTGAATCAGCTCGCCTACCAGTACGCGTTCCAGCAGAACGACTTCAACGGCGCCGCCGCCATCTCCCTCATCCTGCTGGTCGTCGCGCTCCTGCTGTCCTGGGTGTTCGTGACCCGCGGCGGCCTTTTCGAGAAGGAATGAGTATGCCGGCACTCTCCATCGAGCGCAGCCGTGCGAACCTCCGCGGATGGAGCGGACGAGCTGTCGCGGGCGTCGTGGTGACCCTCTTCGTCCTCTTCTTCGCCATTCCGATCGTTTGGCTGCTGCTCTCGGTCACCAAGTCCGCCAAGGCGCTGACCGTCTCGAACCCGTTCTCCGTGGGGTCATGGCACGACTTCGTCTCCAACTGGAGTCAGCTGTTCGACTTCCAGGACGGCGCGGTCACGACCTGGATCGCCAACTCCGCTGTCTATGCGGTTGGCGCCCTGGTGATCACCCTCCTCGTGAGCATCCCCGCCGGGTACGCACTCGCGCTCACCGAGTTCAAGCTGCGCCGAGCACTCCTGGTGCTGACCCTGGTCGTCATGCTCATCCCCAGCACCGCGCTGGTGCTGCCGATCTTCCTGGAGCTGAACAGCATCGGCTTGATCGGGAGTCCGCTGTCGGTGATCTTGCCGATGTCGTTCTTTCCCTTCGGCGTGTACCTCACCTACATCTACTTCTCGACGAGCATCCCGCGTGACCTGCTGGCAGCAGCCCGCATCGACGGCTGCACCGAGTTCCAGGTTTTCACCCGGATCGCCCTTCCGCTGGGCGCGCCGATCGTCGCTCTGGTCGCGTTCTTCAGTTTCGTGCAGAACTGGAACAACTTCTTCCTGCCGTTCGTGATGCTGCCCTCCAGCGACGGCTACCCCATCCAGGTCGGCCTCACCTCGCTGCTGGCCGCGACCCCCGCGTTCAACCCGAGCTCGGCAGGATCCGACTCCGTCCAGCTGCCCACCCTGGCGTTGGCGACGATCGTGTCGATCCTGCCGGTGCTGATCGTCTTCCTCTTCTCCCAACGGTTCCTCGTCACGGGAATGACGGCGGGAGGAACCAAGGAATGACCGCCCCGGCTCCCAAGGAGAACCACATATGAAGATCACTGGATACCGAAGCCTGAGCACCGTTCACGACTGGGGGAGAGTCACCGGCGACGTCAACGGCGTACAGAGCGGCGACACCACGCCGGTCCCCGTCCTCATCATCGAGACCGACGCCGGCATCGAAGGCGTCGGCGTCGGCCCCCATGGCGATATCGCCCGCGTCTTCCCCGCCGTCGACGGCGAGGACCCGCGATCGGTCGTGTCCCTGTACGACCGGATGCTCGACTGGGTGTTCAAAACCGGTCATTCCGGATCCATGTTCGGCACGATCGGAGCCGTCGACACGGCCCTGTGGGACATCAAGGCCAAGGCGGCCGAAGAGCCGCTCTGGCGGACTCTCGGGGCGCGCGAACGCTTCGTCCCCGGATACGCGTCCGGCCTCGAGTACGGCCTGACCGACGAGGAGCTCGCCGAACTCTACGGCCGCTTCGCGGACCGCGGGTTCAAGGCGGGCAAGCTCAAGGGCGGCCGTGACCTGGACCGTGACCTGCCCCGACTGGAGATCGTCCGTGAGGTGCTCAGCCGCAATTCCCGCCGGCCCGCGCTCATGTTCGACGCCAACGAGTCGTGGAACCAGGCCCAGGCTGCCCGGTACGTGGCAGCGATCGAGGAGCGCATGGACCTCACCTGGGTGGAGGAGCCGCTGCGCAGGTGGGATGCGGCCGGATTGGCCGCGTTGCGCGGAAAGGTTCGTGCGGCGATCGCCAGCGGCGAGAACCTGACCGGGCTCGAGCAGTATCGCCCGCTGCTCGACGCCAGGGCCATCGATGTCGTCCAGGTGGGCAATGTGTGGGGGATCACCCACTTCCTCCGGGTGGCGACGCTGGCGCATGGTCACGACCTGCCGGTGAGCCCCGTGGCGTACAACGCGAACCCGATCGCGCACGCGGCCGCCGCCGTACCGAACCTCCTGACCTACGAGGTCCAGGATCTCCATTTCCCCATCGGTCTGGACGTCGACCAGGAATTCGACGACGGAGGGATCATCCTGGGCGACCGCCCGGGCATCGGCATCCTGGTGGACGAGTCCCAGCTGTCACCGGGCAGCTCCGCGGCCGCCGTACCCGCAGCGACAGGACCGCACATCCGGCCTGTGCGCGCCGCTCTGCGGCTGGTAGCCGAGCCGGACGTGATCGACGTTCCGGCTGTACCGCTGAGGCCGGTCTCGTGACGCGCGAGCCGGAGCGCCGGGCTTTCGTCGTCGGTGTGCGTCCCGAGAAGCGCGACGGGTACCTGACCCTGCACAGCGCCGTCTGGCCGGGCGTCGAGCAGAAGCTCATCGAATGCAACGTTCGCAACTACAGCATCTTCGTTTTCGGTGACATCTTGTTCGCGTACTACGAGTACGTCGGCGACGATCACGATGCGGACATGCGGCGGATCGCGGACGACCCGGTTTCGCAGGAGTGGTGGACGCACACCGATCCGTGCCAGGTGAGGATCGCCGAGGAACGCAATCCCGGTGCGTTGTGGCAACCCATCGACGAAGTGTGGCACCTCGGATGAGCCTCGGGATCGACGCTCATGTGCACCTGTGGGATCGAGCTCTGGACCCGCAGGACTGGATCGATCCGCAGACCATGGCGCCGATTGCCCGCGACTTCGGCACGGCCGACCTGAGCGCCATGCTCGCCTCGACAGGACTCGAGCGTGCGGTCGTCGTCCAGTCGAGCAACAGCTTGGAGGAGAGCGTCCGGCTTGCTCAACTGGATCAGTCAGTGGTCGCGGGCCTGGTCGGGTGGGTCGACCTCACCGCGGAAGTCGGTCCCCAGCTCGACCGGATTCGTGGGAACGCGACCGTTCCCGTCGTGGGTGTGCGGCATCTGGTACACATCGATCCAGATCCCGAGTGGATGATGCGGGAGGACGTTGCCCTCGGCCTCGCCGCACTCGATCGTGAGGGTCTCTGCTTCGACCTCGTCATCCGCGAGTGGCAACTCCCTCAGGCGGCACTGGTGAGCGGTCGTCACGAGGGGCTGCGCTTCGTGCTCGACCACCTGGGCGGTCCGCCGGCCCCCGCAGCGGACACGAGGGAGTGGGCAGCGGGGCTGCGAGACCTGGCTCGCCGTCCGAACGTCGTCGCGAAGGTCTCGGGCCTGGTTTCCGGACTGGCTCCGGGATCCTGGCGTGTCGAGGATCTCGCCGACCGCGTGACGATCGCGCTCGAGGCGTTCGGGCCCGATCGCCTCCTGTACGGCTCCGACTGGCCGCTGGCCGAACTCGGCGGGGGAGCGGCGGCCTGGAAGTCCGCTGTGGACAGCCTGTTGACGGAGCTGTCCGAGGCAGAACGCCGGCGGGTGCTCGGTAGCACCGCCGCCGAGGTCTACTGCCTCTTCTGACCCCGCCTCCGGCCGCGCGGCCGGGGAGCGTTGTCGGACAGCCGGCGGCGCTCCCACGACCCGCAGATGTGATCATGCATCGACTTCTCGGCGGCGGCCACGTCGTTTCGCGCGATGGCCTTGACGATCGCCTCGTGCTCCTTGAGGGTGAGCGCCACCGCGTCGGGCGGGTTGATGCCCTGGTAACGGCTGGACTCCACGGCTCGCTTGTAGACCTGCTTGGCGATGTTCTCCGCCAACCGGTTGCCGGAGATCTCCATGACCGCGTAATGGAAGATCACATCGGCCTGCCGGAACGAGTCCGTCTCCGACTCGCTTTCCCGCATGGCCGTCAACGCGTTCTCCAGCCGTCTGAGCTCATCAGCGCTGTGAGAGCCGGCCACCGCGCCCGCCATCGCCGACTCGAGGCTCGCGCGCACGACCGTCAACTCGTCGAGGACGCCGAGACTCTCGTCGTTGTCGATCAGGGCCGACAGCACCACCGGGTCGAGCATGTTCCAGTACCCCGGCGCCCGCACCTGCGTACCCCGGCCCTGCGAGACGGTCACCAGGCCCTTCTCCTCGAGCCGCTTCACCGACTCACGCAACACCGTCCGGCTCACGCCGAAATGCTCGCTCAGCGGCGCTTCCGGAGGCAGCAGATCGCCCTCCTTCAACCGGCCCGTCACAATCAGGTCCACGAGCTCGGCAACGACCGAGACCCCGAGCCGACCCACGGGCAGACGTCGCGGAATCAACTGCACCGCGCGAATCGAGTCTTTCGCCATACGTATGATCTTATCGACCCCCAGCCCGCGCTCCCGGCAGCCGCGCCCCTGCGCAGCGAACTGTGCACGTCGGTGGCTGGCGTTGTTGTTAATCGGTTGCACGCCGCCGAGACGGGGGTGTCAGATCCCGGCTATGACGATTGTGCTGGGTACGCCGACGGCCGGCGGGGTGCGCGAGGCTATGGCGGCGCTGCGGGAGTGGCAGCACGACGAAGCGCCGATGCAGCTGCATCCCGGGGACATCGGCTGGAACTACCGGTTCGGAACGGCCGAGACGGCCGCGGTGGTGCGGACCTGGAGCCGGAACGGACGGATCCTCGCTGTCGGGATGCTGGATTCGCCGACGCTGGTGCGGATGACGGTCGCTCCTGACGCTTTCCAGGACGAGGATTTGGCACGGCGGCTCGTCGAGGACTTTTCGCTGCCTGAGCGCGGCGTGCTGCCGGAAGGAGCGGTGTCGATCGAGGCGCCGCAGGGCCTGCTGCTCCACGACCTGTTGACCAAGGAGGGCTGGGGTGTCGACGAGCCGTGGACGCCGCTCTTCCGCGACCTCGCCGAAGCGGTGGAGGACCCCGGCGTGTGGATCAAGGCGATCGGCCTGGAGCAGGCGCAGGACTTCGCCGACGTCCTGCGGTCCGCGTTCAACACCACGAGGCCCACGCGCGAGTACCGGCACGAGATGTCCGCGGGACCGTTCTACGCCGACGCCCGATGCCTTGGTGCTTACGACGACCAGGGCAACGCCGCGGCGGTGGTGACGGTCTGGTCGGCCGGCCCGGGGAAGCCGGGACTGGTCGAGCCGATGGGCGTCCATGCGGACCATCGAGGCCGCGGCTATGGCCGGGCGATCACCGTCGCCGGGGCGGCCGCACTGCGGGAGATGGGCTCGTCGAGCGTGCGCGTGTGCACGCCGAGCTCTAACGTCGGCGGCGTC
Source organism: Kribbella sp. NPDC026596 (assembly GCF_040638415.1). NCBI lineage: Bacteria > Bacillati > Actinomycetota > Actinomycetes > Propionibacteriales > Kribbellaceae > Kribbella > Kribbella sp. NPDC026596. The sequence goes on along the minus strand of NZ_JBEZYF010000080.1, from coordinate 14,041 downwards.
GCGACGTACAAGGCGGCCGGGTTCGCGGCGAGGCCGGAGATCGCCGACCGGATCCGGAAGGTTTGACGTCGGGTTCTCCGGACCTTCTCACCATGCTCTGCTCTCGACTCGATCGAGGGCAGCCTTCGAGCTGCCCTCGATTCTGTTGTCCCTTTACAGCGTGGGCTCGAGCTTGAAGCTTGTACTGCGGCGATGCCCAGTTCGCCCAGAACGCACCATCGTGGTCGTCGCTGTAGATGCGGAAGACCGCACGTGCACCCATCACAGGACTCCTGTTCCTGCCAGGTGGCGGGCCGTCGACGCTCTGGTCTGGCCGACTGTTTTCTGCCCCCTCCTGGCGAGCGGAATCCGGACCCGTAAGCGGCCGGGGTGCAACTGCTGAAACCCGTCAGGGCCGCCGAAGGCGGGCGGTTGCACCCGGGCCGTGTCGGGTCATGATGGAGTCGACAGGAGGGGAGGGAACAAGCTCTTACAGCGCCGACGAAGGCGGCACACACTCCCGCGGCCGCAGGCCGGCCAGATCATGTCCCTAACCCGCACAGCGACACAGTGACCACCCGGCGGGTTCGAGAGACTGGTGGGGACGGTTGCCACAGACCCGGCAGCCATGGTCAGCCGATGACTCCAGGGTGAGACTGGCGTCATGACGGCCGATCCAGGCCTGGCCGGTCGAACCGCGGAGGTGGAGCACCTCGGAAGGGCGCTGCAGGCAGCGGCGTCAGGCGTGCCGTGTGCGTTGGTGGCCCACTGCGAGGCCGGAGTCGGGAAGACCCACCTGGTCCGCGAGACCTGCCGGGTCTCCGGGCTCAGGGTGTTGTGGGGATCTTGTGTGCGCTTCGGCAGCGCGTCCGTCCCCTTCGCTCCCATCGCGGGCGCGCCGCGGGATTGGCTCGATCAGGCCGAACCAACCGAGCGCGACCAGGTCCTGGCGGGTCTGGACGACCTCAGCTCTCTCCTACCGCAGTTGGGGGGTGCGGAGACGAGTGACACCGGCCGGCTGATCCCACTCGTCGATCTACTGCTCAACCGGATCGCAGCAGCTACGCCGACCGTGCTGGTCGTCGATGACCTCCAGTGGGCCGACATGGCTTCGCTGGACGTCCTGGCATACCTGATCGCGGGGTTCCGCGATCAACGCCTCGCGGTAGTGACGACCTGCCGGGACGAGGATCGCGGCGAAGGGCATCCGTTGCACGGCTGGCTGGCTGATCTTCGCCGGATGCCCTTCTTCGAGGAACTGCGGCTGAAGAGGCTGGATCTGGAGGACACCGGCACGCAGATCGCGAATCTGCTGCATCGACCGAAAGACCTCGAACTCGCAGCCCGGGTCCAGGAGTTGTCGGATGGAAATCCCTACCTCACCGAACTTCTCATTCGCGATCTGCCTAGCCCGCAGGCCTTTCCGGCAACGGTTCCCGACGCTCTCCGAGAAACGCTGCTCTCGACTTGGCACCGCCTGTCGGATGAATCCCGGCAGTTGACGCGCATCCTCGCTGTGAGCGGCCGACCGACACCGGTCGCATTACTGCGTCGTGTTGCGGCCGAGCACGGAGTGGATGCCAACAGGGTAACCGGATGCCTGGTCGAGGCCGAGGTCGGAGGCGTGATCCAGTCTGCCCCGGATGGGTCGCCGTGGTTCCGGCATCCTCTTCTCGCCGAGGTCCTGTACGACGACGTGTGGGCAGCGCCGATCCACGCGACGTACGTCCGGGTCCTGGAATGAGGTGCTGAGGCCAGCCCAGCCGAGTTGGCGGAGCACAATCTGCACGCTGGTCGCCTTGACGATGCCTTCCGGTGGTCGCTGCTGGCCGCCGACGACGCAGTACGGCTGCACGCACCGGACGAGCAGGCCATCCACTTGCGCCGCGCCTGCGATCTCTGGACCCAGGTCGGGCCGGTCGTCAGCCGTACCGACCGGGACCGGGTCCTACTACTGCGGCGGACGAGTGCGATCTGCTCGTCCATCAACCGGCAGGATCTCGCCGTCGATCTCTTGAGCCAGGGGCTGGAGCTACTCGACTGGCAACAGGACCCACTCCTGGCAAGCGACCTCTTAGTTCGCAGATCGCTCGCGCGATGGCGGCTGACCACGCCGCGGACGGTCGTGCCTGATGACGCCCTCCGGGCCGTCGAGCTCGGCTCCACGGATCCGGACAGCCCGGAATATGCAATTGCCTTGTCCGAGCTGGCCGCCATGGAAAGGTGGGAGGCGCGCCCGGGCGCGTTGGAGCACGCCAATGCCGCAGTCGACATCGCCAGAAGGACCGCATCCGTCGATGCGTTGGTAAGGGCGCTCAGCAGGCGGGCGTTGGCGACCTCCGTCACGGACCCTCCGGCCGCGCTGGCCGACGCGGAAGAGGCCGCGAAACTCGCACGGACGTGCGGCGATCTGGATGGGCTGCTGGATGCGACCAGCTGGCAATTCAACGCGTTGGTAGAGCTCGGCCGATCCGCGGAGGCCACGCAGACCGCCTTGTCCGCCTACCGAGAACTGGTCGAGGGTGGCGCCGGCAAGGCGGTGCATTTCCTCGCTTTCATGGTCGGCTGGAGCTTGATCGAAGCCGGTCGATGGGCCGACGCGAGATCCGTCATCCGAACAGCTCTGGCGGCCAGATGCGTCGGTGTCGCCGGGGCTGCGACCCGCTTGACGGCGACGCTCCTCGCCGTCAGGTCGGGTCAGGTTGCTGAGGCAAGGCAGCATCTCGAGCGCGCACACGACCTGGCGTCCGACGAGTTCCCGGGCCTCTATGACTGCTTTGCGCTCTGCGGAGCCGAGGTACTGCTGGCTGAGAATGAGCCGCAGGCCGCACTCGACTGGCTACAGAACCATCTGCCGCAGCCCGGCCACCCGGTCCCCGAGACGGCCAACGACCTGCTGATCGCGTCCGTGCAGGCCGCGGCAGAGGTTGCCCAGAACGCCCGCGACCGCGGTGACAAGGTCGGCGTCGCGAGGGCCGCTTCCACAATCGAGCAGATGCTCACCGACTGGCAGCGTGAGCCGTTCTCGGCCGCGGGAAGGCAGACGGACCTTTCCATCATGAACAAAGCGCTCTTCGACGCCGAGTTCGCAAGGGCCAGGGGCGATGCCCAGGCTGAGCTGTGGCGATCGGCGGCAGGGGCCTGTCGGACCGCCGGGTACTTGTGGGGCGAGGTGTGCGCCCAGTTCCGGTTCGCAGAGGCCGCGCTCGGCGAGGGCTACCCCGTTTCCGCGGTGGGTGGCACGCTGCGTTCGGCGTACCGGTGCGCGAGTGAGATGGGCGCGCAACCGCTGCGGGGCAGCATCGTGGCACTCGCGAGGCGGTCCCGGATCAGCCTCGTCGAGCCGACACCAACTGCCGCGCCAGCTGAGCCCACCATCCTGTCCGCACTCACCGAGCGCGAGCTACAGATCCTCAGCTATGTCGCTGCCGGCCGGTCGAACACCGAGATCGCCAAGGACTTGGTGATCAGCCACAAGACCGTCAGCGTCCACGTCTCCAACATCCTCCGCAAGACCGGTACTTCCAGCCGCACGGAGGCAGCCGCGCTGGCCGACCGCCTACGCAGTACCTAGCCTTGCGTGGTTGCCTACTCCAGCCACTCGCCACCGATAGCCGCCGCGTATAGCCGCTGAGATAGCTGGCTGTGCAGCCTTGTCGCCTTACAGCTGCCGGTGCGTGTCGTCGCGGTCACCCGCGATCCCGCCGCCGGCCAAACGGCGGCCACACCACGACGACGACCCGGTCGATCTTCAACCGCTGGTCGCGCTTCGGGCAGAAGCGGTGGTGCTCGGGGACGTCAGCCCCGAGGCACCTGCCGCACTGCCACTCGCCGGTCACAGCCACCAGCATGCGCTCGCCTATCAGCTGCTGTCGCCCACATCAGTCCGTGCTGCCACCGGCCCCCGGCCTCCCGGCCCCCGGCCTCCCGGCCCCCGGCCCCCGGCCTGGCCCCCGGCCTCCTCATAGTCCATGGGAACATACTTTCGAATGTATGGCATTCTGGACTCATGGTCGGACGGTCAATGTGCTCAGTGGCGACGGCGACGAGGACTGGGTGGTCTGGGACAACGCCTCGAACGGCAACCGCGGGGCCGGGCCTGACCTGGGCGCGGCGACCTCGCGGATCCGGTTAGTAGCCAGTGGTGCCCTCCGAGTGGATCCTGGCCGAGCTGACCACTGTCGGTGGCACGAGGCGATCTGTCGCCGCCTCAGGAACCGGTGTCGCGCAGGCGTCCGACCACCGCGAGATGCGACTGTCTGCGACACCAAGACAACCCGAACGAAAGGTGAAGCACAGGGCCACCCGGGAGTTTTGATCGGTGGCGTGATCGGGCCGATCACCCGGCCCGAGGTGGTGATCGCCGGCCTGTACCGGGGCGCCGACCTGGTCATCGTCGGCCGCACCGTTCCACTCAGCCCAGCCCAGTCGGCCGAGCTCGGCGCGGTGCTGACCCCTGCCAAGCCGGGCCACCCGGGGCCGGACGAGATCACGTCACAGCGATGGGACGTGAAGGACTCCAAGAAGCCGTCGACCAAGGTCCAGCCAACTCGTCGTCGCCGAAGTCGCGGCCGACGCCGCCACCCAGGCCCGGCCAGGTCCGCCACTCGATGAGGTTCATCCGACACTTCCTGGTAACGGTGACGGCGGCTGACCACACCCCGCCAGTCCGACTGATTCTGAATCACTGGCAGGGCGGATGTCGTTGCCTCCAGCCACGACGCATCAATGTTGCGTTAGATGCAACAGTGTTTGATGCGGGAAGTGAGGCCCTTTCCAGCCGATCCAGCCTAGATTCAGCGCCCTGACCCAGGGCCGACTGGCGCGGGGTTCAGGGACCACTCGGACCGCTGGCTTGGGGGAACAGACAAGGTGAGCTGACAGGGCGAGAAGCCCCGGCAAGGCGCGGAGACAATCGCCTAGTTGGTCAGAGCGTGGCGGCGGCGGTAGATCCACAGTCCGCCGAGTACCACGCCGGCGCCGCCGAGTACGGAGGCACCGGCCTGGATGCCTTCGCTGACTGTGTCGTCGACTCCCGCTTTGACCGGGTCGGTTGGAGAAGCGGGGGCGGGCACGGGCGGGACTGTGGCCGGGCGGAGCCGGGGCCGGGCTCGTACTGGGCCGACGCGTGGGTCGCGCCGAGCGCGGCAGCGCTCAGTGCGAGTGCGGATGCTGCGATCGCTGCGCGTGCGTGGTTCATGACTAGCCTCCTGACGAGGGTCCGGTTCGGATCCGGACCACGTTTTCGACGCTAGGTTTGCCGGCCGGCGGGCTGGAATACGCGGTGCCGCGTATGGCTGCCGACGCGGCGTCGGCGTAGCGTCGAAAGCGGAGGCACTCATGGCTGACGGCATCAGCGGACGGGATCTGGACGCGCTGCGCGATCTGCTCGCCCTGAACGTGGACGATCCCGGACCAGCGTTGCCATGGGAGTTGATGGACTGCATGCGCGACCTGTTCCACAGCGACTCCATGAAGCTGACCCGCTCCAAGCCCGCTCTGGAAGAGTTCGTACTCGAGCAAGCTCTGGGCGAGACCCGGTTCGTAGAGATCGGCGCGGACCCTCCGGACCCGCACTACTGGGAGCTCGACAAGTCGTCGGACGCCTGTAACTACCCGCACCGCACCGGCGACATCGTCAACGTGACCAAGCTGAGCGACTTTGTCTCCGACCGCCAGTGGCAGGCCAGCCCGATGAACATCGACTACGGCTTCGGGCGTAAGCGGGCGTTGATGGTCTGCTTGCCCGACGAACCCGGACACATCACGCGGCTGTATCTGTGGCGCGGCCCGGGCCGCGACTTCGACGAGCGGGACCGGCTTCTGCTCACCCTGCTGCGGCCACACCTGACCGCCGCCTACCGAAACGCCGAGCGCCGCCGCCGAGCACCCGCGGCACTGACCCCACGACAGCTCGAACTACTGCAGTACGTCGCCCAGGGCTATACCAACACGCAGATCGGCCGGCGGATGCGGCTGTCCGAGGGAACCGTACGCACGCATCTGAACCACATCTACGAGCGACTTGGTGTCACCAGCCGGACCGCGGCCGTGATGAGGATGAGCACCGCCGGGCTGGAGTAACCATTCATCAGCACTTCGCCCTCCAGGGGGTCGGGTGCCCCGCGCGAAGGCGAAGGCCGAGGGAATCTCGCTAGCGCCCGCGAACCGGCCACCGTCCGGCACTTTCGAATGACACAAGGCTGGACTGCCGCGGACGCAGGCACCTGACGCATGCTGGTGGCATGGCCGCCTGGCGGTGTGCGAAATGCGATGGGATGGATCTCCCGGCGCACCACCGCCTGTGCCCGCTGCGCGACCCCGACGACACCGTCGACCAGGTGAAGATCGTGGTGTGGCCGGCGTTCGGACGACCCGCGGATTCTCGCCGAGCAGGCCATGAGCCCCCGCACCCGAACTGACGCCACGGTCCGGCTCCCGCCCGGGCTGACCGGCCCGATCGACGTCGAGCTCGCCAGCGCCGTCGACACCATCCCCGGCGAATCCGCGCTCCCAGGCGGCTCAAGATACGAACCGAAATTTGACGGCTTCATTCACTGAACCTGTCAAGCGCACCGGTAGCACGCCCACGAGCGGGATTTGCTGGATGGTGAGCCCGCGATGCTGGCAGGCGCGCGATGCTTGTGATGTCAGGACCGACTCGCGTCGGCGAGGTGGGCGTGGACAGCGGAGACCACCACTGAGCCTTCGCCGACGGCCGAGGCAACTCGTTTGACCGATCCGGCGCGTACGTCGCCCACGGCGAACAACCCGGGCAACGACGCATTGAACCCGTCCCGCGTCAGGACGAAGCCCTTGCCGTCGAGCTCCACACCTGCTCCATGCAGCCAGTTGGTGCGTGGATCCGCGCCGATCATCAAAAAGAGACCGGCGGCGTCGAGTCGGACAGTGGCCTCGTGGGCGTGGTCTCGCCACGTCACACCTGTCAGCCGCGTCGCTCCACTGACCGCGGAGAGCTCCGCACGGGGGTGGACGGTGACGCGCTCATGGTGAGTCAGACGCTGCGCGAGGTAGGCCGACATCGTCTCTCGCAGATCGTCCCGCCGGATCAGGATGTGGACGTGAGCGGCGTGCCGTGTCAGGAACAGAGCGGCTTGTCCGGCCGAGTTGGCGCCCCCGACAACCACGGCGTTCCGGTCCGAGACGACCTTGGCCTCAAGGTCGCTCGCCGCGTAGTAGACGCCCCGCCCCTCGAGGTCGGCCAGCCCGGGCACGTCCAGACGTCGATATTGAGCCCCACTGGCAATGATCACGGCGCTCGCGTCGATGTCGTGCTGGTCGTCGAGGCGGACGCGGAAGCCTGAAGCCGTCTGGGTCAACCCCGTGACGGATCGGGGCGAGACCAGCCGGGTTCCGAACTTGACGGCCTGCATCATCGCTGCCCGCGCCAGCTCGGTCCCGGACACGCCTCGTGGAAAGCCGAGATAGTTCTCGATCCGCGAGGAGCTGCCCGCTTGGCCCCCGATAGCAACGTCTTCCACGACAACCACGTCGAGGCCCTCGGATGCCCCGAAGACCGCGGCCGCCAGGCCCGCTGGTCCGGCGCCGATCACGAGCATGTCGCATCGACTGTTGTCGGCAATGCCCCAAAAGTCGATCCCGAGCGCGCTGGCGAGATCGCGCGTGGTCGGCGCGGTCATGACCCTTTGGTCGCCGGCGACCACGGCCGTACCCGACGCGGGCAACGCCGTCGTCTTCGCCAGCTCGGCCCACGCCGTGGGGTCGGAGCGCAGCACGGTCCGGTAGGGGAGCCGGTTGCGTCCAGCGAAATCCTGGAGCCGGTGCAGATCACGGTCGTCGTCTCCAGCGAGGACGAGGCCGCCCTCGCCCATCCTCGTCAGGTAGAGCCGTCGGGCGTCGAGTGCGGACAGCACGACGTCGCTCAGCTCGGCCGAGATCTCCACGAGCCGCCGCAGCTCCTCGATGGGCACCTTTAGAACCACGGTCCCCTCCTTGGCGACACCCTGGAAGAAGGATCGCTGGCCCATGAACATGCCCAGTTCGCCCACGAAGTCGCCTTGCTCCACGACGAAGACGACCCGGTCCTCCCGACGATCGACCAGGAGCAGCCCTCCTGCGAGCACGAGGTACAGGTCGTACGGGTCTCCGGCGTCCCACAACACCTCGCCGGGTTCGGGGCGCAGCTCTTCTCCGCCCGATCGGAGCAGGCTCAGAAGGTGCTCGCTCAAGACCGGCCATGACAGCTCGTCGACCTCGTCCCGTTGTCGCGACGAGTAGTGGGTCATCTCGTCGGGAACCGGGATGCTGCTCATGGGTCTCCTTCGCCTGGCTGACGGCTTGCTCGGCTGAGCTGATCACTATTCTGGAACGCTCGGCTTCAGGGTGAGGTTCGGGGTGCCCCTGCCGCCTCGCACATCGTCTGCAGGTCGTAGCGGCCGCCGGCGCGCTCGAGGATGTCCTTCAGTGTCGTTGCCACCTGAGCTCGGCGCGTCGCTCGTCCACTGACCGCATCCGCGTATTCACTGAGGTTCGAATGAGGTCCTCGGCACAATTCACGGGCGGGCGGAGGCAGTCAGTCGCGGACCGCGCGACCGATCTGCCAACACTCGGTTCGGCGTGCCGTCGCTGGTCTACTTGGTGGTCGCATCGCGGTTGGCACAACGCGGCAAACCGCCGGCGCCGGAGGGCCTCCCAACGGTCTCCTTCCTGGCCTTCGACGTTCTTGCTGTCGCCGACATATACCCGCGGACCCGCCCGAGGCGCAGCGCTGGTTCGAGGAGTACGCCGCGGCGGACGTCGGTGTGGAAGGCCTGTTGTAGCCAGGCTTTGATGCTGACCAACTGACCGCCTGTGGGGGTCCGCATCAGAGGTCTCCACAACGAGATCCGGCCGTGCCGTTCTCAGCGGTGGCGCGGGCGAGGCAGCAAGGCGAACGCGCTTTCTGCAATCGAGGTCAGGCGGGCGGGACTGTGGCCGTACGCGCCTACGACATCGGTCCCGCGGATGATGGTCACCAGAAGGTACGCGAGGTCGTCGGGATCCGCGTCGGGGTCGATGTCGCCGTTGCGCTGCGCCGCTCGCACACACTCGGCCACCGCCGTTGCGACCACGGAGAAGCAGTCGTTGGCCAGGCGTTGCACCTCGGGGTCGGAGGCGCCGATCTCCATGGCCATCTTGGCGGCGAAGCAGGTCGCCGCCGCCCGGTCAGGGGCGGGGGGTACATCGGCGGCGAGTGGCACCCCGTGGACGGCGCGGAGCAAGTACCCGTGCAGTCGTTCCAGAGCGCCCTCGTCCGGTCCGGCGAGCACCTGCGGCGCACCCTGCCCCAGCCGGGCGAAGTACCCGGCCATCGCCTGCAGCAGCACGCCGTGCTTGCCGTCGAACGTGGCATAGAGGCTGCCGCGGCCCAGGCCGGTGGCGGCGCTGATGTCGTCGACGCTCGTGCCGTTGTAGCCCGTGGTGCGGAACTGCCGCTCGGCGGCATGGAGGACGTGGTCGCGGTCGAAGCTTCGTGGTCTCGCCATACATAGAAGGTAGGGCCGACCTGCCGTATTTGACAATTCAGTACAGAACAATCTACGTTTCTGACAGTTCAGTACACAACCATTCTGAGCTCGCCTGGGCAGGGCCCTCCAACCACCGAGAACTCGAAGGGTTGACCGAACCATGACTGATAAGGAAAGGCAGGAGGCCATGGCTGTGACGACTGCTCCGTACGCGAGCGACGCACTGGCCGAGGGGACCGTCGACGCGGTCGTGATCGGCGGGGGCGCCGCGGGGCTGAACGGTGCACTGATCCTCGCCCGCTCCCGCCGCTCGGTCGTCGTGATCGACAGCGGCTCCCCACGCAACGCGCCCGCGGAGGCCGTGCACGGCCTCCTCGCCCTGGACGGCACCTCGCCGTCCGAGATCCTTCGACGCGGCCGGGAGCAGGTGCGCCAGTACGGCGGACGCGTCGTCCACAGCGAGGTGGTCGCGGCCGAGCCTGCCGCCCCGTCGGCGGACGGCGACCTGCGGTTCACCGTCACCCTGGCCGACGGCCGCAGCATCACCGCTCGCCGCATCCTGGTAGCCACCGGCCTGACGGATGTGCTGCCGGACGTGCCCGGGCTCGCCGAGCACTGGGGGCACAGCGTGGTGCACTGCCCGTACTGCCACGGCTGGGAGGTGCGCGATGAGCCCATCGGTATCCTCGCCACCGGCCCGGCCTCCATCGGCCACGCGTTTCTGTTCCGTCAGCTGACCGAGGACCTGACCTACTTCACCCACGGCACTGACCTGGACGAGGACAACCGCGCCCGCTTCGCCGCCCGCGGCATCCGCATCATCGACACCCCTGTCACCGCGGTCGTCAACGATGAGAACGGTGCCCTCGCCGGGGTGCGGCTGGCCGACGGCCAGGTCGTGGCCCGCCGCGTCCTCGCGGTCCTCGCGCAGCTGCAGGCCCGCGCCCAGGGCTTGGAAGGTCTGGGCCTGCCGGTGCTCGACCTGCCGAAGGGCCGCGGTTTCGCCTCGGGCGTGGCCGGCGCCACTGAGGTGCCGGGTGTGTGGGTGGCCGGCAACGTCACCGATCTGGTCGCCCAGGTCGGGGCCTCCGCAGCGGCTGGCGCACTGGCCGGGGCCGACATCAACAGGATGCTGGCGATCGCGGACACCGACGCGGCCCTGCACGGGGCTGGACCGAGTCCGACATCTGATTTCTGAACGCGACGGCTCGAAACCACCCACTCCCCGGAAGGCACGAGACCCCATGATTGCTGCTGAAGAGACGTTCGACGGCACGTGGCCGTATCCCGCCCGCTTCAACGAGGCGGCCGGCTTCCGCCAGCACTACGTCGACGAGGGCCCCGAACGGCCCGATCAGACGATCGTCATGCTGCACGGCGAGCCCACGTGGGGCTACGAATGGCGCCACCTGATCGGGCCACTGTCACGTCACCATCGCGTGATCGTTCCAGACCACATGGGCTTCGGCAAGAGCGAGACACCGCAGGACCGCACGTACGACGCGAGCGAACACATCCTCAATCTCGAATCGCTGCTCGTCGACACGCTCGACCTCACCGACATCACCCTGGTTCTCCGTGACTGGGGCGGCCCCATCGGCACCGGGTTCGCGCTGCGTCACCCCGACCGGATCTCCCGGATCTTCGCCACGAACACCGTGATGCCCCTCGCAGACGAAATCGCCCCTCTCATGAAGACCAACGGCGCCGAGAGCCGGTGGTTCCAGTGGGCCCAGTCGGCGCTCTCGGACGGTTCGTTCGAGCAGATCCTCGGAAACGCGGGTCACACCATCGCCCACCTGATGATCGACCTGCAGCATGTCGCCCGACCGGAGATCGCCACGCCGACCTGGATCCGCGCGTACTCCAGCCCCTTCGCGACCCCGGCGGAGTGCCGCGGTGTCATCGCCTTCCCCCGGCAGGCCCTGGAGGGCCCGCAGGGCCCGCCGCCCGGCCCGCCGCCCACGGAAGCCGTCGCCGCGCTGCGAGCCGTGCCGGCGATGCTGGCGGTCGGGATGCGGGACACCGCACTGCTGCCCGAGTACGTGATCCCGTCGTTCCATCTGGCCTACCCCGACGCACCCGTGGTCGAGATCCCCAGCGCCGGCCACTTCCCGACCGAGGACGCTCCCGAGACGCTGCTGGCGCTGCTCGACCTGTTCCTGCAGACGACGCCCGCGCGCACCTGACCCGCAATGTCGAACGGGCGGCTGTGCGCGTGCGGAGTCCTGGGCTTCCTGAACGGCCGACCCACCCCAACCAGATGGAGAACACCCCGATGACGGAACGCAATCCCATTCTGATCACCGGCGCCGGCGGCCAGGTCGGTGGCGTGAGCAGAGTGATGGTCGACATGCTGCTCGAACAGGGCCACCCGGTGCGCGCGTTCGTACGACGGGACGACGAACGCGCGCAGTCGCTGCGCGAGGCCGGGGCCGAGGTCTTCGTCGGCGACCTGCTCAAACTCGCGGACGTGGCCGCCGCGCTGAAGGGTGTCAAGCGCATCTGCTTCAGCATGACCCCGCAGCCATACTACGCCGATGCCCTCACCTTGATGGCCGCGGCGGCGCGAGCCCAGGGCGACATCGAGGCCTTCGTGCACCTGTCCAACTACGAGCAGTCGTACATGACGCTCGAGAAGATGACCACACCGGATGAGGAGCGGCGTTCCTGGCTCGGCGGACTGGTCACGGACTGGTCACCGCAGCAGCGGGCGCACTGGATCTGCGAGCAGGTGCTGGACTGGTCCGGCCTCCCGACCGTCAACGTGCGTGCGACCCTGTTCGCCGAGAACCCCCATCTGACCTGGATGCAACTGGGCCCGCTGAGCAACGGAGAACTGCGCCTGCCCTTCGGCAACCAGCAACTCGCGCCCATCGCCGTTCACGACCTGGCAGAGGTGTGCGTGAAGATGCTGGTCGACCCCGCACCGCACATCTCGAAGTCCTACGAGCTCACCGGCCCGGAACTGAAGGACATGTACGAGTTCGCTGACGACTACGCAGCCACGCTGGGACGCCAGGTCACCTACATCCCTGAGGAAGTGGAGGCCTGGAACGAGACCTTCATAGACGAGACCGTCCTACAGGAGTCCCTGGGCGACCCGGCTACGGCCCGGCACGTGGCTGAGCACCTGAAGATCCAGACCAGGCTGATCGCCGGCGGGCGGTACGACGTCCTCTCCGACCAACTGGAAACCCTGCTCGGGCGCCCACCGCGGACCTTGCGATGGGCACTGCAGAACAACACCAACCTGCGCGAACTGGCGTCTGCTCCTAACCACTGAGCGCTCCGGAGCAGACGATGAACCCCGAGCACAGGCGACCCGCACAGCACACGACAAAGTCATGCCCACAACCGAAGGAACCAACATGCAGATAGCTTCCCCAGTGGCCCTCGTGACGGGCGCCTCCTCCGGGATCGGACGGGCGGCAGCGCTCGCCCTCGTGGGCGCGGGTTTCGCGGTGGTCGGCACGAGCCGTAACGCGGCGAACGCCGAGCCGCTCGCCGGGGTGACGTTCCTCGATCTCGACGTGGCCAGCGACGAGTCGGTCCGCTCCCTGGTCGAGGAGGTGATCGAGCGGTTCGGCCGGATCGACGTCCTGGTCAACAACGCAGGCGTGGGCGCGGTCGGCGCCGGCGAGGAGAGCTCGATCAACCAGGCCAAGGAGGTCTTCGACATCAACGTCTTCGGTCTGATTCGGATGACAAACGCAGTGCTGCCCCACATGCGCGCCCAGGGCAGTGGCCGCGTGGTCAACGTCGCCTCGGTACTCGGTCTGATCCCAGCCCCCTTCATGGCCGTCTACGCGGCCACCAAGCACGCGGTCGAGGGCTACTCCGAGTCCGTCGACCACGAGCTTCGCGAGCACGGCGTCCGGATGCTGCTGGTCGAGCCGGCCTACACAAGCACGAGTTTCGAGGCGAGCAGCCAGGCACCCGACTCGCCCCTGCCGGTCTACGCCGCGCAGCGGGAGGTCTCCCGAGACGTGCTGGCCACGGCCCTGCGCAACGCCGACGACCCGGACGTTGTCGCGAAGGTGATCGTCGCGGCCGCCACCGATGCCAAGCCCAAGCTCCGGTACACCGCCGGCTCGATGGCCGCACGCGTCAGCCTCCTGCGCCGGATCGTGCCCTCGCGCGCCTTCGACAAACAAATCCGCAAGCTCAACCGACTGGCCGGCTGACCCCGCAGTACACCCGGCGCCTGAGGACGCACATGTCCAACGCCAGAGACACCGAAGTCAGCATCGGCATCTCTCGTCCGGCCGCTCTTGGAAAGGCTGACACCCATGGAATTCGAACACGTCACCTTCGACCTGCCACAAGGCACCTTTCACGCGCTGCAGGGTGGTGATCCCGATGGTCAACCGACGCTCGTCCTGCACGGCTTCCCGGACCATCCGCCGACCGCGAAGCCCTTCCTCGCCGAGCTCGGCCGCCGCGGACGTCTCGTCGTCGCACCCTGGCTTCGCGGCTACGCGCCCACCCCGACCGTGGGGCCGTACGACTTCGCAACCCTCACCAGCGACGTGCTCTCACTGATCGACCGCAGGTCACCAGGGCGAGCCGTG
>NZ_JBEZYF010000079.1:0-39887 GCF_040638415.1 Kribbella sp. NPDC026596 | reverse complement strand
GAAGAAGCACTCGACTGCGCCTGCGGCCTCTACCTGAACGACCCCACAGCCTGGCAGCCCAAGTAACCCCCGACGAACTTACGGTGCGGACCACTAAGCCGGCGTGCATTCGCCGGACAACTGCGGTTCAGCAGGACTGCGACCGCCCCAAGCTCTGCGCCGCACGACCGTCACCGAGCCGTGGTGGGTGGTTGGTGTGGACTTGTTCGAGTCGTGGATTCGGGTGGGTATTTCCGGCGTGTCGATCGCCCGATCCCACGACTCGGCGGTTGGCGGTCGAATGCAGGGTGGCGGAACGGTTGCGACGCGGTCGCTTGTGCGGTTGTTCTTCGTGTGGCTTGAATGGGCTTCGTACACTGTGCGCTCACGCTCGCGTGAATGCTCTCTGTCACGACACCCGTACGGCGGGTGCCCATCTCCGGAGGCTGTAGTGAACCGGTCGTCCCTCATCCGCGCGCTGCTCGCGTTCCTCGTGCTGGCGGCGTCGACGTACGTCGTGCTGACGGCCCGGCCGCAGCTCGGCCTCGACCTGCGCGGCGGGACGCAGATCGTCCTGGAGGCGAAGGACTCGCCGACGGTCAAGGCGACCAAGGAGACCACCGACAAGGCCACCCAGGTGCTGCACCGGCGGATCGACGCCCTCGGCGTCAGCGAGCCGAACGTGACTCGCCAGGGTGACAACCGGATCATCGTCGAGCTGCCCGGCGTGCAGGACCCGCGTGAGGCGGCCAAGGTGATCGGCAAGACCGCGCAGCTCACCTTCCACGAGGTGCTCGAGCAGGTCGCCGCCAAGCCGGCCAAACCTGCCGCCGGCGACCTGTACCTGCCCAGCGAGAACGGGCAAGGCTTCCTGAAGCTGGCCAAGCCGGCGATGACCGGCGAGCTGGTCAGCGGCGCCGAGGGGCGGCTCGACCCGCAGCAGGTCGCCCAGGGCTGGTTCGTCGAGATGAACTTCAAGGGCGACGGCGGCAAGATCTGGGCCGACATCACCGGCAAGGCCGCCTGCAACCCGGTCAACACCGCGCCGCGGCTGATCGCGATCGTGCTGGACAACGAGATCATCAGCGCCCCGCAGGTCGATCCGAACGGCGGGAACCAGCTCTGCAACGTCGGGATCGGCGGCGGCACCACGACGATCTCGGGCAGCTTCACCGAGATGGAGGCCAAGGACCTGGCCGCGCTGATCTCCGGTGGGGCGCTGCCGGTGCCGGTCGAGGTCATCGATCAGCGCACGGTCGGCCCGTCGCTGGGTCAGGACGCGATCCAGGCCAGCGCGCTGGCCGCGATCATCGGGCTCGCGCTCACCGCGTTGTTCATCGTGGTCGTGTACCGCCTGGTCGGCCTGATGGCGGTTCTCGGCCTGATCGGGTACGCCGGAATGTCGTACGCGGCCCTGACCGTGCTCGGAGCCACGCTCACCTTGCCCGGCCTGGCCGGCTTCGTGCTGGCGATCGGTATGGCGGTCGATGCGAACGTCCTTGTCTTCGAGCGCGCCCGCGAGGACTACACCTCCGGCCGGACCGATGGTCTGCGCCGCTCGCTGCGCAGCGGCTTCCAGAACGCACTGTCCGCGATCGCCGACTCGAACATCACCACCCTGCTCGCCGCCGGCCTCCTGTTCTTCCTGGCCGCCGGGCCGGTCCGCGGTTTCGGCGTCACGTTGAGCATCGGTGTCCTGGCGTCGATGCTGTCCGCACTGGTCGTAACTCGCGTACTGGCGGAGTTCGCAGTGTCACGCGGTTTCGTACTGCGTCACCCGCGGCTGAGCGGAATCGCGGGGCACGGCCGAGTCCGGACCTGGCTGGAAGCGCGGCGGCCGGCGCTGATGAAGCACAGCCGCCGGTGGCTCGTGATCACCGCGGTCGCGATTGTCGTGGCCCTCGCGGGGGTCTTCGTGCGCGGGCTGAATCTCGGTATCGAGTTCACCGGCGGGCGGTTGCTCGAGGTGAGCACGGCGCAGCGGATCACCCCGGACCAGGCGCGGTCCGCGGTGGCCGAGGCCGGATACCCGAACGCGGTGGTACAGACGTCGGGCACCGACGACATCACGGTGCGGACCGGGACGATCAGCGACGACGAGGCCGAGAAGATCCGCGAGTCCATCTCGCGGATCGGCGGCGGTACCGAATTGGTCCGTAACGAGAGCATCGGTCCGTCGCTCGGTGAAGAGCTGCGAAACAAGGGTCTGATAGCGCTCGGCATCGCGCTGCTCGCACAGTTGCTCTATCTGGCGGCCCGATTCCGATGGACCTTCGGTGCCGGCGCCGTACTGGCGTTGGTGCAGAACGTCGCCGTCGTGGTCGGTGTGTTCGCGTGGACCGGTAAGTCGATCGACGGGATCTTCCTGGCCGCGATCCTCACGATCATCGGCTACACGGTGAACGACTCCGTCGTCGTCTTCGACCGCATCCGCGAAACCCGCAACGCCCGCTCCACCGACAACCTCGGCACCATCATCGACACGGCGATCGTCAACGTTCTCCCACGCACGATCAACACCGGGATCTCGACGCTGTTCATCCTGGCGGCGTTGCTCTTCCTCGGCGGCGACTCGCTGGCCGACTTCGCCCTCGCGCTCCTGCTGGGCATCCTCGTCGGCACGTACTCCTCCAACCTCACCGCAGCCCCGCTGCTGCTGGAGCTGGAACGCCGCTACCCGGCGCCGCCACCGCGGCCGAAGCGTCCGCAGGTCGACCGCGACGCCCAGCCGGACCGCGGGGCCGTGGTCTAGCCACCTGGGTTATCCACACCCTCGCCCGGCGGACCAGAAATCTGTCCGTGGTGCGGGCTAGGGTGTGGCGGTGGGTGTCGACGTACGCGAACTGCTGGAAGCTGCTGTCTCTGGGATCGACGGGCAGACTCGGCCCGGTCAGGTGGAGATGGCGCAAGCTGTCGACACCTCGATGCATGACGGTTCCCATCTGCTGGTGCAAGCCGGCACCGGCACCGGCAAGTCGCTCGGGTATCTCGTCCCCGCGCTCCTGCACGCGATCGAGGACCGCCGCGTCGTCGTCTCCACCGCGACCCTCGCGCTCCAGTCCCAGCTCGTCGACCGTGACGTGCCGGCCCTTCTCGACGCGACGGAGAAGCTCCTGCCGCGCAGACCGGCGTACGCGATCCAGAAGGGCCGGAACAACTACGCCTGCCTGCACCGGATCCGCGAGGGCGCGCCGGATGACGACGGCATGCTCATCGACGTCCCACCGCCCGGCCAGATCGGCCAGCAGGTGCTCGAGCTCCGCGACTGGGCCGAGCAGCAGTTGCTCGACGGCAAGGCGGGCGATCGCGACCACGCGCCCTCGCACCAGTACCAGGCCTGGCAGCAGGTCGCCATCGCCGCTCGCGAGTGCCTCGGCGCCCAGAAATGTCCGTACGGCGAGGAATGCTTCGCCGAGAAGGCCAAGGACCAGGCCCGTAAGGCCGACATCGTCATCACGAACCACGCGCTGCTCTCGATAGACGCCTTCGAGAACCGCACAGTGCTGCCCGAACACGACGTCGTCATCGTCGACGAGGCCCACGAGTTGCCGGCCCGCGTCACCGGCGCAGCGGGTGACGAGCTCTCGCCGCAGATGGTCGAGCGCGCCGCCAAGCGGTCCCGCCGGTTCGTCGACGACGACAAGGCCGACGACCTGATCGACGCCTCCGACGCGCTCCGCGCCGCCCTCGACGCCAGCCGCGAAGGCCGGATCGAGGCGTCGAACGGACCGGTCCTGGAGGCCGCCGCGCTGGTCCGCGACGCTGCCCGTTCGCTCTACTCCGACCTCAACAAGAAGTCCGACGACAAGGACGACGACCCCGACGGTGCGAAGCGGCAGTCCAAGGGCGCGGTCAAGGAGATCTTCGACGTCTCCGAACGCGTCGCCGCGCTGAGCGATGCCGACGTCGTCTGGATGATCGACCGTGACCGCTTCGGCCGCGAGCTCCGGATCGCGCCGCTCACCGTCGCCGGCCTGCTCCGCGAGCTCGTGCTCAAGGACCGGACCGCCATCCTCACCTCCGCGACGCTGAGCCTCGGCGGCGACTTCGATTCGATCGCCCGGCAGGTCGGCCTCCGCCCGGCCGACAAGCTCGAGGACGACGACGAGATGCCGGAGCTCGATTCCGACTCCGAGACCGGTCCGCTGCCGTGGCGTGGTCTCGACGTGGGTTCGCCGTTCGAGTACGAGAAGCAGGCGATCCTGTACGTCGCCAAGCACCTCCCGCCGCCGCATCGCGACGGTCTGGGCCAGAAGCAGTTCGACGAGATCATCGATCTGGTCACCGCCGCGGGTGGTCGCACGCTCGGGCTGTTCTCGTCCCGTCGCGCGGCCGAGGCAGCGACCGCCGCGGTCCGTGAGGCGACCGACCTGAAGGTGCTCTGCCAGGGTGACGCGCAGCTGGGGGAGCTGGCCCGTGAGTTCGTCGACGATCCGGCGACGTCCCTGTTCGGGACCCTGTCGCTCTGGCAGGGCATCGACGTACCGGGCTCGACCTGCAACCTGGTGATCATCGACCGTGTCCCGTTCCCGCGTCCGGACGAGCCGCTGATGGCTGCCCGTCAGCGGGCCGTCGACGAAGCCGGTGGGAACGGGTTCATGGCCGTCGCGGCGACCCACGCGGCGCTGCTGCTGGCGCAGGGGACCGGCCGGCTGATCCGCCGCAGCTCCGACCGCGGCGTGGTCGCGATCCTGGACCCCCGCATCGTCACCCAGCGGTACGGCGCCTTCCTGCGCGCCTCCTTGCCCCCGATGTGGCCGACCGCCGATCGTGAGAAGGTGCTCGGCGCCCTCAAGCGATTGCAGTCGACATGAGTCCGGCGACCAGTCCACCCGTGCTGCCGATGATGGCGGCGCTGGGGGAGATGCCCTCGGGCGCGGGCTGGTCGTACGAGATGAAGTGGGACGGCATCCGTGTCATCGCCGAGGTGGATGACGGTGTCTGCCGGTTGTGGTCGCGCAACAGCCGGGATGTGTCGGGCGGGTATCCCGAGCTGATTGGCTTGTTCGAGGCGCCGGGGCTGCGGCTGCCCGCCGTACTGGATGGTGAGATCGTCACGCTGGACGAGAACGGTGCGCCGTCGTTCGGGTTGCTGCAGCGGCGGATGCACGTTCGGGATCCGCGGCACCTGCGCCACCTGATCACCGAGGTCCCGGTCTCGGTGCGGCTGTTCGACGTACTGCGCTTCGACGGCAAGTGGTTGCTGGAGGCAACGTACGACGATCGCCGCGGGCTGCTCGACTCCCTCGAGATCGGCGACCCGTTCTGGGAGACACCGCCGGCCTACTCCGATGGCGAGCAGGCGCTGGACCTGTCCGCGTCGACCGGACTCGAGGGCGTGGTCGCGAAGCGCCGGAAGTCGCGCTACCTGCCGGGGCGGCGGAGCAGCGACTGGATCAAGATCAAGCCGGTGCAGACCCGCGACGTCATCCTCTGCGGCTGGCATCCGGGGGAGGGCAATCGCGAGGGCAGGATCGGTTCCTTCTACTGCGGCGCGTACACCGAGCCGGGCGGGGATCTGGTCCTGATCGGCAAGGTCGGTTCCGGTCTAGACTTCGCCACCCTGGACATGCTCTCTGCCGAACTGACAGGCCTGGAGATCGATCGGCCGGCGTTCGATCCGGCCACCATCCCCACCTCGGACCGCCGCCGCGCCCACTGGCTCGACCCCGTCCTGGTCGCCGAGGTCACCTACTCCGGCTGGGCCGCCGACGCCCGCCTCCGCCACCCGGTCTGGCGCGGTCTTCGCCTGGACATCAACCCCGATGCTGTCCTGGTCGACCGAGGCTGATCAAACGACGACTGTGCCAATGCGCGGGAATGTTCACGTGCACGGGGGAAAGGCACGAAACATGCCGGTGGCCACGAATTGTTCGGAATGCGGTGAGAAAAGCTGCGGCGCTGAGACGGTTGGTGTTCAGCTGTCTCAGAAAACAAGGGATTTCGGCCAACGCCGACAGGAACCTCGGTGCTTCACGTGAACAACCGTTGCGCGCGGCCCCGAAACCGCGCTCAGTAGTTCAGTCGTTCGCTTCCCGGGACGGCGCGGGCACCGCCAGCGCAGCCTCGATCTTGTCGGTCAGCTTGTCCGGCGAGTGAGTCGGCGCGTAGCGCGCGATCACCCCGCCGTCGCGACCGACGAGGAACTTGGTGAAGTTCCACTTGATCCGTCCACCGAGCAGGCCGCCTTGCTCACGCTTCAGCCAGTTGTACAGCGGAAGCGTCTTCGACCCGTTCACCTCGATCTTGGCGAACATGGGGAACGTGACGTGGTAGATCGTCGAGCAGTAGTTCGCGATCTCGTTCTCGTCACCGGGCTCCTGGTGGCCGAACTGGTCGCAGGGGAAGCCAAGCACTGAGAAGCCCTGTCTGCGGTAGACCTTGTAGAGCTTCTGCAATCCCGCGTACTGCGGGGTCTGGGCACACTGCGACGCCGTATTGACCACCAGGAGGACCTGGTCGCGGAAATCGGCAAGAGACTGTTCATTGCCTTCGATCCGGCGCGCGCTGAAGTCATAGACAGTCGTCATGGTTCAATGCTGACACGACACGCCCGACTTCGCGCGCCGTCTCTGATGTCAGACTCGGCGCAGAACTGTTACGACCTTTCCGAGAATGACGGCGTCCTTGCCGTCGATCGGCTCGAACGCGTCGTTGTGTGGTAGCAGCAGGATCTCGGTCTTGGTCTTCTTGAACGTCTTCACCGTCGCCTCGCCGTCGATCATCGCGGCCACGATGTCGCCGTTCTCCGCGGTCTGCTCCTGCCGGACGACCACCCAGTCGCCGTCGCAGATCGCCGCGTCGATCATCGACTCACCCTTGACCTTCAGCATGAACAGCGTGCCCTCCCCGACCATTGCCTTGGGCAACGGGAAGACCTCTTCGATCTCCTGCTCGGCCAGGATCGGGTTACCGGCGGCGATCTGGCCGACCACCGGCACGTAGACCGCGTCGGGATGCGCGTCACCGGCACCGGTCTCGTCGTACGACGTCTGGCGCACCGAACCGAGCGCCGACCGCCGGGCCGCGGCGTCGACCTCGCCCGGGTAGCGGACCTCGATCGCCCGTGGGCGGTTCGGGTCGCGGCGGAGCAGGCCCTTCTGCTCCAGCACGCGGAGCTGGTGGGACACCGACGAGGAGCTGGTCAGGCCGACCCGCTCACCGATCTCCCGCATCGACGGCGGATACCCACGGCTGTCCACCGAATCGCGGATGACGTCCAGCACGCGACGCTGGCGCGGCGTCAGGCCGGTCGCGTCGGCCGGGCCGTCGGGCAGCTCGCTCACGGTCCGGTCCGCCGGCGCGGCGGCCCCCGCGGCGCGGCGCTCGTCCTTACTGGAACCGCTCGACGTCCTGGCCATCGGTGGTTGCTCCTCAGGTCGGGCCGGCGGTCGTGCACCGGCCAAAGCTTGCTCGACTGACTTGACCGTAGACCGAATCCTGAGATTCTTCAAACATCTGTTCGAAGGCGTGTCGGTTCGCACGTCTGTTCGTGTGTCGGGTTATAAGTCCCGCGCGAGCCAGTCGGGTGGTGGGAATTTCCCGGGCGTGTCGTGGTTGGAAGTGGTTGCGCGACGGGTGCCTGTCGGTTAATCATTCGTACAGACGTTCGATCGAACAAGTGTTCGGGAGCAGGTTGAAGGGGTTGTGTCCGGAAACTGTCGGAGGCGGCCGGTAGACAGAGATCGACACCGCAGGACGTGGACTGACCGAGGTCTGGAGGATCCGATGAGCACAACGGCTCTCTCGGCGAATGCACTGGTGGGCCGCCATGCGCCCGAGGCTGCGCCATCCCCGAGCGGGACCCCGCGCCGCCGCCCCAGGATCGCCGGCACCACCACCGAGCCACTCCCGGTCCGCGCCTGCTCCGGCGACGTCTTGGGCAGGTCCGACTCCGGCCGCGTTCGGCGGCTGGCGGTCGCCGAGGCCGAAGCGCCGGCTCTCCGGCTCACCCGCCGCGGCCGCATGCTCCTGACCGCCCTGTCCGTGATCGTCTTCGGCTCGGCCATCGTCGTCCTCGGTCTCCGCATGGCCGGTGTCCTCGAGCCCGGCCCGGACTTCTCCCGTACGGTCCCCGTGCAGGTCGCCCCTGGTCAGACCCTGTGGTCCATCGCCCAGGACACCAACCCGGCTCAGGACCCGGGCACCGTCGTCGAGAAGATCGCCGACCTGAACAAGCTGTCCAGCCCGGCCGACATCGTCCCCGGTCAGACCCTCCAGATCCCCATCGCCCGCTGATCAGGCGGTCTTGAGGGCGTAGCCGAGGTAGGAGACGGCGGTGCTGTCCACTTGGCCGACGTCCATCAGCCTGCTGAGTTCGCCGAAGGAGATCCGGCCGCGGCGAGCGCGGGTGAAGTTCGACAGCAGTGAAGCCTTGTTCGCACGCGGCCCGAGGCCAGTGATCTCGGCGAGACGCAATCCGTGCCGGCAAAGGCACTCCGCGAGTTCCGCCGGCGTGATGAACAGGGCCCAGGAATGCAGTTCGGAGTCGACGACTCGCGTCGGCTGCCAGTCCTGCAGCAGTTTGATGACCAGCAGCTTCGACAGGCGGGTTCGATTGATGGTGTCGAACAGGTAGAGCCCGCCGGGTTTCAGGACGCGCGCGGTTTCATCGATGACCCGATCCAGGTCTGACACGTGTTCGAGTACGTCACAGCAGTACGCGATGTCGACGCTCCCGTCGGCCAAGGGCAGCCGTTCGCCCATGGCCACGGCGTACCCGACTCTCAGTCCAGAGGACTCCGCGTGTCCTCGCGCGGTCCTGACTGAGACCTCCGAGGGATCGAGGCCGACGACCCGGCACCCCAGCTGGGCGAACTCTTCGGCCAGGAATCCGCCCCCGCATCCGATGTCCGCGGCTAGCAGGCCGGCGGGATCGAGTTCGAGGCGACGGAGGACATCGCGGAAGTACCTGAAGCGGCCCGGCGTGAAGCTGCCGTTCAGCGTGTTGAGTGGGTTGGTCTCATCCCACCAACCGTCGCCCAACCGGTCGTAGATCTGGTTGTCGATCCCCATCGCAACCACCCCCGATCCCAGTAGACAACCTCGCCAGGCTCAGCCTTGGGTTGCCCGCCACTCGTCCTCGAGGAGTGCGTAGACGTAGTCGTTGGTCCACTCGCCCTTGAAGTGGAGTGCGTGGAGGTGGTGGGCCTCCCGCCGCATCCCGAGGCGCTCCAGCAGGCGGGCCGAGGCGGTGTTGCGGTCGTCCAGGATCGCGACGATCCGATGCAGACCAAGATCCTCGAACCCGACTCGCAGCATCTCTCGAGCAGCCTCGGCGGCAAGGCCCTTCCCCTGGTAGTCGGTGTGCAGCGCGAAGCCGATCTCGCCCTGGCGGTCGGCCTCGCTGGCCCACTTCAGCAGCACCTCGCCGATCACGGTCCCGGTCTCGCGGAGCTCGATCGCGAGCACCAACCACTGGCCTGGTTCGGTCAGTTCGCCCTGGCTCAGCTTCTTCTCGAGGGCGACCCGGGTCTCGTCGCGATTGCGGACCGGCCAAGGCGTGTAGCGAACCACCTCAGGCCGTGAGTGGAACGCGAACAGGTCGTCCAGGTCGTCCATCCGGTGCGGTCGCAGGTCGAGTCGCTCGGTCCGGAGCGGATAGGTCGGGTGCAGTCCAGGCACGGCGCCGTCCTCGGTTAGGCTGTCTAATGTCATTAGACAGTAACCGCTCACCCAATCATCGACAACGAGGTTTCGTGGCCAGACGCGATCCGTCCTCCCACGCGGCAGCCGGGATCACTGTCGCCGCGATCACCGACGCTGCCCTGGCTGCCATTCGCGCCACTGGCGTCGACGGTCTGACGATGCGCGCTGTGGCTGAGCGTCTGCATGTCCGCGCTCCATCGCTCTATCACCACGTCCACAACAAGGCCGACCTGCTCGACCTCGTTGCCCGGAACGCGTTCGACCGGTTCGCCGCGGACAAGACGGCGTACGACGAGGTTCGCAGCGTGGATGAGTGGATCGCCCTCACGAAGTCCGGTGCGCTGGAGCTGCGAGCGTTCTACGCCGACCACCCGGGCCTGGCCGGCCTCATCCAGTCGAAGGCCACTCCGGACCGCGATCGAGGTGAGGGCTCACGGGCCGAGTTGGTGCGGGCGCAGATCGAGTCGCTCGTCCACCTCGGCGTACCCGAGTCGCGGGCGCGCCACATCTTCGAGGTGAGCGCTCGCTGGACGCTGGCCGCCGTTGTCGCGGAGACCGCCGGCACCGCGGATCTCTTCAGTGATGGCCTCGACCTCTTCCTGTACGGCGTACGCGCCCGCCTCCTGGACCTGGCTACTTGACCGTGTCGAGCCACATCTGGGCATAGCGATCGCCGTCGACCGCGGTCGCGACTTCGACCACGGTCGACGATGGACCGTGCGGATCGCTGGTCAGATCGCCGGACCAGTCCCGCGTGTCGACGATCGTGCGACCGCGAGACCAGCTCCCCGACAGCTCGACGCGCAGCGGGAAGCGCTGGGTCGTCAGCCCGGATGGATCGATCACCGCACAGACCGCGCCGCCGTCGCCGATACTCGCGCCGTCGGACTTGTAGAGCTCGCTCCGCTTCTCGATCAGCTTCCGCGCCAGCTCCGCCGACGGCGATCCGCCCATCCCACGCGCCTGGTCCAGCGTGACCACCACGTTGTAGAAGACGTCCAGCCCGTACATCGTCACCGGGATGCCGAGCTCCCCGGCGGCACTGAGCACCACCGCGGCCGCCTCCGGGTCGGTCCAGATGTTGAACTCCGCCGACGCGGTCGCGTTCCCGATCCCCGCGGCGCCGCCCATGAACACGATCTCGCGCAGTCCCGCGGCCGCCTCGGGGTACGTGCGCAGCAGCAGCGCGATGTTGGTCATCGGTGCGAGCGGGATGAGGGTCGCCGGCTCACCGGTCGCCGCGGCGTCCCGCAGTACGTCGCGAAGTAGTTCGACCGCGTGCCGGGAGTCCGTCGTACGACCGGATCGCGGCCAGTCGAGGTCGCCGAGCCCGTCGACGCCATGCACGTGCGGGGCAGCTCGCACGGGCTGGAGCAGTGGCAGTGCGGCCCCGCGGGCGACGGGAACGTCGGACCGCCCCGCAGCCTCCAGCACGGTCAGCGTGTTGATCACCACGTCGTCCAAGCCGACGTTCCCGCCGACACAGGTCACGGCCTTGAGGTCGAGCTCGGGGTGCCGCGCGGCCAGCAGCAGAGCACATGCGTCGTCCAGCCCTGTGTCGACATCAAGAATCACCGGTTTCATGCCGACATCCTGCTGCATACCTGGTGACATTCGGCGTTGGCAGTGGGTTCATCACCGGCTCGGCGGGCGTTCGTGTCGCTTTCCTACGGTCGATGTCTGTGACCCTGATCGCTGCGCCGCCTGTGCAGGAGTCGTTCCTTCGTGAACCCGGTGCACCGCTGCTGGTCTGGGCACACCGAGGCGGTTCCTCGTCGGCGCCGGAGAACACGGCCGCGTCCGATGAGGTCGCCCGCCGGGCCGGGGTCGAGTGGATCGAGACAGACGTGCAGCCGACGAAGGACGGCGTACCCGTGGTCCTGCATGACGAGACCGTCGACCGGACCACGAACGGGACCGGCCCGATCCGGTCGCTGACGGCGGCGCAGGTGGCGAAGCTGGATGCGGGATCGTGGTTCGCGCCCGCGTTCGCAGGTCAGCGGGTGCCGACGCTGGCGTCGCAGCTCGGCGGGTTGCTGGCCCGCGGCGGCAACCTGCTGCTCGAGATCAAGAATGAGCACCCGCTGGAGTCGGTCGCGCGGATTGTCGACGAGATCCACGGCCGGGGGATGAGCAAGCGCGTCTTCGTGCAGAGTTTCGATCCCCAGCACCTGCGCTGGGTCCGCGAACTCGCTCCCGAACTGCCGCTCGGTCTGTTGCGATCCACGCTCGACCCGGATCCGGTCGCGATCGCCAAGGACCTGGAGCTGACCGCCTACAACCCGTCGGAACACGCATTCCGGACCCGCCCGGGCATCGTCACTGACCTGCACGCGGCCGGCGTCGCGGTCAACATCTGGACTGTCGACAATCCGACGAGCTGGGCCGCTCTGGAGCAGGCTGGTGTCGACGGCTTCATCACCAACCGCCCGGCCGAGCTGATGGGCTGGAACGCCGCCCTCGGCCTGCTGCGAGCACCGTAGTTTGCGCCTTCGGAGGGCCGTTTCGGCGGCGCCACGCGGGAGTACACGGGGCTGCGCGAGTGTTGGAACTTGAGAGACGCGCGCGAGATTCGACCGTTCTTGCAAACTGTCGGAGCAGCGATCTAGGATCCCTAGATGTAGTGGTTACACGGGTGTAATTTTCCACAGGTAGTGGTCAGTTGCACACAGGTCATACACAAGTTGTCCCCAGGTTGATCCACAAGCTGCCTCTCGGCGGCTCACGGGAGGAGTGATTCGTGCACTGTCCGTATTGCCGGCACGTGGACTCCCGGGTGGTCGACAGCAGGGTGGCCGAGGACGGCGGAGCGATCCGCCGCCGGCGGCAGTGCCCGGTCTGCGAGAAGCGGTTCACCACCGTCGAGCAGATGCAGTTGACGGTCGTGAAGCGCTCCGGCGCGACCGAGCCGTTCAGCCGGGAGAAGGTCATCAACGGCGTCGGCAAGGCCTGCAAGGGCCGGCCGGTGGACGTGGACGCACTGGCCCGGCTGGGCCAGAAGGTGGAGGACGCGCTCAAGGCGAGCGGCTCGCCGGAGGTCCCCGCGCACGAGGTCGGACTCGCGATCCTCGGTCCGCTGCGGGAGCTGGACGAGGTCGCCTACCTGCGGTTCGCGAGCGTCTACCGGCAGTTCGAGTCCGCCGACGACTTCGAGACCGAGATCGCGCTGCTGCGGGCCGAGAAGGAGCCTGAGGGCACCGAGCCCAGCCCGCTGAAGCCGACCTGACAGACATAAATCGGGGATTCAGCAGTACCTGTAACACCTGGCGCCACACAACGGGGCGGTCCCGACAGACCGCGGTAGTACAGACACAGGGCGAGGAGCAACCATGACAGAGACGGTGACCGGCCACTCGGGGTCGACCAAGAGGTCGGCGGCCGGGTTCCGTGGGCGGAAGAACGCGCCCGCGGGACTCACCATCGAGCGCGTCTTCAGCACCGACGGGGTGCACCCGTACGACGAGGTGACCTGGGAGCGGCGCGACGTCGTCCAGCAGAACTGGAAGACGGGTGAGACCGTCTTCGAGCAGCGCGGGGTCGAGTTCCCCGACTTCTGGAGCGTGAACGCGTCCACCATCGTCACCACGAAGTACTTCCGCGGTGCGGTCGGCCACGACAACCGGGAGTGGAGCCTGCGCCAGCTGCTCGACCGGGTCGTGAAGACCTACCGCAAGGCCGGTGAGGAGCACGGGTACTTCGCCACCCCGGCCGACGCGGAGGTGTTCGAGCATGAGGTCACCTGGATGCTGCTGCACCAGTACTTCAGCTTCAACTCGCCGGTCTGGTTCAACGTCGGGACGTCCTCGCCGCAGCAGGTGTCGGCCTGCTTCATCCTCGCCGTCGACGACTCGATGGACTCGATCCTGAACTGGTACAAGGAAGAGGGCCTAATCTTCAAGGGCGGCTCCGGTGCCGGCCTGAACCTGTCCCGGATCCGTTCGTCGAAGGAGCTGCTGCAGTCCAGCGGCGGGACGGCCTCCGGCCCGGTCAGCTTCATGCGCGGCGCGGACGCGAGCGCCGGGACGATCAAGTCCGGCGGCGCCACCCGGCGCGCGGCCAAGATGGTCGTGCTCGACGTCGACCACCCCGACATCGAGGAGTTCGTCGACACCAAGATGCGCGAGGAGGAGAAGATCCGCGTGCTGCGTGACGCGGGCTTCGACATGGACCTCGGCGGTCGCGACATCACCTCGGTGCAGTACCAGAACGCCAACAACTCGGTCCGGGTCACCGACGAGTTCATGCGCGCGGTCGAGGACAAGGGCGAGTTCGGGCTGCGGGCGCGGCTGGACAACTCGGTGATCGAGACCGTCGACGCGCGCGGCCTGTTCGACAAGATCTCCCAGGCGGCGTGGGCCTGCGCCGACCCGGGCCTGCAGTACGACGACACCATCAACGACTGGCACACCACCCCGGAGACGGGCCGGATCACCGCGTCCAACCCGTGCTCGGAGTACATGCACCTGGACAACTCCTCCTGCAACCTGGCGTCGCTGAACCTGCTGAAGTTCCTGCGTGACGACGACCTGTTCGACTCCGAGAAGTTCGTCAAGGCCGTCGAGCTGATCATCACCGCGATGGACATCTCGATCTGCTTCGCCGACTTCCCGACCGAGGCGATCGGCGACACCACCCGCGCGTACCGGCAGCTCGGCATCGGCTACGCCAACCTCGGTGCGTTGCTGATGGCAACGGGTCACGCGTACGACTCCGACGGTGGTCGCGCACTGGCGGGCGCTATCACCTCGCTGATGACCGGAACGTCGTACAGGCGCTCGGCCGAGCTGGCCGGCGTCGTCGGCCCGTACGACGGCTTCGAGCGGAACAAGGACGCGCACACCCGGGTGATGCGCAAGCACGCCGCGGCCAACGACGCGATCCGGACGATCCACGAGATCGACAAGGACGTGCACAAGCACGCGACGGCCGCGTGGGACGGCGTACTGAAGGTCGGTGTCAAGAACGGCTGGCGCAACGCGCAGGCCTCGGTGCTCGCGCCGACCGGCACCATCGGCTTCATGATGGACTGCGACACCACCGGTATCGAGCCGGACTTCTCGCTGGTCAAGTTCAAGAAGCTGGTCGGCGGCGGCTCGATGCAGATCGTCAACCAGACGGTCCCGCGGGCGCTGCGTCAGTACAATTACACCGAGGAGACGATCGAGGCGATCGTCGAGTACATCTCCGAGAACGGTCACGTGGTGGACGCGCCGGGCCTGAAGCCGGAGCACTACGAGATCTTCGACACCGCGATGGGTGAGCGGGCCATCAAGCCGATGGGCCACGTGCGGATGATGGCCGCGGCGCAGCCGTTCCTGTCCGGCGCGATCTCGAAGACGGTGAACCTGCCGGAGACCGCGACGGTCGAGGAGATCGCCGACGTCTACTTCCAGGGCTGGAAGCTCGGCCTGAAGGCGCTCGCGGTCTACCGCGACAACTGCAAGGTCGGCCAGCCGCTGGCCGACGCGAAGGCGAAGAAGGCTGCCGACGCGGTCGCGACCGAGGCCGCCGTCGCGGAGAAGATCGTCGAGAAGGTCATCGAGTACCGGCCGACCCGCAAGCGCCTGCCGAAGTCGCGGCCGTCGCGGACCACGTCGTTCGCGGTCGGTGGCGCCGAGGGTTACATGACCGCCGGCTCCTACCCGGACGACGGTCTGGGCGAGGTCTTCCTGAAGATGGGCAAGCAGGGCTCGACCCTGGCCGGGGTGATGGACGCCTTCTCGATCGCGATCTCGATCGCGCTGCAGCACGGCGTACCGCTGGAGACCTACGTCCAGAAGTTCACCAACCTGAAGTTCGAGCCCGCCGGCCTGACCGACGACCCGGACGTCCGGATGGCGCAGTCGATCATGGACTACATCTTCCGCCGCCTGGCCCTGGACTACCTGCCGTTCGACGAGCGGGCCGCCCTGGGCATCTACTCCGCGGAGGAGCGGTCCCGGCAGCTCGACACCGGTTCCTACGAGCCTGTCCCGGTCGAGATCTCCGAGGCCGAGTCCCTGAAGTCGATCGAGCCGGCCGCCGAGGTCACCGAGCTCGCCGACAAGTCGGTCGAGGCGGCCGCGGCCAAGCCGATCAAGGGCGAGGCCCACACCACCGCCGAGATGCTCGAACTCATCACCGGCACCTCGGTCGACGCGCCGCTCTGCTTCACCTGCGGTACCAAGATGCGCCCGAGCGGCTCCTGCTACGTCTGCGAAGGCTGCGGCAGCACCTCCGGCTGCAGCTGACCTGATGCGCCGCTGACCATCAGCTGAAAGCGCCACGGCCCCCGGGAACTTCCCACTTCCCCCGGGGGCCGAGGTGCGTCCGGGGGCCAATCCCTACGATCCGGGATCTCTCCCCGAGGCTGAATCCGGCATCAGTACCGCCCAAACCCCTTGTTTCATGGCACTTTCCGGGATGGGCACGGCCCGCGGATGAGCCCGGGCGTGGGCACTGATGCCGGCACTCAAGCAACCTCCTCATCGGCGCTGCTCCGTGACTGCTCCGGCAGCGGCAGAGCTAGCCCCATCAGCCGCTTCTGGACGGCTTGACGTGCACGGGCGTGCGACGACGGCAACATGTGCGCATACATGCGAAGTGTGAAGGCCGGATCGTGATGACCGAGGTACTCGGCCAGTTCCTTGATGTTGACGCCGTCGGCGAGCGTGACGCTCGCGTAGTAGTGGCGGAGTGTGTGCATTCCGGTCCCATGGTTACTGCCACCCTTGTAGCGCAGTCGGCTACGGTCATCCTTGACTGGTGGGGGAATAACACCGGCGGCGGCCAGACTCGGACGCCAAATCATCGAGTGATAGTCCCGGGAGCGGATATGCCCGCCGCTTTGCCTTTGGAAGAGTAGATCCACCGTTGTGGATGAACCGTCCACGCGCTCCCACGGCAAGGTGCATTTTAGCGTTCCGAAACGCTCGACGTGCTCCCGAATCTGTCCCTCGATGAAGGGAGGAATCGGCACGAAACGTTCCCTGTCGTTCTTGGGCAGCGCGAAAATGTAAGTCTTGCCAACGGGTTTCAATTGACGCCGAACCCTGATGAGTCCTGTGTCGAAATCGAAATCGTCCAACGACAGGCCGAAGATTTCGCCCTGCCGGAGGCCACAGGCGACCCCGATGACGGGGATGAGCCTGAACTGGTCCGGATGGCTCTGGATCACCCTGCCGACAGTTTCGTCCGCCCAGACCACGATGTCAGGCCGGACGATGGCGGGCAGGCTGACGATCTTCGACTTCGCAGGGTTCTGCTTGATGAGTCCGTCGGCGACCGCGAGCTCCAGACACCCGGACAGAACCTGGAACGCCAAGTGCGCGAGAGCCGGGCTGGAGGTGTTGCCCAGCTCGGTCACCCATTGGGCAATCTCCGATGGGCGGATGCTCTTCACCTGCCGGCCGCCGAAGGTGGGCTGGACATGGATCCGCCACTTGCCTTCGTAGTTGACCATCGTCGCGGGATCGACCGAGCGAGAGCCGAGCCACCGCGGTCCCAGCTCCTCCAAACGCACCTTGCCCGCGTTCGGATCGAGGTAGTCGCCTCGCTCCCGATCGGTCTCCAATTCGCGCGCCGTAGCGTGTCGCCTCGGGCTTCGTGGCGAATGCTTTGGATCTCTCGTCGTCGTTCGGGTCCATCCAAACCGCCAGCCACCGCTTGCCGCGCCCCCACCTCTTCTCGTTCCGCACTCTTTCGACCGTGCCATCCGGCAGCTTGACGGCCCGAGTCCACTGATCCTTCACGAATGCCACCGATACTCCCTCTCTCGTCACATCCGAGTGGGCCTGACCCGTTTTGACGGACATCCGAGATCAGGAGCTGGTGCTCCGGAAGGATGTTCATCATGGAGTCGATGGGCAAGAAGAAGCCGCGGCCTCGGCGTTCGTTCACGGCCGAGTTCAAGGCCGAGATCGTCGAGTTGTGTCAGCGTGGTGACCGGTCGGTGGGTCAGGTCGCGAAGGACTTCGATCTGACCGAGACCGCGGTGCGGGAGTGGCTGAGGCAGACCGAGCGTGATGCCGGCACCGGTGACGGCGGGTTGACGACGAGTGAGAAGGACGAGTTGGCGGCGTTGCGGCGGGAGAACCGCCGGCTCCGGGAGGATGTCGAGATCCTCAAGCGGGCGACGGCTTTCTTCGTGAAGGAGACCCGGTGAACTGTTACCCGTTCATCGAGGCGGAGAAGCGAGGCGACCACAGCGTGAAGCGGGCGTGTGAGTTGCTGCAGGTCTCTCGTTCCGCCTACTACGCCGACCGCACCGGCGGCCCCTCGGTGCGCGCGCAGCGCGACGTCGTCCTGACCGCCAAGATCGTCGAGATCCACGACGAGTCTCGCCTGACCTACGGCTCGCCGCGGGTCCATCAGGAACTCCTCGACCAAGGTGAGAGATGTTCCCGCAAGCGGGTGGTGCGGCTGATGCGAGCCGCCGACCGCCACGGCCGGATCCCGAGACGCTGGAAGAAGACGACGATCCCTGACCCGGGCGCGAGCACCCGCCCGGATCTGATCGGCCGCGACTTCGGTATCGACCCCGACCGACCCGGCCAGTTGGACCGCCGCTGGTGTGGCGACATCACCTACATCCACACCTGGGAAGGGTGGCTCTACCTGGCCACCGTGATCGACCTCGCGTCCCGCCGGGTGGTCGGCTGGGCGACAGCCGATCATCTGCGCACCGACCTGGTCGCCGAGGCGCTCACCGACGCGGTGAATCGGCGTCGGCCAGCAGCCGATGTGCTGTTCCACTCCGATCGCGGCTGCCAATACACCTCGGCCCAGTTCGCCAACCTGGCAAGGGATCTCGGTGTCAGACTGTCAGTCGGCCGCAAGGGCCAGTGCTGGGACAACGCGGTCGCCGAGTCCTTCTTCGCCACCTTGAAAACCGAACTCATCCACCGCCGCACCTGGCCCACCCGCAAGGCCGCCACCAGCGCGATCTTCGACTACATCGAGGGCTGGTACAACACTCGCCGACGCCACTCGACCCTCGGCTACCTCAGCCCCGCCACCTTCGAATCAACCCACGCCACCACCCTCGAACAGGTAGCGTGAACCGACCTCACACCAACCGTGTCCGTCGAACCGGGTCAACCCCATGTTCCCACGCTGAACTGATGAGCGCGAGCCCAGTTCACGCCACCGCTAGCAGCTGAGATGAGCAGGAGCTGGTTCGTGTCGCGGGCCTGATCGCTGGCGTGAGTCGTCGTATGGCTCTGTGCGGCGGTGCCGTCGCTCGCGACGCCATGTTCTGGCTCGGCCGATCCACACGACACATTGACGAAACCCGGGTTGCGGGCAATGAGATCTTGGTGTCGATTCCGGCTGAATACTGACCCCCTGGTTCCGGGGCGGAACAGATGGGTCAGGATTCGACCGGCGTTGACACTTGGACGCGGGTGGTCGGACGATTTCCTTCAGTCGAACTCGGTCTCGCCTGCCCCGGGGCTGCACACCGTCCTTGTATCGCGACGCGACTGTCTACACGAGACTGGATCTTGGTCCTGAGGATTGAGGTCGTTCGGCCCTTCTAGATGCCTCACCGCGAGCACACGGTGGCATCAAAGGCTCGTTGTCTGGCGATGTCTGGTCGCCTGTCGCGATGCTCGCATTGTCGGCGCGGCACTCCAGGCGTCACCAAGAGCCCAGCTGCCAGCCCGAGGAGGGCATCATGCGATCACTACTCATTCCCCACAGGCCACACGAAAGAGCCGCGATCCGGCACGGACCCGTCGCCGGCTTCCTGCAGTCAGTCGGGCGCTTCGCCCTGCATCTCTTCGAGATGTGCATGGTGATGTGCGTCGGCGCGATCTTGCTGAGTGTGCTGTTCTTCGGTGCCGCCGCAATGCTGGGCTACACCGACCTGCCGCAGCAGGCGCCCGAACTGGCGGTGCTGGTCATCGCCATCAACCTCTCTCTGCCGATGGCCGTATGGATGCGGTTCATGGGTATGGAATGGCGCCCCACCCTGGAGATGTCGGGTTCAACGATGGTCGCCGGCCTGCTGCTGATCGCGGCGTACTGGCTGGACATCGTCGCCAAGAGCAGCCTGATGGAATTGCAGACGGGCCTCCTGGCCTGCCCGCTGATGTTCGCGGTCATGCTGTTCCGCTTCCGCCTCTACTCAACCAGTCACCCACGCCACCATGACCCCGCGACCGCGTGATGGTGCAGCCTTCCCGAGAAGTCTCGCCCGGTTCAACCGCAAGGTCGCGAATCCGGTCATGCGGCTGGTCGCGGGATGGCTGCCGCCGTTTGCGATCCTCAGGCACCGCGGCCGCCGGACCGGGCGGGACTATGCGACACCAGTGCTGGCGTTTCCCACCGAGAACGGTCTCGTCGTCACCGTGCTGTATGGCACGAACTCGGACTGGGTGAGGAACGTCCTGGCGGCCAGTCGGGTGGAAGTCAAGCGGCGCCGTCAGTCGCACGAGTATGAGCAACCCCGACTCGTCGGCAGCAACGAAGGGTTGCAGCTGGTTCCGACGATGGTCCGTCGTCCGTTCCGCCTCCTCGGGGTCCACCACTTCGTCGGTCTCACGGTTTCGCCGTCGGATGACTTACCCGCCTAACTCGACACGCCCATCTCAGTAGAGGACCACATCTCTGCGTCGCTGGTTCTGCTCCGACTGGCAGCATCCTGACAAGTAGCCGCTGTGCGCGCTCATGGCTCCTGAGCGGGAGCCGACTGTCGCCGCTCACTTCGACGTGGGACTCTCCACCGAAGCCCCTGTTGAGATCCGCCGAGTACGGTGGCCGTAACCGGTTCGGAGCCGCTGATGACTGAGCCCTTGTTGCTTGACCAGTTCATACCGCAGTACGACCACGCCGTCGTGTACTCACAAGTGTTCCGAGCGCCGCCGCAGCAGTGCTTCGAGGCGCTCGTGGACATGGCATCCTCCAGATTCCCGTGATCCGCCTACTCATTCGGGCTCGCGGGCTACCGCAACGAGTCGCGGACGATGTCCGGGGACGAGGTGCTGAGGCCAAGGAAGCGTCGTGGCCGGCGACGTTTCGGGTCCGGGACCTGGCCCCGCTCGGATGGATCAAGCTCGGCGAGAGGCCCGGCACCGAACTCGTCTTCGGGATCGTGAGCAAGCCGTGGCAACCGGTGACCAGCCGACCAGGCGGACCGGTCGCGGCGGAGCAGTTCGGTGGATTCGACGAGCCTGGGTTCGCCAAGATCGCGGAGAGCACCCGCGTCGACCCGTATGGCGACCGTTTCTCAATCGTGACTGTGGAATCGCGCGTTGCACTGACCGATGAGGACTGCCGACGACGGTTCCGGCGCTACTGGCTGATGATGAGTCCCTTCATGAAACTGATGCGCCCCACGATCATGCGCGCGCTCGAACGGCAGTTGCGGTGAGCCGAGTCGGCGAAACGGTTGACGCCCACGGCGGCAAGCCTGCGCGCAACCACCCTGCATCGCCGGATCCATCGATCGGGATCTTCTCCTCGCTGTACTGGCAGTTCCAGGCGCGCAGCCGTTCTTCAAGTTCGGGCGGCACTTATTCCTAACGAGTCCCATGCCTCGTGCCTTTCGTTCCTGCGTCGAGTCCTGGACCTGCCCGAAGGTAAGTCTCGTGTGGACAGGGCCGGTGACTGTTGGCCTTGGGCCACGGACTCACGCTGCACCACAGTGGAGGCGCAGCGCGTTGAGCTGGGCGGGGGTACCGAACGCGATCAGGATGGTCTGGGGCTCGAGCCGGGTATCGGGAGTCGGGTTGGGCAGGAACAGGCCGGTGGTGCTGGGCCGGACGGCGAGCAGGAGGGCTCCAGTGGTCTCCAGGAGGGCCACGTCGCGTAAGGAGCGGCCGGCTAGCCGCGACGCGGAGGGGATCTCAACCTCCTCGATCCGGAAATCGAGGACCTCATCGTGCATGACCACGTCGAGAAATTCTGCGACGTGCGGCTGCTGTGCAAAGGCCGCCATTCGCCGACCGCCGATCAGCTGCGGGTTGACGGCCCGATTGGCGCCCGCGCGAACGAGCTTGGCCTTGGAGGTCTCGGTGCGGGCACGAGCGATGATGACCAATTCAGGCCGCATGGCGCGGCTGGACAGCGTGACGTAGACGTTGTCGGCGTCGGTGTCGACTGCAGCGATGAGCGCGCGGGCGCGGGCGATACCGGCGGCCGCGAGGACGTCGTCATCTGTGACGTCGCCGAGCACAGTCGCGTGCTCAAGCCGTTCCAGTCGGTCGGGGTCGCGATCGATTACGACGATTTGCTGTCCGGTGGCAGCGAGGTAGTGTGCGCTCGCGCGTCCGACGCGGCCCCACCCGCAGATGATGAAGTGGTCGGTCATTCGGCTGATGTGACGGTCCATTCGACGTCTTTCCATGTGCTGGTGGAGGTGTCCTTCGATCAGGGCCTCGAGCAGGGCGCCGAGCGTGTACAGCGCGGTTCCGACTCCCGCCAGGATGAGCACGATCGTGAACAGCTTGCCAGTCGCGTTGAGCGGATGTACCTCGCGGAAACCAACGGTCGTTACGGTCGTGACTGTCTGGTACACGGCATCGAGGACGCCGAACCCGAGGATGACGTACCCGAGCGTGCCAGCGCCGATCACGACCCCAAGGGCGAGAAGCGCGAGGCGGATCCGTCGAAGTGTCCCCACGAGTCGGATTATCCCTTCGTGCCGGAGTTCAGCCTGCATCTCTTCGGCTGCACGCAGCGACCGACAGTGCTAGCCCTCGCGACGTACAGCACGACCCTTCAGCCCCACCTCACGATGGTTCCTGTTGGCGCAGCCAGACAATCAGGCCACCTGCCAGCAGCATCGTCATCTGTCGGTCGGACGGCCGGTGTCGGCCAGCGAATTCCGCACACGATGACACGGTCCCGCGTGTCCACGATGCACCTCCACCAGGCCCGAGCGAGTCGGTACCAGCATGCGCCTCGCCAACGCACCGGCCCAGCACCGTCCAGCTCAGTCAGGCCAGACGCCTCGGTTCGGACACGTTCGACGGCCAAGCGGCCAGCGAACCTCATGCAAGCCGTGTGTGGACAGGAACCGCGCTCGCGTGGCTGCGGCGGCACGCGCTGTCGTGATGCGGTTGATGGCTGCGGTGTCTGGGGCAGCGTGGGGCCGAGGCTGTCATGTCGCTTCCGACAGGCTTTGTGAGCTTCCGTTGCCACCGCGGTGGATAGTTACCAGGGGATCCGGACGTCGACGACGCCGGTGACCGATCGGACGATGGCCTCGGCTTCTCGACGCTGCCGCTCCGTGACGGGCCCGTTGATGGTGACCACGCCGTTGGTGACGTCGACCAGCCAGTTGACGCCCTCAGCGCGGACTAGGCCGTTGACCTCGTCGCGGAGCCGATCGTCGGTATGCGTTAGCACGCGGACCAGGTCGGTGCGGCTGACCACGCCGACGATCCGGCCGTTCAGCACCACCGGCAGGCTCTTCATCACGGTCGATCTCATCAGCTTGACAGCCTCGATGACCTCGCTGTCGGCGCCCACTGTGACCGCTGGGTGGGTCATCAGCTCGCGGATCCGGAGGGTCGCCGGGACGCATCGGATCTGACTGCGGGCCGTCCGGGACCAGCGCGAGCAGGTCCGCCTCGCTCACCACCCCGACGACGATACCGTCGTCGTCTACGACCGGCAGGGCGGTGATCTGGCACTCGCCCAGCAGCCGCAGGGCTTCGCGTGCCGTGGTGTACTCAGTCACGATGATGGCCGGTGACGTCATGACTTCGCGTACCAGCATGATGACTGCCTCCTCGTCGTGCCCTTCGGTGCAATCGTAGGCGGCACCACTGTGTCGTTCGGGGCAGCGCTCAAGCGGGGCCCGAGCGTCCGCCTCGACGGGACTGTCGCCGCAGGGCTCAATAGAGGATGAAGTTCTCTACCATGGTCCCCTGCCGCCATGTTCCTCTGCCGCGACAGGTCGCGGTACAGCACATGGCTGACCAGCAGGCTGCGGTGCGCCGGTGCTGGCGGGCAAGGATGCCGGACGATCACACCGTTGTCCCAATTGCATCAGCAGACCCGCTCGGCCGAAGTCGGATGGCCAGCTGCCCGGCGGCAGTAGCGGATGCACGCGCGCTCCATTCTGCGTGGCCGTTCGCTGAATACAGAGGACTGCGTTCGGCCCACCGTTTCGGGACCTACGGCCGGTACGCCGACAGGAGGGACCGCGGTACATCTGAGAGATGAGCAGTGACGACAGCAGCAACCGATGGTTCGAGCCGGCGCTCTTTCAGCACCTGCTGCCCGAGGAGTGCCGAGAGTTGCTAGCCGCCAAGTCCGTGGGACGGGTGGGCTTCAACGGCCCGGACGGTGTACAGGTGCTCCCTGTCAACTACGTCGTCCACCGGCGCAGCATCTTCTTTCGGACTGCCGCCGACGGCGCACTGGCCACCGCGATACGTCACAGCCGGGTCGCCTTCGAGATCGACGACATCGACGAGTTCCTGCAGGGAGGGTGGAGTGTCGTGGCCGTCGGCGACGCGGAGGTCGTCGACGACCCGGCGACCCTCGTGGAGCTGTGGGGAGATCAGGGTCCCAAGCCCTGGGCGGTCGGCCTGCGCACCCAGTTCGTGCGGATCACACCGATCCGTCTGACCGGCCGCCGCGTCCTCCAGCAATAGCCCGCGACCACGCGGCGGCAAGACCCGATATTCCGCGATCCCACGCCCGCAGGCAGCTGCCGGCGCTGGGGCGCGAACTCGTCTTCCGTATCAACCGGCTGATGCTTCGGTCCGCCCGCTCCCTCCGGCGGTGGTGCGGTTGTCCTTGCAGAGCCGTTCCGCCGAACTGTGGTGGAGGCTGTTCGTCAAGCGCCGCAGGGTGTCGGTCCTACTGAGTGCCGGGTGAGCAGGCGGCGTCGACGAGAACCCGGGCGGCGAGCATGTCGGGGTCGGTGGCACCGGCTCGCCGGGCCAGGTCGGCGACCCAGGCGCGGACGACACGCTTGTGCTCGACGGTACGCGCGTGCACGTCGGTGCCGGCCTCGGACGGCCGAGTGCATCCGGTGCGACGCGCCCACCAGGATCCGTCCTACACCACTCTGACGGACGCCACTTGCCGCTGGGGCTCTGCGTCCGAGCCTGGAGGCCGGGCCAGGACGGTCGAGCTGGTCTTGGTGGGAGTGACGTTGGTCGGACGCATTCTCTTCGTCCGCGAGTGCCAGTCCATTTTGAAGTCTCCAACAGGCCGGATCCCGCGTTGCCGTCCGGCGCAGCGGCGGCCACAAGCTCTTGACCTCGGGTGCGTGTCGCTGGAGCGTGGCGATGAAAGCGCTCCACCGCATACTCGCCCGAGGAGCTCGTCATGCGTTTGAGCGAATCACCACGTAGCACCTGGGCGCGCCGGACCACTCACGCAGCGATCGCAGGCGCACTCGTCCTTGCACTCGTCGCCACGCCGTCCGCCGATGCCGGGAGGTCCGCCTTTGCGGCCGACCCGGGCCTGACGTCGTACCCGACCGATGCATTTGGCCGTCCGCTGATCAGCCACACCGGGCAGGCCTATCTCGACCCGAAACTGCCGGTGCGGTCCCGCGTCCAGGATCTGCTGAGTCGGATGACACTGGAAGAGAAGGTCGGCCAGATGACGCAGGCCGAGCGCGGCGCCGTCTCGGACGACCCGTCACTTGTCACCGCCTGGCGGCTCGGTTCGGTGCTGTCCGGTGGCGGCTCTGTGCCGACGCCGAACACCCC
Organism: Kribbella sp. NPDC026596; assembly: GCF_040638415.1. Classification (NCBI taxonomy): domain Bacteria; kingdom Bacillati; phylum Actinomycetota; class Actinomycetes; order Propionibacteriales; family Kribbellaceae; genus Kribbella; species Kribbella sp. NPDC026596. Next base: position 14,601 of record NZ_JBEZYF010000079.1, on the reverse strand, counting down.
GGAGGCATGGGCTGACATGGTCGACCGGTTCCAGGCAGCCGCGTTGCGGACCCGATTGCAGATCCCGCTGCTGTACGGCGTCGACTCGGTCCACGGTCACGGAAACTTGCTAGGGGCAACGGTCTTCCCACACAACATCGGCCTGGGCTCGACCCGGGATCCGCGACTGGTCGAGCGGATCGAGCATGTCGTCGCCGAGGAGACCCGCGCGACCGGTCCGCAATGGGCCTTCGCACCCTGCATCTGCGTCGCGCGGGACACCCGCTGGGGAAGGACCTACGAGAGCTTCGCCGAGGATCCGGAGTTGGTCACCCGGTTCGCGTCGGCCATTGAAGGCTTCCAGGGCACCCGGCTGACAGACGCCGACCGGGTACTGGCGACCGCCAAGCACTACGCCGGTGATGGCGACACCGAGTTCGACACCGCGGCCGGCGACTACACCATCGACCAAGGTGTGACCATCACGAACCGGCACGACTTCGCGCGGATCGACCTCGCGCCGTACCAGGCCGCCGTACGACGTCACGACACCGGCACCGTGATGCCGTCGTTCTCCAGCGTCGACTGGACCGAGGACGGCATCGGGAACCCGATCAAGATGCACGCGAACCGTGAACTCATCACCGACGAACTCAAGGGCAAGCTCGGGTTCGACGGTTTCGTGATCTCCGACTGGGAGGGCATCCACCAGATCCCTGGCGACTGGCCGACGCAGGTCCGGACCGGCGTGAACGCCGGCACCGACATGTTCATGGAGCCGTTCTCGGCGCTGCAGTTCGAGACCACCCTGCTCGACGAGGTTCGGGCCGGCCGGGTGTCGCAGGCGCGCATCGACGACGCCGTACGACGGATACTGGCGAAGAAGTTCGAGTTGGGCCTCTTCGAGAAGCCGTACACCGACCGCACGCACATCGCCGAGGTGGGGTCTGCGGAGCACCGGGCGCTCGCGCGCGAGGCCGTCGCGAAGTCGCAGGTGCTGCTGAAGAACACCGACGGTCTGTTGCCGTTGCGGAAGGACGCCAAGGTGTACGTCGCCGGCCGCAACGCTGACGACATGGGCAACCAGGCGGGCGGCTGGACGCTCAGCTGGCAAGGCGCATCGGGTCAGCACCGGGTGCCGGGCAACACGATCCTCGAAGGCATCCGGCAGGTCGCTCCAGGTGCGCAGGTGACGTACAGCAAGGACGGCTCGGCCCCGACCGCGGGCAGTGATGTGGCGGTCGTGGTCGTCGGCGAAACTCCGTATGCGGAAGGCTTCGGCGACGTCGGCGGTCCTGAGTGGGCGTACGACCCGGAGGACGGTGGAGTACCGCGCGAAGCGAAGAGCCTCGATCTGCAAGCTGTGGACCAGGCCGTCATCGACAAGGTGTGCGGTGCGATCGCCAAGTGCGTGGTGCTGGTCGTATCCGGCCGACCGCAGGTGATCCCGCCGGCGCAGCTCAGCACGATCGACGCCCTGGTGGCGTCTTGGCTTCCTGGTTCACAGGGTGAGGGCGTGGCCGACGTAGTGTTCGGCCAGCGCCCATTCACCGGCAAGCTGTCCCACACCTGGCCGCGCAGCGCCGACCAGGAGCCGATCAACATCGGCGACCGCGACTACGACCCCCTCTACCGATTCGGCTGGGGTCTCCGAACCACCGTCAGCCGCTAGGCCGACGCGTAGGGATCGAGTTTCTGTGAGCACGATCCGGAGAAGGCCACGGCAACGGCCCGCAAACCAATCGAGTCGTACTCGGTCGTCGTCGGCTCATTCACCACCTGATCCGGCTCGCGACAACGCTCGAGTTCGCACCACGTATATCCCCACGATGGCCCGAGATCTAGGTCAGACTGCTGGCTAAGATGCTCCTGACCTGCGTGTTTGTGTTGTGCCCCCGGCAGTGCCCCCGGCAGGATTCGAACCTGCGACGCACGGTTTAGGAAACCGACACACCCCACCGACACACGCCTCTCCAGGCGTCTCGAACCGACTCCAGTTCGGCCGATCTTGACTGCAGTCGCTTCGGATCGACGCGTCTTTGGTCCCACGCTGTTCCCACGCTGAAATGGCGAGTGATCGCACGTCCGCGCAGGCCCGGCGAGAACCGGCGCCAGGCGACGGGTGGGTTGAGCATTGGCGAGGGTCAACTCAGCATGGCGCGCACCTCGGCAGGCCCGCTGGCGCTGAGGCACTGGGGCAGCAGGTCATGCCCTGGTGAGGCCGCGACGACGCGGACAGCTTGCTTTACCCGTGGCGCCGAGGCCGGCGCGACACTCAGCTCTCGGACCCCGAGTGCCACGAGCAGCGCCGCCGCTTTCTCGTCTGCGGCGAGCTCGCCGCAGACTGCGACCAGGCACCGTCCGCTGGCTGCTCGGCAGACTGAGTCGATGAGTCTCAATACACCGGGATCGAGCGGGTCACCGATGGCCGCCACCGCGGGATTGCCTCGCTCGGCCGCGAGCGCGTACTGGGTCAGGTCGTTGGTGCCTATGCTGAAGAAGTCGACGTGAGGTGCGAACGCCTCGGCCTTGAGGGCGGTGGCGGGCACCTCAACCATGATGCCGACCTGGAGGTCGTCCGGCGTGCCGCGGCCGTCGAGCTCGATGACGTGCTCGAGACGGCGCCGCGCTTCGAGCAGCTCGTCGAGGGTGCTCACCATCGGGAACATCACGCTCACCGGGGTCTCGTGTGCGATGTGGACGATCGCCCGCAGCTGGTCGTGCAGCAGCTCGCGCTGGGCGAGCGCGAGGCGGATTCCCCGCATACCCAGGAAGGGGTTGTTCTCCGGCGGCTGAGGCGCATAGGAGAGAGGCTTGTCCCCGCCGACGTCGAGCGTGCGGAGGGTCAGTCGCCGGCCGGCGAGCGCGGCGGCCAGCGCGCGATAGACCTCCACCTGCTGCTCGACGGTCGGCGCTTCCCGGCGGTCGAGGTAGAGGAACTCGGTGCGAACCAGGCCGGCGAGATCTGCTCCGTGTGCCGCAGCCGCCTTCGCGTCGGCAACGGAACCGATGTTCGCCCCGACCAGGATCTCGACCCCGTCAGCGGTGATGGCCAGCGCGTGCGCGGCTGCCATGGCGAGCGTCGCGACGGCTCGGGAGCGTTCGTCCAGCGCCTCTAGTTGGTGCAGCGTGTCCTCGTCGGGGTTGACGTACAGCTTGCCGGTCGTGCCGTCGAGAGCGATCGTCGAGCCCGGCGGGATCGCCAGCACGCCGGCTCCTGCCGCGACGATCGCTGGGATTGCACGCGAGCGGGCCAGGATGGCGTTGTGTCCGGTTGGGCTCCCCGAGGCGAGCACCAAGCCCTTGACCCGGGTCGGGTCTAACCCGGCCACTTGGGCCGGCGTGAGGTCGTCGGCGATGACCACGCCCTCGCCGTCGAAGAGGATTTCGGGTGCCCCGACCAGCACGCGAGCCACTTGCTGACCGACCGCATGGACGTCGGCTGCCCGGGCCTGAAGGTACGGATCCGGGACCGCCGCGAACTCGGACTCGACCGCGCCGATGGCATCGAGCCATGCGCGGGGAGCGGCGAGCCCGGTGCGGATGCGAGTGTGTACGTCATCGAGCAGCTCGGCGTCGTCGATGAGCATGAGGTGGGCGTCGAAGATCCCCGCCTCGCCCTCGCCGGCTTCTTGTGCCGCGGTCACTCGCACGCGCTGGATCTGTCGTCGTACCTCGGCGACCGCGGCGCGCAGCCGCCGCCACTCGACGACCTCGTCTTGGGCATCGTCGTCCGGCACGTCGACGTCGACCGAGCGGATGGGTATCGCCGGTCCGATGGCGATGCCCGGCGAGGCGGCGAGCGGGCCGCTGTTGTACGGCACGGGGGCAGCCTGCTCGGTGGCAGCGGGCGCGGGCTCGTCGAACCGGCGCTCGGCGAGGGCGACGACGTGCTGGAGCGCCTCATGTGCCTGAGCTCCGGTGGCACTGACCTCGACTCGGTGGCCGTGGAGAGCTCCGAGTGCAGCGACCCGGGACAGGCTGGTCGCCGGCACCGGCCCGGCTCCGGTGTCGAGGTTGCGCAGCTGCACGCGGGCGTCGTACCGCCGTGCCTCCTGGACGAGCCGGGCGGCTGGGCGCGCATGCAGGCCATGTGGGTTGAGGATCTTGACGACGGCCGACAGTGGCGCGGCCGCGCCTGTCGCCGTCCCTGCTGCATCGCTCCCGGGGCGATCGAGATCGACGGTTTCGACAGTGGGGTTCAAGTGTGACTGCTTGGCCGCCAGCGACCCGACCGCCTCTGCGGCGACCTGCGTGGGAGATGCTCCTCCGGCTGCTGCGACGGCTGCGATGACAAGCCCCTCGACGAGCGGTGCTGGGCACAGTACCGCCCGCTCGCGTACGCCGGGGTCGATCATGTCCAGGGCCATTTCCGCCGACAGGACCGCGCTGCCGAGGTCCATCAAGACGACGACACCATCGCCGTCATCCGCGGCGGTTATCGCCTCGACGATGGCTGTGGCATCGGTGCCGAACGTCGTTGCGTCCAGCCCGGCCGCGACCGCGATGCGCACCCGAGACCCGTGCAGCATCTCCGAGGCCAGGGCCACGGATGCGTCGGCCAGCGCACGACTGTGGGAGACCACGACCAGACCGGTCACCGCGCTTTCTCCGCGCCCACGACCCGTGCCAGCGTCGCCACCAGCAGGGCCGACGACGTGGCCCCTGGGTCCTGGTGACCGACGCTGCGCTCGCCGAGATACGAGGCCCTGCCCTTGCGCGCGAGCATCGGTGTGGTCGCGTCGCGACCCACGTCCGCCGCCGTCGCGGCTCGCTGCAGGGCGGTGGCCAGATCCAGCCTCCCAGCGAACGCGGCGTCCAGGGCGTCACAGGCCGGCGCGAGCGCGTCGTACATCGTCTTGTCTCCGGCCTGGGCACGTCCGCGGCCGACCACCCCGTCGAGGCCCGCTCGCAGCGCCGCGGCGAACCGAGCCGGATCCAGCGCCTCCGCGTCGCCCACGGCCGCGGACATGCGCAGGAAGAAGGTGCCGTAGAGGGGTCCGCTGGCACCACCCACCGTGCGTACCAGGGTCATTCCGGTGGTCTTGAGGAGGACGCCCGGCGACGCGTCGGCCAGGTCATCGAGCGCCGCGACCACATCGGTCATCCCACGGTCGAGGTTGGTGCCGTGGTCGGCGTCGCCGATCGCCGCGTCGAGCTGGGTGAGGAGAACGCGGTTGGCGGCGACCTCCCGGGCGAAGGCACCCAGCCAGGCCCTGACCGCCGTGGCGTCGATCATCGTCGTCACTCCTGTGGAGGCCATGTTGCTCAAACCCCCCACCGCAGGGCGGGTGTCATCACCGGCGCGTCCCACAAGCGCAGCAGATCGTCGTCCAGCCGCAGCAGGGTGACCGAGCACCCCGCCATGTCCAGGCTGGTGATGTAGCTTCCGACGAGCGACCGTGCCACGGGTAGGCCCGCCTTGGACAGAAGCCTGTTCACCTCGTGGTACATCAGGTAGAGCTCGATGAGCGGCGTGCCGCCCATCCCGTTGACGAACGCGAGCACGCCGTCGCCTGCGAACTCGAAGTCGTCCAGGATCGGCTCGACGAGCATCTGGGCGATCTCTGCTGCGGGCGCGAGCGGTATCCGCTTGCGCCCAGGCTCGCCGTGGATGCCGATGCCGAGCTCCATCTGGTCGTCTGGCAGGTCGAACGTCGGCTGGCCCGCTGCGGGGACGGTGCAGGACGTCAGGGCCATGCCCATGCTGCGTCCGGAGGAGTTCACCTTGCGAGCGACGTCGGCCACTTCGGCGAGCGGCCGGCCCTGCTCGGCGGCCGCGCCGGCCAGCTTCTCCACCAGGACCGTGACGCCGACTCCCCGCCTTCCGACGGTGTAGAGGCTGTCCTGTACGGCGACGTCGTCGTCGGTGACCACCGCGATGACCTCGACGCCGCCGCCCGCGCCGGCCAGTTCGGCGGCCATCTCGAAATTCATCACGTCGCCGGTGTAGTTCTTCACGATGTGCAGTACTCCGGCGCCACCGTCGACGCCGTTGGTGGCGGCCAGGATCTGGTCGGGCACCGGGGAGGTGAAGACCTCACCGCAGCAGGCTGCGTCGAGCATGCCCGGGCCGACGAACCCGCCGTGCAGGGGTTCGTGGCCGGAACCACCGCCCGAGACCAGCCCGACCCTTCCCGGGCGTGGGGGGTCGGCGCGGAACACAACCTTGTTCTCATGATCGACCCGAAGCTCTGGGTGGGCTGCCTCGAGGCCCCGGAGGGACTCGGCGACGACGTCAGTTGGTGCGTTGATCAGTTTCTTCATGACGGTGGCTCCTTCGACTGCGAGGTGTGTGGGACGGTGGCGGTCACACGCCGGTGACCGATGCCTGCTCGGGGACCACCGCCGGCGCCTCATCGGCTCGGCGAGCAGGCCTGACGAGGGCGGCGTAGGCCAGCGCAGCCACGACACCGGCGATGCACTCCGCAAACACGTAGACGGGCAACTGTTCCCACTTGACGGTGCCCCCGGCGATCTGCTGCACCAGCATCGGCCCGAACGTGCGGGCCGGGTTGATCGAGGCTCCCGTGGTCGGTGCCACCGGGATGATCGCGGCGAATACGACCAGGCCGATGGCCAGCCCCGCGAATCCTGCCGGCGCGTTGCGATGGATCACCCCGAAGACGGTGAACACGAGGATGAAGGTCCCGATGAACTCAGCCGCGAACGCTTGGGGCACACTGACCGCCTCGCCGTACGAGGTGACGCCGAGGCCAACATGGCTCGCCTTCTGCCCGAGCACCGCGATGATCGCGGCGGCGCCGATGACGGCCCCGACCAGTTGGGCGCCGAGATAGCCCGGCACATTCCTCCACGGGAACTTTCCTGTCACCGCGAGGCCGAGGGTGACCGCGGGGTTGATGTGGTTCCCACTGACGTGCCCCAGCGCGTAGACGGTCGCGACCACGATGGTCCCGAACGCCAACGAGATCATCCCCAGATCGGCCATCGTGAAGGGCGCGTCACCGTTCACGATGAGGGTGGCGGGCACCGAGCCCACGCCGACGAAGACGAGGAAGGCGGTCCCAACGACCTCGGACGCCAACTTCTGGATCATAAACGGTTCGCTCATGGTGCCCTCCTGCGAGGCGCACACGGTCACCCTGCGGTCTGCACCCACAGGCCATCCGTGTAAGATTGGAATGGCATTCGACAATGTCGAATGATGTTCGGAGGTTACGCTGCTCTTTCAAAGGGGCACAAGACCCTGATCGAAAGTCGACGGAGGATGAGGTGATCCGGTGATCCAGTCGGTTGACCGCGCCCTGCGGATCCTCGCCCTTTTACAGGGCGACCACAGGCTCAGCCTGGGCGAGATCGCGCAGCGGCTCGGCCTGCCAGCGTCGACCGTCCACGGCATCGTTCGCACCCTGCTGGCCCACCGAATGGTCGTCCAGGAGCACGACTCCGGCCACTACCGACTCGGCCCCGCGGTGCTGACGATGGGCAACGTGTACCTCGACACCCTCGAACTACGCTCGCGGGTCACCCCCTGGACGGAGGACCTCGCGCGTCGTACCGGCCTGGCCGTGCGTACCGCGGTGATGCTTATCGACGACGTCGTGGTGGTGCAGCACGAGCCTCGACCGGACGGGTCGCGCCAGATGCCGGAAGTCGGGATCGTGATCCCCGCCCATGCCTGCGCGCTGGGCAAGGCGATCCTCGCGTTCGATGACGAGCTGGCAGACGGCGTTCTGGAGGGAGCACCGCTGCGAAGCATGACCGGCCAGACAGTGACCGACCCCCGTAAGCTCCGAAGCCTGTTCGATCAGATCCGCGTCACGGGCATCGCGGAAGAGGTCGAGGAGGCGGTGCTCGGCGAGTGCGGCGTGGCCGCCGTCCTGAGCGATCGGTTCGGCGGTGCGGCCGGCGCGATCGGACTGGTCGGGTCAATTGACGAGTGGCCGCTCGATCCGGCCGTGGTGACGTCGCTGCGATCCGCCGCCCGCTCGGTGTCGCGCGAGCTCGGCGCCGCATCGTGGCCGCCACACGGTGAAGCGCCGCGAGTGTCGGAGATGGGAACCCGCCGAAGACGCCCCCGGCCCGCTTGACGTGAGTCCGCGCCCAAGTGGCGACGGCCAATGGTGGCGCCGGGTCCTGGACGATCGGGGCATGTTTCCGCCGGCACTGCGCCACCGCCCTGCGGCCCGCAGCAGCCGTTCCGACCGCAGACGCACCCGGTGGCACTACGTCCCAGGGCAGCTGAGCCTTCTCGCGGACCGCGTATCGGGTCGTTCGGCCTTGCGGCCGGGTGCTTGCCGCGGGCTATAACCGCGTGGCCGTGTGCGTTGATCAGCGTTGACTCCTCGTCAGTGGGGTCGGTTGCCGCTGCGGGCCACGGTGGGCTCGGTCAGCCGACGTGCGGCCGTGAACAGCCACCCGCGCACTCCACGGCGCTCAGATCCTCGGCGCCCCGCCAGGCCTGGAGCTGCCGGCCGTCACATCACAGCCGACCCCCGGCCGCGGGCAGGAGGGTCCCTCTCCAGGAGATGCGGCCGTACCTGGCCTCGGCTGTTTGGCAGAGACTCGCCTCCTGGGTCAGGGCGACCGGGACGGTGAAGCCGGATTCCCTCGCGGTCTCCGTGACATCGATGAGGATGCCCCCGGCAATCGAGTCGGCCCGGCTGTAGCTGTGGATCACGTCCGCCTCACCGAACAGCTTCGCCATGCCGTGAGCACGAAGGGCTCGTGTGCCTGTCGACGCCTGTCGGGATGGACTTGTAGATGAGACGGCCGACGGCTCGATCGGACCTCCGCGCATCGACAAGTCTGGAGAGTTGGAGAAGACCGGGTGATCACGGCGGTCGGCAACGATAGTGTTGCCTGCTTTGACTTCGCAAGCGATCGAGGGCTCGACTCTTGACGCGCGCCACGGCAGCCCTCGGCTCATGTGCCGTGCTCGCCAGTGCTGAGGCCGCCGTACTTGCCCACGCCGCCGGCGGCGTGGGCGCTGGGGACTCTCGCGGCGGTGTCAGGTGGTTGTGAGGTGGCGCCCGTTACCGCGACTTGCGTGACCCTACGCGGACCGTAGGGGTGCTGCTCGAGCACGCCTACCATCCAGGCCGCAGCGGCCGGAACCACTTGCGGATCCTCGCCGACGGTGCCGGCATCCCGGAGTCACGAGCCGACGACATGCTCGACCTCGTCGGGCTGGCAGACGCCGCTGATCGTCACGCAGGCACATACTCGCTCGGCATGCGGCAGCGCCTGGGGCTCGCCGGAGCTCTGCTGGGCGATCCACCAGTGCTGGTCCTCGACGAGCCCGGCAACGGACTCGACCCACAGGGGCTCCGTGACCTGCGTGACCTCCTGCGCGCCCGGGCAGCGGCCGGCGGCACCGTCTTCGTGTCCAGCCACCTCCTGGCAGAAGTCGAGCACCTCGCCGACGAGGTCGTGGTCCTGAACCGGGGCCGGCTCGTCACCGCCGGCGTCCTCTCGGACTTGCAGGAGAGGGGCATCTCGGTCCGCACGGCCAACACCGCCGCGCTGAGCCGGATCCTCGAGGAAGCAGGAGGAGCGGTTCGCGCAGGCGCAGACGGCACACTCCTGGTCCGCGGACTCACGATAGACCAGATCGGCGACCGCGCCAACGCCGCCAACATCGCCCTCCACGGACTGGCCCCACAGGTGGGCTCGCTGGAGGACCTGTTCATGCAATGGACCGGCGACCCCGAACACCACCCCGTGTCCTCGGCCGCCGACAAAACCGAGAAGGAGGTCGTGCTGCGATGAGGTGGCTACGACTCGTACGTGCAGAGCTGCGCAAGCTCACCACCACCAAGCTGCCGTGGGGCTTCCTCGCGGTGCTCGTCGTCATCGCCGGTCTGGACGCGGCCGTCGTCCTGTGGGGAACCGACATGGACGGCAGCAAGACCTTCATCTCCACCGCCGATGACCAGCAGTCCCTGATGGCATTCGCGGCCAACGCGATGATCGGAACCGGGCTCTTCGGCGCCATCGCGGTAGCACGCGAATTCGGCCACAACACGGTCGTACCGACGTTCCTGACCAGCCCACGGCGATACCGGGCAGTCCTGGCCCAACTCACCGCAGTCATGATCGCCGGAGGCCTGCTCGGCCTGCTCGGCGAGACTCTGGTCATCGGCGCGGTCGCCGGCGCATTGCCCTTCGCCGACTACAGCTTCATGGTGTCGGCAGGTGCGGTCGCTCAGCTTCTCGCCGCCTCGACGTGGGCTGGAGCTGCCGGAGCGGTCCTTGGCGCCGGGCTTGGCGCGTTGGTCCGCAACATCGGTGGAGCCGTCACCGCGGCCGTGGTGTTGCTGTTCATCGTCCCGCCGCTGGCGGTGCGACTGGTCAACGACGCGGCCTCCTGGATCCCAGACACCCTGACCAGGGTGCTCGGGGGAGTCGGAGACCAAGTCAGCGTTCCCGCAGCCTTGGCGGCACTCGCCGCGTGGGCGCTCATCCCTGCCGCCCTGGGCCTCCTCGCCGTGCAGCGGCGCGACGTCGTCTAACTGACCAACGTCCCTGGACATCACAGCTGGGTGGTATCGGACCCGGGCTGGAGTCGCACTCGTCGAGGTCGTTGTCGGCTGACTCGTATCGAGACGTACCCCGCGTGCCTATTGCTGGCGCGACTACTGCGGGTCCACACTTGATTTTGGGGTTGGTCAAGGGGGTTGACCAATGGCGTTGCTCGTCTGGGGATGCTCACGGGGTGTGGTCACGCGAGTTGGCGCGTGAAGCGTTGGTGCGGTTTTGGGGTGGACGCGATGGCACATCGCGACGAATCGGTCAGGCTGCTCAGTCGGCGCACGTTCATTAGGGCGGTGGGTGGGACAGGCGTCGGCTTCGCGCTGTACGCCTACCTGCCCGGGGGTGGGGTCAAAGCCCTGGCCCAGATCCCTGGTGGCACTCTGAATCCGGATCTGGTGCCCAAGTTCCAGACGGCGATGCTGATCCCGCCGGTGATGCCGAGGGCCGGCACGTTGGTCATGCCGGGTGGCAAGCCCGCGGACTACTACGAGATCTCGATGCAGCAGATCTCGCAGCAGATTCTGCCGGCTCCGCTGCCCGCTACCGCTGTGTGGGGGTACGGCGCGGTCACAGCGGCGAGCAGTCGCGGCCTGCTCATCCACAACGCGCCCTCGCTGACTATCGAGGCCCAGGTCAACCGACCGGTGCGGATCAAGTGGATCAACGACCTGGTCGATGCAGGTGGCAACTATCGGCCGCACCTGCTACCGGTCGATCCCACGTTGCACTGGGCGAACCCGCCGGGCGGCGCCATGCACCGAGACGACCGTCCGGACTTCACGGGCCAGCCGACGCCAGGCCCGTACACGGGCCCCGTCCCCATGGTCACGCACGTGCACGGCGCCATCGGTGTAGGTGATGAGAGCGACGGGTACGCGGAGGCCTGGTATCTTCCGGCGGCCGACAACCTGCCAGGCGGCTACGCGACGAATGGCACCTGGTACGACTTCTTCGCGGGCAAGGCGTCCGCCGCTTTCGGAGTGGCGTGGGGGCCGGGATTCGCAACGTTCCAGTACCCGAACCAAAACCGCGCCTCGACCATCTGGTATCACGACCACACGCTGGGCATGACCAGGCTGAATGTCTATGCCGGTCCGGCCGGCTTCTACATCGTGCGTGGCGGCCCGGCGGGCGACAAGGCAGTGTTGGACAGCCGGTCCGGTGCGGTCGCGGTGCTCCCCGGCCCGGCGCCGGCGGAGAACGACCAGTTCCCGGCGAACAAGACCTACCTCGAGATCCCGATCGCGATCCAGGACCGCTCGTTCAACTCCAACGGGTCGTTGTTCTATCCCGACAGCCGCACGTTCTTCGACGAGCTCGTCGGTCCCTACATCCCCGACGGGCCTTTCTCGCCGATCTGGAACCCGGAGTTCTTCGGGAACATGACGATGGTGAACGGCAACACCTGGCCGTTCCAGACCGTCCAGAAGCGGCGGTACCGGCTGCGGTTCCTCAACGGCTGCCAGTCCCGCTTCCTGATCCTGGACTTCAACCAGATCCCGGGTGTCGAGGTGTGGGCCATCGGCAACGAGGGCGGCTTCCTGGCGGCGCCGGTGAACCTGACCGCCACAAACGGGAACCGGCTGCTGATGGCGCTGGCCGAGCGTGCCGATCTGATCGTGGACTTCACCAACGTGCCGGTGGGCAACTACGTCCTGCGCAACGTCGGTCCCGACGCGCCGTACGGCGGCGGCGTGCCCGGCGTCGACTTCGACTCCGCGGACGAGAACTCGACGGGCCAGGTGCTGCAGTTCCGGGTCGTGCCGGCCCTCGCTCCCGACCCGACCACGCCGCCGCTGTTCCTCCGGCTGCCGGCCCGCGCACCGCTGCCGACCGCGACCGTGACACGACGGCTGGCGCTGATTGAGAAGGCGGACATCGGCTTCGACGAGACGGAGGAGGAGATCGAGGGACCCGTCGAGGCGTTGCTGGGTATTGTCGATGCAGGCATCGCCGTGGAGAAGCTCTGGATGGATCCGGTGAGCGAGAATCCTGCGCTGGGTGCGACCGAAGTCTGGGAGATCTACAACGCCACCGCGGACGCGCATCCGATGCACATCCACGAGGTGGCCTTCGAGGTGGTGAACCGCCAGGACATCCTGGTGGACGAGGAGACCGGGGCTGTGCAGTTGGTGCCAGGTTCAGTCCCGATGCCACCCGAGTCATGGGAGACCGGCGTCAAGGACACCGTTACGGCCCTACCGGGCCAGGTGACCCGGGTGCGTATGCGGTTCACCACACCCGGCCAGTTCGTCTGGCACTGCCACATCGTCGAGCACGAGGACAACGAGATGATGCGGCCCTACCGCATTGGCCCCGTCCAGCCGGGCCAGCCCGACTGACGGCACAGCGACAACACCCCTGGCTCGTCGCGTGACCACGGCGGCACGTTGGCGTCAGTGGCGCTGCGGGGGCGGGGGGCTGCGGGAGATGTTCGGGTTCGGCTTTCCGGAGGTCGCAGCCGCCGTCGGGCGGTCGGAGGCGGCGTGTCGCCAGCTCGCGGTCCAGGCGCGACACCACATGGACGTCGGGCGGGAGCGGCCTTCAGCCAGGCGTAGTACGACGAGCGCTCGATCTCGACGAGCGTGCACAGCCGCTTCACCACAAAGGTGGTGCAGTGGTCCGCGACGAACTGGAAGCGGTTCACCAGTTTGTCTCCCCGGCGAAATACTTGGCCGCCTGGCGCAGAATCTCCCGCTCGGCCGTGAGCTTGGTCTTCTCCGCGCGCAGCCCCAGCTGCAGACGGCTCGCGGCGGTCCGGGCGGCATGTGCGCTCAACTGCGAGTATGGCCCGCGCCTCGATGGACCCTCATCGAAGGCCGATCAGTAACTTTGAATCTCACGGCCGGCCGTGGTGCTGTTCGTGGTGCGAAATCCTCGGCATCGAGGAGGAAATTCGCGTGTGGTGCGGTGAGACCTGTACGTAAATCCGCTGGTAGAGGCTCAATCACACGCTGTCGGTCCTTCTCGTAATGAGAAGGTCGTCCGGTTCCAACTCGCCGGAGCGCCTTCATGACTGTGACTACCTTCCATCCGCTGCAGATCGTAGGTGCTGCGGCGCTGGCTGCTCGCCGACTTGGGCTCGCCGGGTGACCACAGGCGGCCTTATCCAGAACCTCCGATTTCATCCCGCCGCGCACTACCCTTTTCGGATGGTCGAGGAAGTAGCGCCTTTAAAGGATGAAGTCCAGACTGCCGTACCGCACGCTTGGCGAGGCACTCTTGGCGCGATCGTCGATTCCCTCATTCGAGGAGACTCCCGCATCGGCCAAGGCATCGAGAACGCTGATCCGGTCTCCGAGGACGTGTCGAACCAATGCCGCGAGACTGTTGCGAACTATGGATCGGCTACCTTGATCCGGCTGCCAGAGGCAACTTGGAGCACCTCAGTCGCGATGTGGCAAGGTGACCACTGGGAGTGTCTCGTTGACCTCTGGACCGCCGAGGAAGGTCGCAGCGACCTCGTGTTGGACGTCGCGGTCTCCGAAGACCACGAAACGGCATTTCGATTTCGTCCGTATCTCGTTTACGTCCAGTAGCCGAAAGTTCCCGGACCTCGACTACCAAAGGTGAGGACAGCTGAGGCGGCTGAAGGCATGCGCATCTTCCCAGTGCAACCGGCAGATGGCGGGCTGCGTCACAATCACTTCTCGAACCCCTGGATATTCCACCGAATGTCGAACGAACCGGCCTGCCTAGCGGTAACCCGCCTGGCTAGGGCTTTCGGTCCGACAGCCAGCCGCCGATCGGTCGCATCAGGACGGCGATGACGACGAAGCCGGCCATCCGGTTGGCCACGTCGGCGGCGCTCAGGTCGTAGGCGGTCTTCAGGTACGACGGCAGGTAGACCGAGAAGGCCACATAGCCACCGAAGGCAACGGCGTACAGGATGCAGGCCTGCCAGCTGATCGGGAGCTTGGCGTTCGAGACCAGCCGGGTCACGAACGAGCCCTGTGCCGGGCGCCGGTTCGGCGCGTCTCGCAGTACCAGCCACGCCAGTACGGCGTACCCGGCCAGGACGCAGGCTGTGATCAGGAACGGGACCCGGTGGCCGGCGTTGCTGTACAGCTTGACGGTGGTCAGCGCGCTGATCGCCGTACCGCCCATGCCCGCGCCGAAGAT
>NZ_JBEZYF010000078.1:0-39978 GCF_040638415.1 Kribbella sp. NPDC026596 | reverse complement strand
TCCCGCGGGGCCCCCCCCCGGGCCCCCCCGCCCCCCCCGGCGGGGGCGGCCCCGCCCAACACACCCCCGCGCCCGACCCCCCCCCCCGGGCCGGCCCCCCCCCCGCCGCCCCGCCCCACGCCTGCTCAGGCGAGTGCCTGGTAGACGGTGGTCCAGAAGTCGTGCATGAGCTGTACCGAGTACGGGGCGGACGCCCCGACCTGGGTGAGCAGGATTCCGGTGAGCTGGTTCTCCGGGTCGGCGTACGAAGAGGTACCGCTCCCGCCGTCCCAGCCGAACTGGCCGACGGGCCGCGGCTGACCAGGGCGACGACGCCAGGGATCTTCCCCGAGTCGACGTGCCGGGCCAGTACGTCGTGGAGCCTGCGCAACCCGGCAGCGGAGAAGCCTGAAGCGGTGGTGGACATGATCACGTACTTCTTCGATCGATACGGTCAGGGATCGATGCTGGCGTCAGAGACTGCGGGCAACGATGTCGCCGACTGTGGTGGTCGCGTGGATGGTCAGCTCGGCGGCGGCGCCTTCGGCGTTCTTGAGCGCGTTGCTGATCCGTCCGGTGGTGGTGCCGGCGTCCAGCGAGGCCGAGGCTCCGGCAGCGGCGCCGATCTCCACGTCACCGGCGACGGTGCGCAGTACGACCGAGCCGCGGACGGCCTCGGCGACCCGGATGTCGCCCTTGCTGGTGCGAATCTCGGCGGGGCCGTTGAGGCGGCCGACCGTGACGTCACCGGCGGTGGTGGTGATGCGGGCGCTCGCGACCTCGTCGAGGTCGATCGAGCCGTGCTCGCTCTCGACGGCAACCTCGCCGAACCGTCCGGCAGCCCGGATCTCGGCACTGGCGGCCTTCACCTGGACCCGGGAACCCGCCGGCAGCTGGACCGTCACCGCGACGGATCCGGACGGCCCGAAGTACTGGTTCTTCGCGACGACCTCGATCCGCAGGACGCCGTCGCCGTACTCGACCTTGGCCTCCTCGGCCACCTTCACGTCGCGGCCCTTCGAGGGGTCGACGGGCAGAATCTCGACGGCGGTGTCGGTCCGGTCGCCGGCGATGAACTGGACGCGACCCGCGGGGATGTCCAGGACAGCGGAGATCGGCTCGGGGGTGTTGAAAGTAGGCATTGTCGTACCTTCCTGAGGCGTTGTTGACGACCTGATGACTGAAACGATCGACGACCGCCCTGACACCAGGCAGCCACCGTGCTGACACGACCGAGGAACGGTTGTCAGCAGCCGAGCAGGTCGCCGACCCGGCCCGCGGTCACAACAAGCGCTTGAGAGCGGCCCGGCCGGCCGGGCCCCAGGTCGGCTTGCCGCCGGGCAAACCCTTGTCCCCGGCATCGCCGACCGAGATCAGCGCGAGCGCCTTGCCGGCGGCCCAGCCCCGGGCGCGCGTGATCATCGCGTCGTCCGCGGCCGCGTAGGCGTCGAAGAAACGGTCGGCGGCACCGTCGGGCAACAGCACCCACGCGGCGGCGAGGTCGCACGCCGGATCGCCGACGCTCAGGTCGCCGAAGTCGATCACCCCGGTGAGCATCCCGTCGGTGACGACGATGTTCGCGGGATGCAGGTCGCCGTGCAGCCACACAGGCCCGCCGTCCCACTCCGGCGCGGCCACGGCCTCGTCCCAAACCTTGCGGACGGCAACGGGTGCGTCCTCGTCGATTCCCAGAGTCCGCAGCGGGACTCCCCGGTCGTAGCTGACCGGTCCGTCCGCGGGCGCGTCCACGTGCAGGGCCTGCAGGAACGTCGCCAGTATGTCGGCCGCCTCGACCGCGGTGATCGGCGTACGGTCGGCCGGCTCGCCGCCGACCCAGGTGGTGACGAGCCAGGTGTGCGGGAAGCGCTCGGACGGTTCGCCGATGCGCTGAGGCACCGGTACCGGCAACGGGAGCCGCGGCGCGAGCTCGGGCAACCAGCGGTACTCCTTGCGCAGCAGCTCCGGCGCACGCTCCGTCCGCGGCAGCCGCACCGCGAGCTCGTCCCCGAGCCGCCAGAGCTGGTTGTCCCAGCCTCCGATCACCTGACGCAACGCCAGGTCGGCCAGGTCCGGATGCTGCTCCTTCAACAGTCCGCGCACCAGTTCTTCGTCCATGGAGCGTCAGACGCGTCACAACCGGATCGGGTTGGGAATAGCGCCGGAATGGCCCGGGTTGCCGACAAGCATGCGTATTGATGTGTGGTCCGACGTCGTCTGCCCGTGGTGCTACATCGGCAAGCGGCGGCTGGAGCAGGCGCTCGAACAGAGCGGGGACCGGGCCGAGATCGTCTGGCACAGCTTCCAGCTGGATCCGTCGTCGACCAACGACGACCCGCGGGACCTGCCGACCCGGCTCGGCGAGAAGTACGGGCGCGGCCGCGAGTGGGGCGTGCAGGCGAACGCCCACGTCACCGAGATCGCCTCGGAGCTCGGCCTCGAGTACCACCTGGATCAGGCGAAGTCCGCCAACACCGTCGACGCACACCGCCTGCTCCATCTCGCTCGTGAGCTGGTCGAGTCCGGCCAGGTGCCCTCCGACACCCAGGACCGCCTGAAGGAGCGCCTGCTCAAGGCGTACTTCACCGACGGCCTCCCGGTCGGCGACCACATCACCCTGACCGAACTGGCCACCGAGGTCGGCCTCCCGTCCGACCGGGTCCAGGAGGTCCTCGCGAGTACGACGTACGCCGAGGAGGTCGCCGAGGACCAGGCACAGGCGCTGGCGTACGGCGCGAACGGGGTGCCGTTCTTCGTGATCGACGAGAAGTACGGCGTGAGCGGCGCGCAGCCCGTGGAGGTGTTCCAGGAGGCCCTGCGGCGGGCGAACGCGGACCGCAAGCCGGTCACGCTCATCACCAGCCCGGGTGCGACCGACGACCCCACCTGCGGACCTGACGGGTGTGCGATCTGACTCCGGGTACCGGGAGTCATCGAAAACTTGGTGTATGAAGGAGGCATGACTGTCGTGCGCGCTCTGGCCAGGCCGTTGCTGTCCATGATTTTCGTCGTGCAGGGTGTGAACTCGATCCGCAACCCGGAGCCCCTGGTGCCCAAGGCCCAGCCGGTGACGGACCGGTTGGTGCCGATGGTGAAGCGGGTCGCGCCGGCGCAGGTCGGCGACCGGATCCCGGAGACCACGGTGAACCTGGTCCGCCTGAACGGTGCGGTCCAGGTCCTCGGCGGTCTCGCGCTGGCCAGCGGCAAGGGCCGGCGGGTCGGCGCCGCGACGCTGGCGGCCACGCTGATCCCGGTGACCGTCGCAGGGCACCCGTTCTGGCAGATGAAGGACAAGGAGACGCGGGCCGCGCAGCGGATCCAGTTCATGAAGAACCTGGGCCTGTTCGGCGGTCTGTTGCTCGCCGCGGTCGACACCGAGGGCAAGCCGGGTGTCGCCTGGCGCGCCACGCACGGCGCCAAGGCCGCGAAGCGCGAGACCAAGCGCGGCGCGAAGGCAGCCAAGCGCGAGACCAAGCGCGGCGCGACGGCGGCCAAGCGCGAGGCCAAGGACCTGGCCCGCGAGGCCCGGCACGCCGCGAAACTCGCCAAGGCGCAACTGAACGTCGGCTAACGCCCCAGCGCCCATGCCCTAGGCTCAAGGCAGTACACGAGCCGAAGGAGTGGGATGAGTACAGAGCAGGGCTGGCCGACGCCGCGCGTCAACGGACCGGTCACCGGCCGGGTCACGGTGCCCGGATCGAAGTCGATCAGTAACCGCGCTCTCATCCTCGCCGCGCTCGCCGACGGGCCGTCGAACCTGACCGGCCTGCTCGCCGCCCGCGACACCGCCCTGATGCGGTCCGCGCTGGTATCCCTCGGCGTCGGCATCAGCGAGAGCGGTACGACGGTCACCGTCACCCCAGGTTCGCTGAAGGGCCCGGCGAGCGTCGACTGCGGTCTGGCCGGCACCGTCATGCGCTTCGTCCCACCCGTCGCCGCACTGGCCGACGGTGTGGTCTCGTTCGACGGCGACGCGTACGCGCGGGAGCGTCCGATGGACGTCATCCTCGGCGCCCTGCGGACCCTCGGCGTACAGATCGACGACGCGGGCACCGGGCGGATGCCGTACACGGTCTCCGGCACCGGCTCCGTTCGTGGCGGCAAGGTGACGCTCGACGCGTCCGGTTCGAGCCAGTTCGTGTCCGCGCTGCTGCTGGCCGGAGCCCGGTACGACGAAGGCGTCGACATCCGGCACGACGGGAAGCCGGTGCCGTCGCAGCCGCACCTGGACATGTCGGTGGGCATGCTGCGCGAGCGCGGCGTCCGGGTCGACGACAGCGAGCCGGACCGCTGGGTCGTTGCCCCCGGCCCCATTCGGGCGCTGGACACCGCGATCGAGCCGGACCTGTCCAACGCGGCGCCGTTCCTGGCCGCGGCCGTGATCACCGGCGGCGAGGTCACCGTGACCGGCTGGCCGTCGCAGACTACCCAGCCCGGCGACCACCTGCGTGAAATCTTCACCCGCTTCGGCGCGGAGGTCACCAGCACCGATGAGGGTCTGACGGTTCGCGGTACCGGTCGCGTGCAGGGCGTGGACCTCGACCTGAGCGAGGTCGGCGAGCTCAGCCCGGTGATCGCGGCGGTGGCCGCGTTTGCGGACGGACCGTCGTACCTGCGGGGGATCGCGCACCTGCGCAACCACGAGACGGACCGGCTGGCGGCACTCGAGCAGGAGTTCAACGCGCTCGGCGGTGACGTGACGCAGACGGCCGACGGGCTGATCGTTCGGCCGAAGCCCTTGCACGGCGGGCTTTTCGGCACGTACAACGACCACCGGATGGCGCACGCTGGCGCCGTACTCGGCCTGCTCGTCGACGGCGTGCTGATCGAGAACATCGGGACCACGGCGAAAACCCTGCCCGAGTTCCCAGAGCTCTGGACCGGGCTCGCCGGCTGATGTCGCGGTACGACGAGGAGGCCCGGTACGACCGTCCGAAGCGCCGGACCCGGCCGCGGACCAAGGACCGCCCCTCGTACGACGACGCCACCATCGGCTTCGTCTTCACCCGCGACCGCGGGCGGTACGCCTGCTGGGTCGAGGACGCCCACGGAGGCCACGAGGTGACCGCGATGAAGGCTCGTCAGCTCGGCCGCACGAGTGTGATCGTCGGTGACCGGGTCAAGCTGGACGGCGACGCCAGCGGCTCCGAAGGGACGCTGGCCCGGATCGTCGAGGTACTCCCCCGGACCACGCTGCTGCGCCGATCGGCCGATGACGACGACCCGGTCGAACGACCGCTGGTCGCGAACGCGGATCAGCTCGTCATCGTCGTCGCAGTCGCGAACCCGGAGCCACGGACCGGACTGATCGACCGCTTCCTGGTGGCGGCGTACGACGCGGGGATGCGGCCGCTGCTATGCCTAACCAAGACCGACCTGGCCGACCCGGATCCGCTGCTGTCGATCTACCGCCCGCTCGGGGTCGAGTCCGTGGCGACCCAGCAAGGTGGCGACCTCAGCGAGCTCCGTGCGCAACTCGACGACCGTACGAGCGTCCTCGTCGGCCACTCCGGCGTCGGCAAGTCGACCCTGGTGAACGGGCTGATCCCGGGTGCGGACCGGGCGATCGGCGTGGTCAACGAGGTGACCGGCCGTGGGCGTCATACGTCGACCAACACTCTGGTGCTGCGCCTGCCCGACGGCGGGTGGCTCATCGACACCCCCGGCATCCGCACCTTCGGCCTGGCCCACGTCGAGCCGGACCAGCTGATCCACGCCTTCCCCGACCTGGCCGAGATCGCCGAGACCTGCCCACGCGGCTGCACCCACACCGAGACCGCTCCCGACTGCGCCCTCGACGACGCAGTCGCCGAAGGTCGCGCCGACGCCGAGCGCGTCGCCTCGTTCCGCCGGCTCCTCGCCAGCCGCGAAGGCCGCGAGACCCGCCAGGACGCCGTACCGCAGCAGGACGCTACTTAGCCGGGAGCTGGCCGTCCCAGACCGCCTTGGCGCCGGCATCGCCGGTCCGGATGGTCTGCCAGAGGACGAGGACGGCGATCACCACGACCGCGGCCTGGGTGACGAGCTCGAGCGGGCGGCTCGTCGTTGCCTTCTCACCCTTTCCGCTGGCGAGCGCGGATTTGCCGCCGAGCAGCAGGAAGGCGGCGACGGCGACCACGGCGAAGATCAGGCAGTACCAGAACAGCAGGTTGCCACGCTGCTCGTGCAGCTCGACCGGCTTCTGCAGCGTCGGCACCGCGGCCACGAACGCCTCACCGCTCTTCTTCGCCACGAACGCGCAGACCAGCGCACCAATGCCCAGCACCAGCGCCGGCCACCGCAGGAACCAGCGCCACTTCGGCACCAGCGCGAAGACGATCAGCGTGAGCGCGGCCACCGGCAGCAGCACCACCGCGAGGTGAATCACGAGCACGTGCAGCGGCAGGTCCCCGAAGCGCTCGAACATGGACGCCTCCCGGCAGTCGTAGGACGTGGGTCAGACACTAGGGCATGGCGCCCGGTGACATTGCTCTTAGCACGTTCAACGGCCGGATTCGGTTCACTTCGCGCCGCAACCGATCCGCAACGTTTGCGGTCACTTGCCCCGCTGAGCGGGGTGACGGGCTAGCCTTCCGGCATGCCTTCGCACACGGATGACCTGCGGCTCGCCCACATCCTGGCCGACGACGCGGACTCGACCACGATGGACCGCTACAAGGCGCTCGACCTGCACGTGGCCACCAAGCCGGACCTCACGCCGGTGAGCGAGTCGGACAAGAAGGTCGAGGACGTGATGCGCAAGACGCTCTCCCGGGCCCGCCCGCGGGACGCGTTCGTGGGCGAGGAGGACGGCACCTCCGGCTGGGGCGTCCGCCGCTGGGTGGTCGACCCGATCGACGGCACCAAGAACTACATCCGTGGCGTCCCGGTCTGGGCCACGCTGATCAGCCTGATGATCGAGGACCAGGTGGTCGTCGGCGTGGTGTCGGCTCCGGCGCTGGGCAAGCGCTGGTGGGCGTCGTACGGCGACGGCGCCTGGACCGGCCGCGCGCTGCACTCGTCGCAGCCGTGCCGGGTCAGCGACGTGAGCAAGATCGAGGACGCCTCGCTGTCGTACGCCTCGCTCAAGGGCTGGGAGAAGATCGGCAAGAAGAACCAGTGGGCCGAGCTGATGGAGTCCTGCTGGCGGACCCGCGCGTACGGCGACTTCTGGTCCTACATGCTGGTCGCCGAGGGAGCCGTCGACATCGCCGCCGAGCCGGAGCTCAACCTCTACGACATGGCCGCGCTGGCGATCATCGTCGACGAGGCCGGCGGCAAGTTCACCTCGGTCGAGGGTTGTCCCGGTCCGAACGGCCCGAACGCCGTCGCCACCAACGGCCGCCTGCACGACGAGGTGCTCAAGCGCCTCGAGTAATCCGCCGCTGCAGGAACTCCGCCTCCACGGCATTGCTGGTGAACGCCAGCGCCTCCTCGTACGCCGCCCGCGCCTCCTCCATCCGGCCGGTCCGCCACAGCAGCTCGCCCCGCGTCGACGCCAGATAGGGGTACGTCGCCAACGCGGGATCGTCGGCCAGCTCCGCCAGCGCCACCTCAGGACCGGCCACGTAGCTGAGCGCGACCACCCGGTTCAACGCGACCACCGGCGACGGCCAGCGCGCGAGCAACACGTCGTACAACCCGAGGATCTCCGCCCAGTCGGTGTCCTCCCAGCGCTCGGCCTCGGCATGGACGGCAGCGATCGCCGCCATCAGCACGAACCGTCCGACCGACCGGCTCAACGCCTCCTGCACCAGCGCCAGGCCTTCGCCGATCAGCTCCCGGTCCCACAGCGAACGATCCTGGTCCTCCATCAGCACCAACTGCCCGGCGCCGTCGACCCGCGCGGCCTGTCTGGCTTCCGTCAGCAAGAGCAGCGCGAGCAAGCCCGCCGCCTCTCCGCTGTCCGGCAGCAGCAACCGCATCATCCGAGCGAGATCGATCCCCCGCCGCGCCAGGTCCGGCCGCGTCAGCCCTGCCCCATCAGCTGCCGTGTGGCCGGCCGTGTAGACCAGATGTACGACGTCCAGCACCGCGTCGATGCGCTCCGGCAGCTCCGCCCGCCGCGGGATCCGGTAAGGGATCCCCGACCGCGAGATCTTGTGCTTGGCCCGGGTGATCCGGGCCTGCATCGTGGCTTCCTTCACCAGGAACGCCCTCGCGATCTCCGCCGACGACAACCCGCACACCAGTCGCAGCGTCAACGCGATCTGCGCTTCCTGCGCCAGCGCCGGGTGACAGCACGTGAACACCAGCCGCAACCGATCGTCCGGGAACACCTCGGCCGCGAAGTCGTCGTCCACCGGATCCGGCATCAGCAACGGCAGCTTCCGGTGCGCGACGTCGGCCCGCCGCCGCAACTCGAGCGCTCGCCGCGTCGCGACGGTCGTCAGCCACGCCCCCGGCCGCCGCGGCACGCCCTGCTCACGCCAATGCACCAATGCCTTGGCGTATGCGTCCTGCACGCAGTCCTCGGCCAGATCCAGATCGGCCGCGACGCGTGCGGTGGCGGCGAGGACGAAGGCCCACTCGCTCGAGTGAGCCTCCGCCACCGCCGCGGAGATCGAGTCAGCCACCGTTGATGATCGGGCGTACCTCGACGCCACCCATCGGGGACGGGACCTGCTTGGCGATCGCGAGCGCCTCGTCCAGGTCGGCCGCTTCGATGACGTAGTAGCCGCCCATCACCTCCTTGGTCTCCGCGAACGTCCCGTCGGTGACGACGTACCCGCCGCTGCCGTCGGACCGGATCGACGTCGCCGTGGTGCTTCCGTCGAGCTGCCCGCCGCCGCGCAGCGCCGGACCGTTGGCCTCCGCGAAGGCCTGGTGGTTCTTGTGGTTCTGCTCCATCACCGACGGGTCCGCCGCGTCCCACTTGGCTTCGTCGTCGTAGATCATCACCAGGTACTTGCCCACTGAAGTCACCTCTCTAGTTCCAGGTCGGTTCCAGCATTCACCACTCCGATGCGCGACCTGGGCCGAGATCGACATCTCACCCGAACAATTTCCGGACCACGTAGGGTGGCCGGTATGCCCTTGACGTACCCCATCGCGGAGCAGACGCTCGACAACGGCCTGCGGGTCGTCGTGAGCTCGGACCGCGCCGTCCCGATCGTCGCCGTGAACCTCTGGTATGACGTCGGCTCGCGCCACGAGCCGCCGGGCCTGACCGGCTTTGCGCACCTGTTCGAGCACTTGATGTTCCAGGGGTCGCGCAACGTCGCCTCCGGTCAGCACTTCAGCCTGCTGGAGACGGCCGGCGCGAGTCTGAACGCGAGCACCTTCTTCGACCGCACCAACTACTTCGAGTCACTGCCGAGCGGCGGACTGGATCTCGCGCTCTGGCTCGAGGCGGACCGGATGGGCTACCTGCTCGACGCGGTCAACCAGGAGAACCTGGACAACCAGCGCGACGTGGTCAAGGAGGAGAAGCGGCAGAGCTACGACAACCGCCCGTACGGCGACTCGTACGAGCGGCTCGTCCGGCTCGCGTTCCCCGCGGACCACCCGTACGCGCACATGACGATCGGCTCGATGGAAGATCTCGACGCCGCGTCGGTCGAGGACGTGCACGCGTTCTTCCGCAAGTACTACGGCCCCAACAACGCCGTCCTGACGATCGTCGGGGACGTCTCCGTCGACGATGCGTTCGACGCCGCCAAGCGGTACTTCGGGCACCTGCCCGCGATCCCGCAGCCGCCGCCGGCACCGGACGGCACGATCGGCCCGCTCACCGAGGTGCAGCGCGACGACGTCGTGTCCGACGTACCGTCCGACCTGATCACGATGATGTTCCGGCTGCCGATGGACGGGACGCCGGAGCTGGACGCGGCCGGGCTCGCGCTCGACATCCTGGCCGCCGGCCAGAGCGGCCGGCTGAACCGCCGGCTGGTCCGCGACGAGCAGATCGCGCAGTCGGTGTCCGGGGGCGCGCTGCCGTTGATCGGCGGGGTCTCGTTCGGCACGCTGACCGGGATCGCGTCCGACGGCGTCGACCTGCAGAAGGTCGAGGACGCGCTGCTCGAGGAGCTCGAGAAGCTGGCCGAGGACGGCGTCACCGAGGACGAGCTGGCCACCGTGCAGGCGCAGGCCGAGCGGGACTGGCTGGAGCAGCTGGCCACGTGCGCCGGCCGCGCCGACGAGATCTCCCACCACGCCCTGCTGTTCGACGACCCGAACCGGATCAACACCAGGATCGACCAGGTCCGCGCGGTGACCGTCGAGCAGGTCAAGAGCGCCGCGTCCCAGTGGCTGCGCGCCGCCGGGCGCGTCCAGGTCAGCTACCGCCGTGCGGAAACGGCTGAAGGAACCGAGGGAGAGCAGGCATGAACCAGGTTCTGACCACGCCGCCGGCGGTCGGCGCGCCCCGCCCGTGGAAGTTCCCGGCCGCCACCACCACGATCACCAGCGTCGGCGCCCCGGTGCACGTCTTCGACCGCCCCGGCCAGTACGTCGCCACCGTCCGGGTCACGATCGCGATGCCGCTGATCGCCGAACCGCGTGAGCTCGAGGGCGTCGCGACGATCATGTCCCGTACCCTCGACGAAGGCACCGAGCTGCACTCGGCCAACGAGTTCGCAGCCGCGCTGGAGCGGCACGGAGCGGCGTACGGTGTGGACGTCAGCTCGGACGCGTTGCACGTAGAGATCTCGGTGCCGGTGTCGCACCTCGCGCCGGCTGTGGAGCTGCTCGCGGAGGCGATCACCCGGCCCGCGTTCAACCAGGCCGATGTCGGCCGGCACGTGACGATCCGGCTCGGCGAGATCAACCAGGAGCGGGCGAACGCCGGCTACCGGGCCCGTGAGGCGTTCGCGGCCCACCTGTTCGACCCGTCGACGCGGCGGTCCCGGCCGACCGCCGGGACGCCGGACACGATCCGGCCGCTCACCAACGTGCAGGTGGCCGACTTCTACCGGAACAACATCGGCCCGGAGCGCGCGGAGATCCTGTTCGCGGGCGACGCGACCGGTGTGGACGTCGCCGCGATCATCGACCAGGCCTTCGCCGGTTGGACCTCCACGGCCGGTACGGCGCTGGCGACGCCGGAACCCTTGTACATCCCGGGCAACCGGGTCGTCCTGGTCGACCGCCCGGGCTCGGTGCAGAGCCAACTGCTGATCGGCTGCGCCGGCCCGGACCGCCGCGATCCAGCCTGGGGTGCGGCCGCGGTCGCGAACCACGTAGTCGGCGGCACGATCACCTCCCGCGTGGACACCGTGCTGCGTGAGGAGAAGGGCTACACCTACGGCACGCGGACCAGCTTCGCCGCGCCCCGCAAGGGCGGGACCTTCAGCCTCGGCGGCGCCGTACGCACCGAGGTGACCGGGGCCGCGATCGGTGACGCGCTGCGGATCCTGCGGGAGGCTCGCGACGGGCTGACCGAGCAGGAGGTCCAGGAGGCGAAGGACAGCTTGATCCGGACCGCGCCGCTGCGCTACGAGCAGGCGGATTCGGTGGCCCAGCAGGTCGGCAGCAACATCGCGAACGGCGTACCGATCGACTTCGCCGACACCTACCTGACCCAGATCGCCGGCACCACCGCCGCCGAGGCCACCGAGGCCTACCGCCGGTACGTCGGAACCGACGGGCTACTGGTCGTCGTCGTAGGGGAAGCCAAGGATGTCCGCCCCCAGCTCGCCGAGCTGGGCAGTGACATCGTCGGCGACCTGGTCGACCTGGGCTGAGGACATCGCTGCTCCTCTGCTCGGCCACCGGCCCTGAGCAGAGGAGCAGCGCCATGTCGTTCACCGAACGTCCCACCGACGCCACCGACCGGACCCACACCTTCTGGGCGCCGGGCACATACCCGGTCCAGCCCGGCTTCCCGGACCAACCGGCGTACGGCGTGCTGCGCGACCACTCGGAGGCCACCGTCGCGCTCGTTCTCGGCGTACTCGCGCTGTGCACCGGTCTCCTGGTGGTGTCGCCGGTCGCGTGGTGGCTGGGCAACCAGGCGCTCGCCGAGATCGACGCCGCGCCGGGCGTCTACAACAACCGGGGCATGGCTCAGGCCGGGCAGATCTGCGGCCTGATCGGCACGGTTCTGCTCGGCGCCGGCCTGCTCTTCCTGCTCGCGATGGTGGTGCTGTTCGCCGCCGCCTGACCTGGGCTCCGCGTGAGGCTCGGCTCAGCTGGTGATGTAGTTGGAGAGTTGCTCGCGCTCGAACTCGAGCTCGCCGATCCGGGACTTGACCACGTCACCGATGCTGACCAGGCCGGCCAGGTTGCCGTCGACCACGACCGGGACGTGCCGGATCCGGCGATCCGTCATCAGCCGCATCAGGTTGTCGATATGCTCGTCCGGGGCGCAGGTGGCGACCTCGGCCGTCATGATCGCGCTCACCCGGACGTCGCCGGCCTCGGGGGTGCCGTTCCAGAGCCTGACGATGTCGCGCTCGGACACGATGCCGTCCACCGCGGACCCGTCCGAGCTGACCACCACCGCTCCGATGTTGTGTTCGGCCAGCAGTGCGAGCAGTTCGGTGACAGTGGCTTCTGGGGAGATGGTGACGACCTGGTTACCCTTGCCGCGCAGTACGTCGTTGATCTTCACGGAGCCTCCTGCAAATCGAAGGACCAATACCCCAAGGTAGCGAAAACCCGCCCCCAACGGCAGCCCCTGCATGTCCCCATCCCTGACAACGAAAGACAATCCCCAACTCAGTTGCCTCCGGCATCAATCAACCCCAAACCCCCACAAAATGAAGGTTCTTTCCCATATGGTGGGTTGGGAGGTACAGATGGATTTGCTTGAACCGCCTCGTGTCGTCGAGCGGCCGCCGCAGGACTATCTCGGCATCCGCGTCGTCACACCGTTCCGCGGCATGTTGAGCGTGCGCAATGAGCTGATCGACGAGCTCAGCGCCTGGCTGCAACAGCAGAGCGTTGACGACCTCGGCATGTTCTTCCTCCGGCTGCACGTGATCGACATGAGCGGCCCGATGGACCTGGAGGTCGGCGTGGTCACCCCCGGCCCGCTTGCCGGTGATGCTCGAGTGCGGCCCGCCACTCTCCCGGCGGGCAGCTACGCGACCCTCACCTACCGCAACCACTCGCTCCGTGCGAACCGCGCCCTCCTCGAGTGGGCCGGTGACCTCACGCTCGACCGTCGCGATGTGCCCGAAGGCGACCTGTTCGGCTGCCGGTACGAGGCGTTCCGCACGGATCCCCGCAAAGAGCCTCGCAAGACGAAGTGGGAAGTCGAACTCAACATCCGCCTCGCCGACCCGCCCGGCTCCGGCCGCTAACACACCTCGCCCGCTCACGACCCGAGCCGCCCGGCCGCCCGCCGGAGCTCCGGGGCCGCAGGTCGGGCGCAGCGGGGCTCTGCCGTGCGGAAAACAGCAGGCCCGGTCGGCCTGGTAGCTCGTAGGATCGGCGGGTTCGGGTGGTGATCGAGGGGGATGCGGGTGAGTTGGCGGCAGGATCTTGCGGTGCTGCGGCATCGGGATGTGCGGATCTTCATCTCGGCCAGGTTCGTGTCGCTGCTCGGCTCGGCGATCGCTCCGATCGCCCTGGTGTTCGCCGTACTCGACATATCCGACAAGGCCGGCGCAGTCGGCATCGTGCTCGCCGCACGCAGCATCCCGAACATCGTCTTCCTGCTCATCGGCGGCGTGATCTCCGACCGGCTACCCCGGAATCTGGTGCTCGTCGTCGCCAACACCGTCAGCGGCCTCACCCAGGGCCTCGCCGCCGTTCTGGTCCTGTCCGGCCACGCGACGATCTGGCAACTGGCCGCGATCGAAGCCTTGAACGGCACCGCGGCCGCGTTCGTGATGCCCGCGCTCGCCGGCATCCTGCCGTCGGTCGTCGATCGTTCCGAACTTCCCCAGGCGAACGCCGTCTCCGGCTTCGCCCGCTCGGTCGCACTGATCGGCGGCGGCGCGGTCGCCGGCGTGGTCGTCGGCTTCACCAGCCCGGGCATCGGGCTCGCGGTCGACGCGGTCACCTTCCTGCTCGGCGCGTACCTGCTCGCCCGGTTGTCGATCCCGAGGATCGAACGTGCCGCGAGCTCGGTGCTGACCGATCTGCGCGTCGGCTGGTCCGAGTTCGTCTCCCGCCAGTGGGTCTGGGTGGTCGTGCTCGGCTTCTGCATCCTGAACGTGATCTTCGTGGCCTGCTACCGCACGCTCGGCCCGGTGATCGCCGACGACACCTTCGGCCGGACCGGCTGGGGCATCGCGAGCGCCTGCTTCGGCGTCGGCCTCATCGTCGGCGGCGTGCTGATGATCCGGGTCAAGCCCCGCTACCCATTGCGGATCGGCATGTTCGGCATCCTGCTCGGCGCACCGATCATGGTCGTACTCGCGCTGGCGCCGAACACGCTCATGGTCGCGGCGATGTCGTTCCTGGTCGGCATCAGCTACGAGATCTTCGGCATCGGCTGGGAGACCGCCCTCGGCCAGCACATCCCGATCGACAAGCTTTCCCGCGTCTCGTCGTACGACATGCTCGGCTCGATCATCGCCGTACCCATCGGCCAGCTATCGGTCGGCGCCGTGGCTGCCGCCGCCGGCATCACCGCGGTCGAGCTGTACGGCGCCGCCCTGTACGTCGCCATCACCCTGGCAACCCTCGTCGTCCCGTCCGTCTGGCACCTGAGGCGAACCGAATAGACACGTAAGGTTGTGGTGTGAGCTTCATCGTGCCGGGGCAGGGGAAGAAGAACGAAGAGGTCATCGGCACGCGTGCCGGTGCCAAGCCGTTGGCTCCCGAGGCCGCCGCGCCGGTACCGGTCGAGGAGCCGCCGGAGGTGGCGATCGCCGGCTGGCCGCCGGCGTTGCAGAAGGTGGTGGAGGACGACTTCCGCCGTACGAACGCTCTGGCCACCTACCGCTGGAAGACCGCCGACGCCGCGCTGGTCGACGTCGTCCGTGGCCTGGACGACCTCCTCGACCTGGCCGCCGACAGCATCCGCAACGACGAGCCACGACGCTCCCGCCGTCAGCCCCGCAAGGCCGCCGCGGCCGACGCCGCCGCCAAGCTGCTGACCGAACTCCCCTTCGCCCAGGTAGCGGACCTCCTCGGCATCCCCGCCGACGAGATCGACCAGGCGATCGACAGCTTCGGCCATCCGCTCCGCCGCTCCCGGGCCGACCGCCGGACGGCGCTGCGAGCGATCAAACAACTCCGCATCCAACTCCAACAGGTCGAGATCACCCGGGACCACACCCGCCTCAACCGCCTGCTCAGCTTCATCGTCAGACTCATCCTGGTCCTCGCCACCGCCGTCGGCTCCCAATCAGCCGCCGCCCTGGTAGCAGGCGACGAACACCTGGACGCCGTCATCCAAACAGCCGTCGGCGCACTGGCCGCATTCGCCCTGGAACGCACCACCGGAGCCCTCCGCGACGCCTGGCACGAACACAAACCCGCCACCATCGCAGCCCAATCCCACAAAGACCTCCTCGAGTCCTTGGCCGACACCGACGCCCTCGTTGACCCGACCGACGACGACCACCACACGACCCTGGTCTTCCGAGTTCTCGTCCGCTCAGCCCGAGCCTGGGTAGCCTGCTTCCAACTCGACTGCACCTTCGCCCAAAAACTCGAGTACTGGCAGGTACTAGACGAACTCCCCGAAGCCCTCCGCACCCCCTCCCCCGAAGACCTCCAATCCCTGCACAACCGCCTCCAAGCCTTAGCCCCAAGCTGAGTTTCCCCGCGGCGCTATGTTCGCTCCTACGTCCCTAACTCGCCGCCGCACCCACCCGCCCAGCAGCGCGGGCTCCTCCCGTCGCCAGCTTGCTACAGACCCACCCCCCAGAGATCACCCTTGCCCCGGGCAACGGTCGGTAAGACGACCCGTGATTGCTCAAGTCTGGCTACACCTCGACGGCACCAAGTAGCCGGGCCCGGTGACGCCACGCGAGGCTCAGACACGCCGCGCTCGTCTGTCCGAGCGGTTCCCGGGTGATCAGCAACGGTCAGCAGCCCCCTGATCTGGTGGAGATCTCGGTCGTTCCCATCGGGCGCGGACTGATCGGCGAAGCAGACACCTGGCTTGTCCGGCCTCCTCGTCCGGTCACGTCGATGGCTCGGCGGTTCCATGGGATCTCCGACGACCAACTGGCCACCGCGCCGACGGCCGGCGAGATCGCGGACGAGTTACGCGGCGCCCTCGACGGGCGAGTGTTCGTCGCCCACAACGCAGGGGTCGATCTCGGAGTCGTGACTCGGTCTCTGCCCGGCTATCAGCCCGGAGGAACCCTCGACACTCTGAAGCTGGCTCGACGCTTGCTGCCAGGTCAGGCGTCGTACAGGCTCGGAGCCTTGGTCGAGACGCTCGATCTGGCGGAAGGGCTGCCACCTGATCTCGTCCCTCATCGGGCAATGTACGACGCGATTGTGTGCGCTCGGCTACTGACGCGGCTGGCGTCGTCCGGCGGTCAGCCGCGGACACTTGACGAACTCCTCGACGCGAAACCGGAGAGACGATCTGATGGATCGGCCGCGACCCTCTTCTGAAGGGGTCTTCAACACGGTCGACGGTCCATCCGGCGCCGGTAAGTCGACGGCAGTCGCGAACGTGATGCGCTTGCTGATCGAGGACGGCGTGGATGTGCACACCACCAGCGAGCCGTCAGCTGGTCCAATCGGCCGGCTGGCACGCGCCCTCACCGATACTGTCACCGGCCCCGCGCTCGCGTGCTTGTACGCAGCCGATCGCTATCTCCACCTGCAGACCGAGATTCGCCCGCACCTAGCCACTGGTGAGCTCGTGCTCTGCGATCGGTACGTGCCGTCGGGCCTGGTGATGCAGCGCCTCGACAGCGTTGACCTCGAGTTCCTGTGGCAGCTGAATGCCCGGGCCGACCGTCCGGACCTCACCATCATCCTCACAGCTGATCCTGCGACCATAGCGACCAGGTTGACGACCCGAGGTCCGCACAACCGCTTCCAGCGTTCGGCCGACAGCAGCAGAGCCGAGGTCGACTTCTACGAAGACGCACGGACGCTCCTTGACCGCGCCGGCTACAACGTCAAAGTTCTCGATACAACCACTCTGCAGCTCGTCGAAGTTGCCGTCTCGATCCATCAAGCGATCAAGTCCCTCCTGTGCCCGACGAGGGTCAGCCGCCGATCGCGGATTGGCGGCGAACCTGCCGCCGAATCGGCCTGACTCACGGACACATCACGTCGAAGGCCCAGCTCGGGCCATGCCCGGCCGGCCATACCGCATCCACAGCAGCCGGGTTCTCGCGCGGGCGGCAGCCCGCACAACCAAGGGCGGGTGGGGCGGCCTGCGTAGCACGCGACAATAGGAGCGCGCGTAGCAGGCCGCGTGGGCCTATCCCTTGATAGCACCGCCCAAGGCGAAGGCGCCGCCGAGCTTCTTGCTGAGCAACAGGTACAGCAGGAGGACGGGCATCGTGTAGATGAGGGAGTATGCCGCCAACTGGCCGTAGTTCGGTTCGCCGTATTGGCCGAAGAAGGTGAAGATGCTGACCGAGGCCGGCAGCCGCTCGGGGGACAGCAGCAGCATGAACGGGACGAAGAAGTTGCCCCACATGCCGATGAAGGTGAAGATCGCGACCACCGCGATCCCCGGCCACATCAGCGGCAGGACGATGCGGCGCAGCGCCTGCATGTTGCTCGCGCCGTCGACCCAGGCGGCCTCCTCGAGGGACAGCGGTACGCCGTCCATGAACGTCTTCGTCAGCCAGATCGCGAACGGCAGCGACGAGGTCGCCATGAACATGATCGTGCCGCCGAGGGTGTCGACCAGGTTCAGCTGCACGAACAGGCCGTACACCGGCACCATGACCGCGGTGATCGGCAACCCGGTGCAGAAGAGCACGGTCAGCAGGAACGGCCGGTTGAACTTCGACTTGAAGCGGGACAGCGGGTACGCCGCCAGCACCGCACAGACCATGGTGAGCAAGGCGGAGCCGCCGCACAGCACGATCCCGTTGAACACCGGCCGGTACGTCGTGTCGGTGTTCAGCACCGCCTTGAAGTTCCCCAGGGTCGGATGCGTCGGGAACTCGACCCGCAACCCTGCGGTCCTGTTGATCGACGCGAACAACACCCACAGCAACGGGAGCACGAACAGCACGCCGATCGCCAGCAGAACGAGGTTGGCGGACAACTTGCTGATCCGGTCGCGGGCTATCACGCTGCCTCCGAGTTCAATCCACGCAGGTAGATCAGCGAGAAGACCGCGCCGATCGCCAGCATCACCAGGGCGATCGCCGTGCCGTAGCCGATCTGGGAGAAGCTGAACGCCTGCTCGTACATGTACAGCGGCAGCGTCTGGCTCTTGGTGCCGGGGCCGCCGCGAGTCATCGCGAAGATCAGGCCGAACACGCTCAGCGTCTGCAGCGTGATCAGCATCAGGTTGGTCATGATCGCCCGGCTGATCATCGGCAGCGTGACGAACCACAGCCGCCGCAGGCCCGCCGCACCGTCCATCTCGGCCGACTCCTCGATCTCCTTGGGTACCTCGCTGAGTGCGGCGGAGTACACCAGCATCGAGAACGCCGTACCGCGCCAGATGTTGGCCAGCGACACCGCGATGATCGGTGCCGCGTACAACCAGTCCTGACCGGGCAGGCCGACGGCGTGCAGCATCACGTTCAGCGTGCCCTCGTCGTTGAAGAACGCGCTGAGCAGGTACGCCGCCACCACTTCGGGCAGCACCCACGCACCGATGACCGCCGTACCGACGAAGTTGCGGACCACCTTGGTGGACCGGCGCATCAGCAGCGACAGGCCGAGGCCGAGGGTGTTCTGGCCGATGATCGCGGAGATCAGCGTGAAGACCAGGGTCAGCCAGATCGCGTTGGTGAACGCACCGCTGCCGAACGCCTTGCGGAAGTTGTCCAGCCCGACGAACTTCACGTTCGCCGCGCCGGTGCCGGTGAGCGCCATGTTCGTGAACGCGGCGTACACGCAGTAGATGATCGGGCCGGCCAGGAAGACCAGCATCAGGCCGATCGCCGGACCCAGCGGCAGCATCTTGAACAGCTTCGCGGCCCGCGGCTTCCCGCCCCCTCCGGAAGACTTACCGGAGGGAGCGGTGCCGGCCGCTGTGGGGGCGACTGTCGTCGTCACAGGGGAACTTCCTCGCCGGGCCGGGTTACTGGCCCTGGGTCGTCTTGTCCTTGCCGACGATGCCTTCGACCGCTTCGTCGTAGTTCTTCGCCGCCTTGTCGACCGACGACTGTCCGGTCATCACCGCCTCCATCGAGGTGATGATCTCGTTGGAGACCTTCGGGTACTCGGCGTACGCCGGCCGGTACACGGTGACCGAGACCAGGTCGGTGAAGAACTGCGTGCTCTGCGAGGAGCTCTTGTAGCCGGCGTCGGAGGCGACGTCCTTGCGGACCGCGATCTGAGCGCCGTCGGTCGCATACTTGGCCGCGTTCTTCTGGGTCTGCAGGGTCTTGATCAGGTTCCAGGCCGCGTCCGGGTTCTTCGACTTGGCCGGGATCGCCCAGGTCCAGCCGCCGGACAGGCTGACCTTCCCCTTGCCGCCGCCGTCCTGCGTCGGCATCGCGGTCTGGCCCATCACCGTGGTCCACTGCGGCCACGGCTTCGCACCGGTCTTCTGCCAGTTGCCGTAGATCCAGGAGCCGTCGAGCGCGATCCCCAGCTTGCCGCCCGGCAGCAGCTCGGTCCCGACCTTGCTGCCCATGTTCGGGTCCAGCGCCTGCTTCGGCGACGGGCCGAGGCCCTCGGTGTAGACGGTCTTGATGAAGTTCAGCGAGTCCTTGTAGCCCTGGCTGCCGACGACCCACTTCTGCTGGTCGTTGTTGTACAGCGTGTCCTTCGTGCCGTACAGCAGCATCTCGAAGCCCTGCATGGCCGAGGCTTCACCCATCGGCTTGCCCGAGTACACGTTCATCGGGATGACGCCGGGGACCTTCTGCTTGATGGTGCGAGCAGCCGACAGTACGTCGTCCCAGTTCTTCGGCTGCCAGTCGGCGGGCAGCCCCGCCTTGGCGAAGATCTGCTTGTTGTACCAGAGCGCCCGGGTGTCGGTGCCGTCCGGGACGCCGTACGTCTTGCCGTCCAGCGCCTTGGCCGCACCCTTGGCGGTGTCCTCGAACTGGCTCCACTGGTCCCAGTTCTTGATGTAGTCGTCGAGCGGCCGCAGGTAGCCCGCGGTGATGTCGGAGTTGATCAGGAAGGTGTCCTCGTAGACCACGTCCGGCGCGGTGTTGGGCGACCGCATCATCAGCTGGAGCTTGGTGTAGTAGTCGTTCTCGCTGGCCACGATGGGCAGGATCTCGACCGTCGACCCGGGGTTGGCCGACTCGTACTCGGCCTTGACGCCGGTGAGGAAGTTCTTCATCACCACGCCCGGGCCCCACTGCTGGTACGCGATCTTGATGTGCGCCGGTCCCGAGCTCTGCGAGCCGCCCGCCTCCGGCTGTTTGGTCGTCGAACCCTGGCTGCAGGCCGAGACCGCCAGCAGCAGCGCACTCACCACAGCAGCCGCTTTGAAACGTTTCCTTGTCACCATCAGGTCCACCTTCGGGCAATCGTTGTCATCCCGGTACCACAGCCCGAACCGAGCGGGCTTTCCCGCGACCGTAGGAGTCCTGGGCCGCCGAAGTCAATGCTTGACAGACAACGTTGTCCGCGCAGGTGCGCAGTAACGCGGTGACCGGTACGTAACAATCTGGTCACCGCGTTGTCATGACATTCAGGCAGTAACTGGTTTCGCCTCGTGGCGGGCCTGTACGGCGTGCTGCGACTTCATCGCTCCGAGTGCACAGAGCGCGAATCCGGCGATCAACCAGCAGCTGAGTACGACGAGCGGCCGAGCGGCCCCCGCACCGTCGAAGAAGCTGACCGAGCGCAGCGCCGTACCTGCGGCTCCGGGCGGCAGCAACTGCCCCAGCGTGCCCCAGCCGCTGGGCAGCATCTCGGGTGCACTCGTCATCCCGGACAACGGGTTGCCGAGCAGCATCATCACCGCGCCACCGAGCGCGAGACCCGCCGTCCCGAGCAGCCACTCCAGCCCGAGCAGTGTCAGGCTGATCGCGGAGATCGACATCGCGATCACACCCGCGGTGCCGAGGTAGCTGCCCTCCAACGAACCGAGCCAGTACTGCAGTACGGCGGCCAGCGCGAGCCCACCCGTGATCGCGAACGCGACCGCACCGATCATCCGCCTCGAACCGGACCGCACCAGTTGCGTCAGTGCGCCGGCGGCGATGATCCCACCGAGCACGAGCGGCAGCGCACCCGCGGCGAGACCGGCACCGCGCGGGTCGTCCTGCGGCAGCGGTACGACGTCCGTCACCTTCGGCGGGTTCTCCGGGGAGAGCCGGGCCGACATCTGCGTCAGCAGCTGCGCGACCACGGGACCGCCCGCGGAGGCGGTCAGCACCTCGGGCTGCGCCGCGTCGAGCACGATCGCGCCGTACACATCACGATCCTGGATCTTCTGCACAGCGGCGGCCCGATCCGGTACGGCGGTGATCTCGAAGCCACCGGGCATCGCCTGGTCGAGACCGGTCGTGACCTGCTGGACGGCCGGGGCGGGACCGGCCACGGCGAGCGGCAGGTCGCGCGGTTCGGACCGCGCGGCCGGCCAGGCGAAGGCGATCAGCAGGACGGTGAGCAGGGCGGTCAGCAGCGTGATGACTGCAACCAGCGGCGGCCGGCGACGTTCGGCCGCGTGCACCTCAGCGGACATGGCGGGGACTCCTAACAAAACCGAATGACCGTTCTTTATTGTTTCGAGCCTGGAACATCCACGCCGACTTGTCAAGAACGGACATTCGTTTTATGTTCCGGACATGCCCAAGGTCACTGAGGAGCACCGTCTGGCCCGCCGACAGCAGATCGTCGACGCCGCCCGGCTCTGCGTGATCGAGCAGGGCTTCCACAAGACGACGATGGCCGACGTGATCCGCGCGTCGGGCCTGTCCGCCGGCGCGGTATACGGCTACTTCAAGAGCAAGGAAGACATCGTCGCGGCGATCGCCGAGGACGCGCTGAGCACGATCGACGAGCTCTTCGAGAAGATCCTCGCCACCGACGAGCCGCTGTCACCGCTGGCCGCGCTGGAGGCGACGCTCAACCACGTGGTCACCGTCGCCGAGGCACCCGGCGGCGATGTCACCCGGGTCGCGGTCCAGGCCTGGGCGGAAGCCTTGCGCAACGAGTCGATCCACCGGACCGCCCGCGGCAAGTACTGCCAGCTGCGTGACCACTTCCTCGAGATCGCCCGCCGGGCCCAGGCCGACGGCACTGTTCCCGCCGACGCCGACCCAGCCGACATCGCGCAGGTCATGTTCGGCATGGTGCCCGGTTTCGTCCTCCAGCGCCTGCTGATCGGCGACGTCACGCCCGCCTCCTACACGGCCGGATTGCGCGCACTACTCCGTTCCTAGGTGGACTTTCACCTACCCCGCGCGGCGGTCCAGCACCATGGGGAGGCACGCCCGCGCTCCGTAGCGTCATCGGCATGAAGAAACGGACGCGGGAAACAGTCGTCGGCACCGAGTACTCAGTCGTCCTCAACGACGTACGGCGGGTCTACGGCCGGGGCACCAACACCGTCACCGCCCTCAACGGCATCAGCATCAACTTCACGCCCGGCACCTTCACCGCCGTGATGGGCCCGTCCGGGTCGGGCAAGAGCACCTTCCTGCACTGTGCCGCCGGGCTCGACCGGCCCACCTCCGGCAGCGTCTACATCGACGGCCGGCCACTGGCCGGTCTGAGCGAGCGCAGGCTCACCGAGCTCCGCCGCGAGCGGATCGGGTTCGTGTTCCAATCCTTCAACCTGCTGCCCGCGCTGACCGTCTGGCAGAACGTCACCCTGCCGCAGGAGCTCGATGGCCGCCGCGTGAACCGCGCCGCGGTCCGCGAGGTCCTCGACCGGGTCGGCCTCGGCGACCGGCGCAAGCACCGTCCCGGTGAACTGTCCGGTGGCCAGCAGCAGCGCGTCGCCATCGCTCGCGCCCTGGTCGCCCGGCCGGCCGTGATCTTCGCCGACGAGCCCACCGGCGCTCTCGACACCCAGACCGCGGCCGACGTACTCGAGCTGCTCCGCGAGCCCGTCCGTACGCAGGGCCAGACGGTCGTGATGGTCACCCACGACCCGGTCGCCGCGTCGTACGCCGATCAGGTCGTCTTCCTGGCCGACGGCGTCCTGGCCGGCAGCCTCACCGCGCCGACGGCCGAAGAGGTCGCCGACCGGATGACCCACCTCGGCGCGCGGTCCAAGCTGAAGGCGGTAGCGGGATGATGCGCCTGGCAGTCCGCACCTTGCAGCACCGCAAGAGCGGCTTCATCGCCACCTTCGTCGCGGTCGTCTTCGGCACCGCGATCGTGATGGCCTGCGGCGGCCTGATGGAGACGGGGATCCGTTCCAACGTCGAGCCCACCCGGCTCGCCGCCGCCTCACTCGTCGTCACTGGCAACCAATCTCATCTGCGCCCGGGAGCTGAGGACGCGACCCCGCTGCCCGAGCGGGTCGGCGTACCGGTCGACCTCGTCGCCAAGATCCGTTCTGTGCAAGGCGTTTCGGCCGCGATCGGCGACCTCACGTTCCCAGCGATCGGTGGTTCGGTTGCTGAAGGCCACAACTGGTCTTCGGCCGCGCTTGCGCCGTACAAGCTGACGTCCGGTCACGCGCCGCGCGCCGGCCAGGTAGTCATGCCGGGCGCCAAGGTCGGCAGCCGGGTCACCTTCCTGATCGACGGCGAGCCGTCGACCTTCACGGTGAGCGGGTCGGCTACCGGACCGACGGGTCATGCATTCTTCTCCGACCGCGAGGCGGCCGAGCTGGCCGGCAACCCCGCCCGCTTCGCCGATGTCGGCGTACTGGTTGCCCCTGGCACCAACGTCGACGACCTGAAGGACCGGATCAAGGCTCTCGATGGCGAGATCACCGTCCGCGCCGGGATCGACCGCGGTCTGGCCGAGCACCCGGACGCCGAGTCGCACCGGACCGCGCTGATCTCGATCGCCGGCTCGTTCGGCGGGATCGCGACGATGACCATGATGTTCGTGGTCGCGTCCACGCTCGCGTTGTCCGCCCAGCACCGCGAGCGCGAGTTCGCGCTGCTCCGCGGCATCGGTACGACGCCTGGTCAGGTCCGGCGGATGATCCTCGGCGAAGCGATGCTCGTGTCGCTCCCGGCGGTCGCGCTGGGCGCCGTACCCGGGATCTTCCTCGGCCGGTTCCTGTTCGACCAACTCGGCTCGCACGGCGTCGCATCGCCGGTCGTCGAGTTCTCCCAGGGCCTGATCCCGTTCGCCGCCGGCGCGGGTGCGGCCGTCCTCGCGGCCATCGGTGCCGCCCTGATGGCGGCTCGCAAGTCGGCAAAGATCCGGCCGGTCGAGGCGTTGATGGAGGCTTCACTGCAGCGGAAGTGGTTCAGCTGGGTACGCCTGCTGTTCGGTCTGGCGTTCCTCGGTGGCGGCCTCGCACTGCTGATCGTCACCGCGACCGTGATGACCGGTCCGCTCGCGGGTGCAACCGCAGGCCCATCGATCCTGTGCTGGGCCATCGGTGTCGCACTGCTCGGCCCGTTCTGGACCAAGGCAGTCCTTGCGGTATGGCGCTGGCCGGTGCAGGCACTGACCCGGGTCAACGGTCGCCTCGCGATCCGCAACGTCACTGCCCGCTCGGTGGCGATGTCGGCCGCGGTGATGCCGGTGATGCTTGCCGTCGGCATCTCGACCGCCAACCTCTATATGCAGACCACGCAGGTCCACGCGTCGTCCGAGGCGTTCACGCGAGACCTGCGGGCGGACGCCGTACTGGTCTCGGACGCAGGCCTGTCCCCCACGGTGCTGAGCCAGGTCCGTGCGGTGCCGGGTGTCACGAGTGCGTCGGCGTTCGTCACCAGCCTGGGAACGATCGACGAGCCCCGCAACGCTCCGTTCGACGAGGACGGCGCTCCGCTGATCGGCGTGGACGCCCAGGGCGCGGACGGTACGGCGCCGGTACGGCTGACGCATGGATCACTCATCGGCTTGACCGAGTCGACCGTCGCGCTGCCGGACTATGTGGCCGGCAAGATCGACCGCCCGGTGGGCTCGACGATCAGCATGACGTTGGGCGACGGCACCGCGGTGACACTGCGGGTGGTCGGGACCTTCGCGGCCGAGCGTGGCTACGAGAGCATCATCCTGCCCGCTTCGCTCGTCGCCGCCCACACCACGGACGGACTGACCAAGCAGATCCTGGTTCGCACCGCACCGGGGGCCGACGTACGACCGGCCCTGACCAAGCTCGCCGCCGCGCATCCCGGCGTACAGGTCGCCGACCGGGACAGCCTGGTTGCCGCCAACGCGGAAGACCTGCAGACACAGGCCTGGGTCAACTACATGCTCGTCGGGATGCTGATCGCCTACACCGCGGTCTCGGTCGTCAACACTCTCGTCTCGACCACGTTGCGCCGGCGCCGCGAGTTCGCCCTCCAACGCCTCACCGGATCCACCCGCGGCCAGGTCCTCCGCATGCTGTGGACGGAAAGCACCTTGGTCACCCTGGCCGGCATCACTCTCGGCACGCTGGTTGCCCTGGCCTGCCTCCTCCCCTACTCAGCCAAGGTCTCCACCAGCGCCATCCCCACCGGCCCGTTGTGGATCTACGGCGTGATCGTCGGAGCCGCCGCCCTCCTCACCTTCGCCTCAACCCTGCTGCCCGCCACCACAACCCTGCGTCACTCCCCCACCCAGCCAACCCACGCGGACTGACCTGTGCGGCTTCCGGAAGCAACCTTCCGGAAGCCGCGCTCGGGCCTACTGCGCAGGGGTTGGTTCAGCGATCGGTTGCAGGGCGATGGTGGTGGCCTGGACGATGCCGGCGTTGGTGCGGAGCCAGCCGGAGAGGACCACCTGGAGGTCCTCGAGGTCGCGCTCCTCGAGGATGACGCCGGGGACCGGAACGCTCGCACCGAGCTCGGCCAGAACGGGACGCAGATGCTGGTCAGCGAGCAGCTTGTGGCTCGGCGCCGCGGAAACCGTCACCGGCACCACGACCGCACCGGCCAGAGCCTGCGGTCGCAGAACGTCCAGGAAGCTCTTCAGCAGACCGGTGTAACTGCCCTTGTACACCGGCGTCGCGACCACGATCACCGAGGCCGACGACACCAGATCGACCGCGCTCTCCAGCGCCGCACGCTCCTCGTCCGCGGCCCGCTCTCCCTGGAAGATCGCCGGTGCGAACGTCACCAGGTCGACCAGTTCGTCGATCCGGTACGGCGTACCGAGCTCGGAGGCGAGCAACTCCGCCACGGACGCCGCCGCGGCCGCGGTCCTGGACCCGGGCCGGGGGTTGCCGACCACGGTGACAACAGACTGCGGCCAGACCGGCGGATCCGGTACGACCTGCGGTTCGAACGCGACTGAGGGCATCTGACCCAACTCCTGAACTCGGCAAGTGATGGATCGAGCGTAGTTAAAGTCGAGCTTGCTACTTGACTTTCTCAGCATCCGAACGCCGGGCCCGGATCTTGACCACCACGAACCACACCACCGCCGCCGCCGCACCGGCGATCACGAGCTTCTGGAAGATGCCCACCGAGGACTCGACCACATGCCAGCGCTCACCGAGCTGATAGCCGGCAACGATCAGCAACGAGTTCCACACCAGGCTGCCGACCGCGGTCAGCGCCAGGAATATCGCCACCGACATCCGCTCCACCCCGGCCGGAACCGAGATCAGGCTGCGCACGACCGGAACCAGCCGGCCGATCAGCACTGCCTTTGGCCCGTGCCGGGTGAACCACTCCTCGGCCTTGTCGACGTCCTGCACCTTCACCAACGGCAGCTTGCCGGCGATCGCCCTCGTCCGATCCCGGCCGAGCCCGGCGCCCACGCCGTACAGCGCGAGCGCGCCGACGATCGAGCCGAGCGTGGTGAAGAGGATCGCACTGACCAGCCCGAGATCACCGCGGCTGGCCGCGAACCCGGCCAGCGGCAGGATCACCTCACTGGGCAGCGGCGGGAACAGATTCTCCAGCGCGACCGCGAGCCCCGCACCTGGCGCTCCGAGTCGCTCCATCAGGTCGATGGCCCAGCCGGCCACTCCTCCGGTCGGTTCCTGTGTCGCCTGCAGCGCGGCCATCATCACCTGATTCGTCGTGTGCATGCCGACGACGCTAGGCCCGCGCGTACCACTCACACACTGGGGCCAACCGCCGTCTCGGGGTCGGGCCTTCCACCGTACCGACCGGGGGAAAACCCAACCCCGTCAGGCGAAACGAGGTCCGAGGAACAACCCTCCGGTGGCGTCCACGGTCTGGCCGGTGACCCAGCGAGCCGCGTCGGAGGCGAGGAACGCGACCACCTCGGCGACATCCTCGCCGCGACCGAGCCGTTCGAGAGCGGTCTGCCGCGTGACGAAGTCGACCAGTCCCGGGGTCTCGAAGAACGCGCCGTTCGCCTCGGTCCGGGTCGCGCCGGGCGACACCGCGTTGACGGTGATGCCACGACGGCCCAGCTCTTGGGCGAGTGTGAGAGTCATCGTCTCGACCGCACCCTTGGTCATCGCGAACGACGTCTGGACGGGGTTCGCCATCCGGGTCGCGGCGGACGAGATCGAGACGATCCGACCGTCGTCGGCCAGGACCGGAAGCAGCCGCTGGATCAGGAAGTACGGCGCGCGCACGTTGACCGCGAACAGCCGGTCGAACGCGTCCACGGTGTCTGTCTCGAGCGGACCTGCCGGCGGCGCGGCGGCGTTGTTGACCAGGATGCCCAAGGACCGCCCCGACAGACCTTCCGAGAGCTGCCCGAACACCTCGTCGACATCGTCTGGGACGCCGAGCTCGGCGCCGACCAGGAATCCACGACCGCCGATGCGCTCGAGGGTCTCCTCGGCTCCGGCCTTGTCGCTGTTGTAGTGCACCGCGATCTCGACCCCGTCCGCGGCCAACCGTTCCGCGATCGCGCGGCCGATCCCCCGCGACGCTCCGGTCACCAACGCCACACTGCCGTTCATGTTAGAAACTATCATGTTGTTAGTATCTACCACATGAACCTGAAGGACCGCCAGCGTGCCGAGACCCGGCAGCGGATCCAGCGGCACGCGATCCGGTTGTTCGAGGAACGCGCGTACGACGCGACGACGGTGAACGACGTCGCGGTCGCCGCCGGCGTCTCCGCGATGACCGTCTACCGGCACTTCCCCACCAAGGAAGACCTCGTCCTGTACGACGACCTCGACCAGCTGGCCGCGGCGACGATCAGCGAACTTCCCACCACCGGATCGTTGGCAGACCGGATCGGTCGGACGATGCTCGCGACGTTCGACCTGACCACCGGACCGGATCGAGAGCTCCTGCTCGCCCGGCTGCGACTGATGATCTCGACACCGGCCCTCCAAGCCCGCCACCTCGACAGCCAGAACCGACTGCACGAAGCGTTCGTCACCGCGCTCCGCGCCGACTCGTCCGACCCGGCCTTCGAGTTCCAGGCCCGCGCGGCCGCCAGCGCCTGTCTGGGAGTCGCCCACGTCGCCCTACTTCGCTGGGCCTCCGAAGACGGTAAGACCAGCCTGCCCGACCTCTTCCGCGACGCCTTCAAGGCGACCTTCGACCACGAACTCAGCCGGTAGGCGACGTATATTCCTCATATGGCAAGTACGTTCGAGGTGCTGGCGGAGCCCCGGCGCCGGGAGATCCTGGATCTGCTGCGGACCGGCGAACGGCCGGTCGGCGAGCTCGTCGACGAACTGTCGCTCAGCCAGCCCGCGGTCTCGAAGCATCTGAAGGTGCTCCGCGACGCCGGTCTGGTCGAGGTCCGCCGGGAGGCCCAACGCCGCTGGTACCGCCTCAGCCCGGGCCCGCTCGCCGAGATCGACACCTGGCTCGAGCCTTACCGCGACCTCTGGCGCACCCGCCTGGACGCCCTCGAAGCCCATCTCGACACGATGGACTGAGCGACGGCCCGGAGTTGGGTCCGGGCCGCGCTGGTCGGATGGGCCGACGGTTGCTTCAGGTGAGCTCGGGGACGTGAAGATGGGCGAGGACGAGCTCGAACTCGCCGACGTCGACCACCTCGGCGCCGGCGTCCTTCGCGGTCGCCGACCGCATCGACGCGGCGGCCTCCCGGTTCGCGTCCATGGTCTCCTGG
The DNA here is from genome assembly GCF_040638415.1 of Kribbella sp. NPDC026596. NCBI lineage: Bacteria > Bacillati > Actinomycetota > Actinomycetes > Propionibacteriales > Kribbellaceae > Kribbella > Kribbella sp. NPDC026596. Next base: position 10,965 of record NZ_JBEZYF010000078.1, on the reverse strand, counting down.
CTGTCGTACGTGACCGACGAGACCGCCCGGCCGGACGCGCGGTCGACCAGCAGGCTCGCGCTGCAGAAGCCGGCCAGGTCCTCGAGCCGCGGCAACGACGCCAGCCGGTAGACGTCGATCGCCCCGTCCAGCCTCGCGGGGTCGACCTTCACCCAGGTGGCCCGGATGCAGGCGCCGGCGACCGACCGGTGATCGCGGTGCAGTACGGCGATCTCCCACTCCTGCACCATCGGAGTCCCACCGAGCGTCCGCCCGAGCCGGTCCCGGACCGACCAGAGCTCCTGATCGGTGGCTCGCATCGCCTCCTGCGACCGCCAGGCACTCGTGGCGATGCACCGGCCGGACTCGCGATCCGTCATCATCGACAGACCGACACAGCCGGGCATCTCCAGGAGCGCGGGCATGACCTCGTCCCGCACCTGCGCGATGCCGGCGTCGATCGATCCCGACAGGGCGTTGATCGTGGTGGAGCGTGCGTACACGACCCACCCCCTCACCTCAGGGCAGCACCCCGCCGGCGCCGCCGGTCACTCCCCACCCTCCTCTCACCCCAGCCCCCGCGCAAGGGACGTGGCAAGCGGATCTCGGTGCTAGCGGATCTCTGCCAGGTCGAAGACGTTGCCTTCGGGGTCAGCGAGGGTGATCCAGTGAGTGCCGTACTCGTCGTGCTCGTCGAGGCGCTTGGCACCGAGGCCGACCAGGCGGTCGAGCTCGGCAGACCAGTCCGCGGTGGCGAGGTCGACGTGCAGGCGGTTCTTGCCGTTGCGGGGCTCGGGCACCTGGACGAACATCAGCGTCGGCCCGTCCGCGGACCGGTTCACGGTGGCGAAGAACTCATTGCTGTCAGCATCGACCTTCGAGGACAGCACGTCGGCCCAGAAGGTGGCGAGGGCGCCGGCGTCGGTGCAGTCGAAGACGACGTTCTCGAGCGTGATGGACATGGATTTCAGCCTCTCAGTGCAGGGATTCGCTGGATCGGCCAGCAGATCTCGGTTCGGTAGGTGGTGGGATCGGGGTCGTCCCCCGGCCCGACGACATACAGCTCGCGGATCGGGCCCGGCGCGACCTCGCAGTGCTCGGCGACGTGCGTACCGAGTGCGCCGTAGCTCCGGTCGAAGTCGGTCAGCGGCCCGCTGTGGACGGCGATCGCGAAGAACCCGCTGGGCAGGTCGACGAGCTCGACCCCGTCGACCGGCGCCTGGTCCGGCGCGACCGGCAGGAACGCGACGACCTCGCCCGCGTCCTCGGCGAAGAAGTCGTCGCTGTACGTCGCTCCCGCGGTGGCCGTGATGTCACCGGCGACCGCGTTGAGCCGGCCGAACGCGTACTCGCACCACGGCCCGATCCCCTCCCGCTCGACCCGATCGCGCACGCCGTACGCACGAAACGCGGGGATGAACCGGTATTCGACATCGAGCGCTGGCCGGCCGGGGGTGAGCAGTTCGCGCAACGAGACGACGACCTCACGGGTGTGCGCGAGCTCCTGCTCCATCCGCTCCAGGTGCGCCCGCAGCGTTTCCTCGCGCTTGGTGCCGTCGGTGGTCTCGACCAACTCGCGGACTTCCGGCAACGGCATCCGGAGCTCGCGGAGCCGGCGGATCAGCAACGCCGTCTCCACCTGAGCCGTGGCGTAGCGCCGGTAGCCGGACGAAGGATCGACCGTCGCGGGCGCCAGCAGGCCGATCTCGTGGTAGTGATGCAGCGTTTTCACGCTCAGATGGGTGAGGCGGGAGAACTCGCCGACTGTCACCGTTGCCGTCATGCGCCTACTCTCCACCCTCCGGTAACCGGAGGGTCAACACAACAACTGCCCGCCTCAAAGATCAGGCGGGCAGTTGTTGGTGGAGGAGTCAGCCGCCGTAGCGGCCTATGACCTTGGTGTAGTCCCAGGGCTGCTGGGGCACGCCGCCACAGGAGTCGGCCGGGCCACCGGTGCACGGGCGGTCACGGTTGACCGACCAAAACGTGAAGCGCGCCAGGTGGTGCTCCGAGGCGTACGACAGCATCGACTCGAAGTCGGACAGGTTGACCCGCTCCCCGGCGACATCGGTGATCCCGTTCATCGACGAGATCCCGATCTTGCGGTACGCCGCGTCGTCGCTCAGCCCGTACGCCGACTTGACCTGGTTCTTCAGGCCATCGGCCGCCTGCCGGGTCAGCGTGCCCATGTTGTTCGACCCACCGCCGAAGTCGAACGGCATGATCACCCAGCCGTCCAGGTTCAGCCCGGAGGCCGCGCCCCGCCGGATCAGGTCCTGACCGTTCCCGTCCGGACCGGAGGTCGTCGTACCGAAGGTCAGGTACGTCGCGATGCCCGGGTTGTTCTGCTCGACGATCTTCAGCGCGTCGATCACCTTCTGCCGGACGGCGGCGTTGGCGAACTCCTGGTCCTCGATGTCGACGTCGATCGCCTTCAGCGACAGCGCGTTGATCACCTTCTGGTACGCGCCGGCCAGCTCGCTCGCACTGTTGCAGCTCTGCCCGAGCTTGTTGCCCGACCAGCCTCCGACCGACACCACGGCGTCACCGCCGTTGGCGCGGATCGTGTTGAGCGCCTGCTGATCCACACCACCTGTCAGCGGCCGGTTCCCGTCCCACTGCGGGTTGCAGTACCCGTTGGACAGGATGAACGCCATCGTGAACCACTTGACCCCGGTCGCGTTCATCACGGTCGCCGGGTTGGGCGGGCTGCCCCAGCCCTGGTACAGGTACGGCGCTGCCGCCATCGGCGCACCACCGGCCGGCGGCGGTCCGTCGTCGGCCGCCGGGACGTTCCACTTCTGGTTGGCCGCACCGGTGCAGGTCCACAGCTGCAAGGGCGTACCGTTGGCGGAATTGTTGCCGGTGACATCGAGGCATTTGTTCGCCTGCGGGTTCACCAGATCGCGGCCGGACGTGTAGGTCCATTGTTGCGCGGCACTTCCGTTGCAGGTCCACAGCTGGATCCGGGCACCGTTCGCGACCGAGCCGGCGCTGACGTCGAGACACTTGCCGAGCGCGGTCAACGTGCCATTGGAGTTGCGGCTCCAGTTCTGCGCGCCGGTCCCGTTGCAGTCATAGAGCTGTACGGCGGTCCCGTCGGCAGTGTTGGCCGCAGCGATGTCGGCACACTTGCCGGCCAGCCCGGTGATCGTCCCGGTCGCCGCCTGCGCGGGTGCCGCCGTCATCAGCAGTCCGGCTCCGAGTACGAGAGCCGCGGCCACCGCCGCTACCCGGCGCATCAGACGGTCCACTTCTGGTTCGCCGCGCCCGTGCAGGTCCAGAGCTGCAACGGGGTCGCGTTCGCGGAATTGTTGCCGGTGACATCAAGACACTTGTTCGCCTGCGGATTCACCAGGTCTCTCCCACTCGTATAGGTCCACTGCTGGGCGGCACTTCCGTTGCACGAATACAGCTGCACGCGAGCACCATCGGCGACCGATCCGGCGTTCACGTCGAGACATTTGCCGAGGGCACGGATCGTCCCGTCACCCGGGCGCTCCCACTGCTGAGCCGCCGTACCGTTGCAGTCGTAAAGCTGTACGGCGGTACCGTCGGCGCTGTTGGCTCCGGCGACGTCGATGCACTTGCCGGCCAGCCCGGTGATCGCCGAACCGCCGCCGCCACCGCCCTGCGTGCCGGACCAGGTGAAGGTCGCGGACGTCTTGGTGGGCAGCGTGTAGACGAAGGACTGCGAGCCCCAGTTCACCCGCACCGACTGCGAACTGCCGGTGGTGTTGAACGCGATCAGCGCCTTCGAGCCGTCCGGGTTCTTCCAAGCCACGTTCTTCACCGAGTTGTTCGCGCTCGAGTCGATCCGCAGCGCACCCGGCTTCACGAACTTGGTCAGGTGGCCCATCGTGTAGTACTCGACCGTCTTGGTGACCTGACCGCGCTGGCTGTCGTTGCGGTGCACGGTGACGAGCCCGGTACAGACGTTGCAGCCGGCTCCGACGAACGGCAGGTGGTTCTCGTCGAGAGCGATGCCCCACTTCACCCATGACTTGTCCCAGTTGCGGGTGTAGTCGATCAGGTTGTTCATGTCCTCGACCTGCTGGTTCGGGATCCAGGTCCCGCCCGAGTGCTCGGTCATGTACGCGTTCACGTTCGGGTACTGGTTGTGGATCTGGGTCTGCAGGTTCACGTCGCCGCCGTACCCGTGCCAGGCGATGCCGCCGAAGTTCGGGTCGTTGCGCAGTCCCGCGTCCGCGATCGGGACCGAACCGAGGTCGTTGTAGTTGCCCCAGTTGTAGTCGAGGATCAGCACCTTGGTGGAGAGCCCGGCGGCGTGCAGCGCCGGGGACAGGTGGTTCTTGGTGAAGTTGAGCAGACCGGCGCCGTTCCAGTTCATCGACGCGTAGCCGGTGTTGTCGTTGCCGCAGCACGTCGGCTCGTTCTGCACCGAGATGTAGTCGATGTGGTTGCCCTGGGCCTCGTTCTGCTGGAGGTACTTGACGAAGTACTGCGCGTACAGCGGGTAGTACTCGGCCTTCAGCCAGCCGCGGTGGACGAAGTCGTTGTTGTCCTTCATCCAGGCCGGCGCGCTCCACGGCGAGCCCATCACCTTGACCGCCGGGTTGAGCTGCTTGGCCTGCTTGGTCAGCGGGACCACGTCCGCCAGGTCGTGGTTGATGCTGAAGTCGTTCAGGTCGCAGCAGGTGTCGTCGTAGGAGTAGTTGAAGCGGGCCAGGTCCGAGGCACCCATCGGGTTGCGGATGAAGGCCAGGCCGATGCCGTTGACCGGGTCGAACAGGTCCTTCATGACCTGGTTGCGGGTCGCGGCCGAGATCGTGTTGCTGCTGTTCAGCAACCAGGCGGAGCTGTCGGCGAACGACGCGCCACCGCCCTCGAAGGACTGGTACGTCGTGTTCTCGTTGACCGTGATCGTCTGGTTGGCCGAGCCGCCGGCCGGGCCGAAGCTGATCGGGGTCTGCTGCTGCAGGCCACGGGTGACGTTCTGTCCGGCCGAGTCGTTCGTGGTGGTGAGCCAGATGTTGACCTGCTCACCGGCGGCCTGGGCCGGTGGGGCGGTGCCGAAACCGAGTCCGGCGGCGGCCGCGCACAAGGCGGCGACCGCGACGGGCAGGAGGCGTTTCGCGGGCATGGGGCGGTTCTCCCTTGTTCTAAAGGGCTTTGAGGACAACAGGGAGTTGCCGGCGTCTGCCCGCGCCGCAACTGGTGGTCACCACGAGGTAACCATCGGTGAATCGTCGTGTCAACGCCGAACCGAGACTTTTTTCAGGTCTTTTATTTAGTCCCGGGCTTGACGTGAAAGCGTTCTCACAGCAAGCTGCGGCCGAGCCTGACTCCCGACGCCCCCCGTGAGAAATGAGGCATCCATGAAGCGTTCCCGCATCGCGGCGCTCGTCGCGATCGGTGCCGCACTGGTCGGCACCACCCTCTTGCAAGCCCCCGCCCAGGCCCGTCAGCAGGCGCCCGCCGCGGCGACGGCGACGATCTGGGAGGACAACTTCGACGGCCCGTCCGGCCAGGCCCCCGACCCCGGCAAGTGGCGCTACGACATCGGCGGCTCCGGCTGGGGCAACGACGAGCGGCAGTACTACACCAACAGCACCCGCAACTCCGCCCTCGACGGCCAGGGCAACCTGGTGATCACCGCCCGCCAGGAGAACGGCGGCTTCCAGTGTCACTACGGCCCGTGCCAGTACACCTCGGCCCGGCTGCTCACCGCGCAGACGTTCACCCAGACCTACGGCCGGTTCGAGGCCCGGATCAAGATCCCCCGGTCACAAGGGATCTGGCCGGCGTTCTGGATGCTCGGCGGCGGTAACTGGCCGACCGACGGCGAGATCGACATCATGGAGAACATCGGCCGCGAGCCCGCGACCGTGCACGGCACGATCCACGGACCGGGCTACTCCGGTGCCGACGGCATCGGTGCCGCGTACAACCATCCGAACGGGTGGTCGTTCGCCGACGACTTCCACACCTTCCGGGTCGACTGGGAGCCGAACGCGATCACCTGGTTCGTCGACGGAGTCCAGTACCAGCGCCGGACACCGGCCGATCTGAACGGCAAGACCTGGGTCTACAACCACCCGTTCTTCATGATCATGAACGTCGCAGTCGGCGGCTACTGGCCGGGCTACCCGGACGGCTCTACGGTGATGCCGCAGACGATGACCGTCGACTACGTCCGTGTCTCCACCCTCGGCGCCGGCTCCGGCGGATCCCAGATCACCGGACTGGCCAACAAGTGCGCCGATGTGGCGGCTGCGGGAACGGCGGACGGTACGCCGGTCCAGCTCTACGACTGCAACGGTACGAACGCCCAGCAGTGGACCCGGCCCGGTGACGGCACGATCCGGGCCCTGGGCAAGTGCCTCGACGTCAACGCCGGATCCCTTGCCGACGGGGCGAAAGTCCAGCTCTGGACCTGCAACGGATCCGGCGCCCAGCAATGGAACTACACCGCGGCCCGCGATCTGGTGAATCCACAGGCGAACAAGTGCCTCGATGTCACCGGCAACAACTCCGCCAACGCGACCCCGCTGCAAACCTGGACCTGCGGCGGCGGTGCGAACCAGAAGTGGAACGTCTAACGCGCCGGAGGTAGCGCGCCTCCCTCGCGAAGCAACCGGAACACCGGAAGGGTCGCGGCGCCGAGAGCAACGGCGTCGCGGCCCAGCGCACACAGGACGATCGAGACCTGCTGGTACGGCTGTCGCAGCGCGTGCTTGCCGACCTCTTCACGTAACTGGGGCAGGTACCGCTCACCGAGCAGCAGGCCGGCCCAGCCACCGAGGACAATGCGTTCGGGGTTGACCAGGTTGACCAGGTTCGCGAAGCCGGCGGCGAGATACCCGATCGTGTCGGTGACGACCGTTGCCGCTACCTCCGACGTACTCGCGGCCTCCAGCAACTCGACGAACGCCGTCTCCTCGTCGGCGGACAACCCGGATCCGCCCGCTTGGCGATAGCGATCCAGGACACCCTCGGCACCGACGTACGCCTCCAGGCACCCGATCGCGCCGCATCGGCACTGGCGACCGCCGTACGCGATCGTCATGTGGCCCCATTCGCCCGCACTGCTGCGGGTTCCGCGGTAGCTCGAGCCGTCGGTGACCAGGGCCGCACCGACGCCGGAGCCGACCAGCGCGACCACCGCGTCGGTGGCTCCGCGGCCGGCGCCGTACCACATCTCGGCCTGGCCGAGCGTGTTCGCGCCGTTGTCCACCTGGATCGGGATATCGGTGCCCTCAGCAAGCATCTGCCCGATCGGTACGGCGTCCCAGCCGAGCGTCTGCGCATGCACGACGGCATCACCCTCGACGATGCCGGCCACCGCGACGCCGAGCCCGAGGACCAGCTCCGGGCGCACGCCGGCGGACGCGATCACGGTCGCAAGGCCTTCCAGCACGTGCTTCACGACGACCGACGGCTGCGGCTCCTCGATCGGGTGGTCGACAGTGGCCAGCACGTTCATGGCCAGGTCGAACAACTCGACCCGGACCCGGGTCTCGCCGACCTCTGCGCCGACGACGTACCGGAACGTCGGTGACACCCGCAGCAGGACGCGCGGCCGGCCGCCTTCGGACTCGACCGATCCGGCCTCCTCGACCACACCTTCGGCGATCAGCTCGCCGACCAGGTTGCTGACGCTCGCGGCGCTCAGCGAGGTCCGGACACTCAGTTCCTGGCGGCTCAGGGGACCGTCGCGATAGATGCTGGACAGGATGACCGACCGGTTGGACCGGCGCATGTCGCGCACAGTGGTCCGCCGAACATCCATGCCCTCTGCCCCTACCCGGTCCGGCCCCAGGCAGGCCGCTCGCCCAGAGTTCATCACGTCACTCCGGCGACCGGAAGAGGACCCTTCCTCCAAGTTGTGAACTAAGCAGCGATTCGTTACCGGCCCGTGATTGACGACTCCTTGTCCGCTCGGCTTCACTCTACGGAACCGCTTCCGAAACCGGTTCCGGCGATCAGCTGGAGCCTCACCCGCCCGAGGGGAGCAGTGCAGTGTCGATCACCATCGCCGATGTGGCCGCGCGTGCCGGCGTCAGCAAGACGACGGTCTCCCGCGTGCTCAACGGCAAGGGCGAGCTCGACCTGCGCACCGCCGAGCGGGTCCGCCAGGTGATCGCCGAGCTCGGCTACGTGCCGAGCGCCCGCGCGGTCGGTCTGGCCCGCGGCCGGACCCGGATCGTCGGCATGCTGGTCCCGTCGCTCACCTGGCCCTGGATGGGCGAGGTGCTGCAGGGCGCCGTCGACGTGGTCGAGAGCGAGGGCTACGGACTGCTGCTGTTCACCTTCAACCGGGGTGAGGAGTCGATGCACCAGTTCGCCTCGCAGGTCTCGGCCCAGTCGTTCGACGGCCTGCTGGTGATCGAGCCGGAAGGCACCCTCACCTACATCGAGCAACTCCACGCGCGCGGCCTGCCGGTCGTCCTGATCGACGACCGGGCCAAGCGCCCGCAGTTCCCGTCCGTCGCCACCACCAACTACGCCGGCGGCGAGTCCGCCGCCCGGCACCTGCTGGAACTCGGCCGTCGCCGGCCACTGGTGATCACCGGCGTCGAACGGTTCGGCTGCACCCACGAACGCCTGGACGGCTTCCGCGACATCTACGCCGAGGCCGGTATCGAGCTCGACCAGAGGCTCGTGTTCGAAGGCGATTTCACCCACGAGAGCGGGCGCCGCGGCGTCCAGCACGCCCTCGACCAGCGACTCGACTTCGACGCGATCTTCGCCCACAACGACCTCTCCGCCGGCGGCGCCATCCAGGCCGTCCGGGAGACCGGGCGCAACGTGCCGAACGACGTGTCGGTGGTCGGGTTCGACGACATCCCGTACGCCGAACACACCGAGCCGCCCCTGACCACGGTGCATCAGCCGATGCGCCTGATGGGCCAGGCGGCGGCCCGGATGCTGATGGGCTACTTCGGCGGCACCCCGCTGCCGGACGAGCCCCAAGTGCTGCCGACGACGCTGATCGTCCGCAGCTCAACCGCCCCGACCGTCACCACGAGGACCAGGCCCGCCCCGAGAACCCGGTCCCACTGAAGACTCCGGTGGCGGGACAGCTGCCCCTGTCCCGCCGCCGGCAGTAACCCCCCGATATCGATCCGTTAAGGCGTCCGCTCTTCCCATGAGAGCGTTCTCACGCCACGATGCACCTGCTCACGCGGCTCAGGCGTGAGCATCCGCCAACAGATACACAGGAGGAACCGATGCGAGCACGACGCACTGTCGCGCTGGCCCTGACGGGCCTGCTCGCGGCAGCCACCCTGGCTGCCTGTAGTAGCGGGGACGGGAACAACACCGGCAGCACGTCCGGCACCGCGGCCACCGTTCTGAACGTTGGCATGCCCAACGGCCCACAGACCGAGAACCACAACCCGTTCCTCGGCTCCTCCTCGGGCGCCTCACTGGGCTACCGCTGGATGATCTTCGAGCCGCTGGTGATGATCAACGGCATCAAGCCGACCGAGCCCGGCAAGCCGTGGCTGGCGACCGAGTGGAAGTGGGACGCGAACTTCACCAAGCTGTCGTTCACGATCCGCGACGGGGTGAAGTGGTCCGACGGCCAGCCGATGACGGCCGACGACGTCGCCTACTCGTTCCAGCTGCGCAAGGACAACGAGGGCCTGAACCAGGACGCGATCCCGTACGGCACCATCACCGCGTCCGGCAACAAGGTCGACCTGACCTTCACCCGGTCCCAGTTCACCAACCAGAACAAGATCCTGACCGTGTTCGTGGTTCCGAAGCACCAGTGGTCGACGCTGAAGGACCCGACCCAGGACACGCTGAAGAGCCCGATCGGCACCGGTCCGTACACGGTGAAGTCGTTCACCCCGCAGACGACCACGCTGACGCTGCGGGACTCGTACTGGCAGGACCTGCCGAAGGTCAAGGAGCTGCGGTACACGTCGTACAACGACAACAACGCGCAGACCACCGCGCTGGCCAACGGCGCGTCGGAATGGAGCTTCGTCTTCGTCCCGAACGTGAAGGCCGTCTACCAGGACAAGGACCCGGCGAACCACAAGCTCTGGTTCCCGGCGAACCTCGGCATCCACGGCCTGTGGATCAACACCACCCGCAAGCCCTTCGACAACCCGGCGCTGCGGCGGGCGATGGACAAGGTGATCAACCGCGACGACATCTTCCAGCAGGGTGAGGCCGGCTACTTCTACCCGAAGGTCGAGTCCGTCACGGGCATCCCGACGCCGGCCGGTGAGTCGTTCATCGCGCCGGAGTTCAAGGACAAGAAGCACTCGGTCGACGTCGACGCTGCGAAGAAGGAACTGACCGACGCCGGCTTCAAGTTCGAGGGCGACGCATTGAAGGACCCGACCGGCAAGCCGGTGACGATCACGCTGACCGACCCGGCCGGCTGGTCCGACTACATCACCGACCTGGAGATCATCAAGGACAACCTGTCCACGATCGGCATCAAGGCGACCGTCGACAAGGCCAACCAGGACGCGTGGTTCAAGAACATCGACGAGGGCAACTTCGACGCCGCGATGCACTGGACCAACGGTGGTGCGACGCCGTTCGACATCTACCAGAACATCATGGACGGCAAGATCCTGAAGCCGGTCGGCAAGGGCGGCGTGAGCGGCAACTACGGCCGGTTCAACAGCCCGGAGGCTACCAAGGCGCTGGATCAGTACGCCAACGCCACCGACGACGCCGCCCGGACCACGGCACTGAACACGCTGCAGAAGATCATGGTCGAGCAGATGCCGGTGATCCCCACCTCGGCGTCGAACGTCGGCGGTCTCTACAGCACCAAGAACTGGGTCGGCTGGCCGGACGAGCAGAACCAGTACGGGCCGGCTCAGCCGACCCAGCAGAACGCGCTGCAGATCGTCCTGAACCTGAAGCCCGCCGGCAGCCAGTGAGGCCGGACCGCGGGCGCCGGATCCGAGACGTGGTCAATGATCAGGTGCGCGCCGAACCACACGCAGACCCGGTGTAGCGGCTGCTCGGTGACCGGCGCGCTCACAGGAC
>NZ_JBEZYF010000077.1:0-40126 GCF_040638415.1 Kribbella sp. NPDC026596 | reverse complement strand
CTCGACGAGCCGCGTCGCGGCGGGCTCGACGAGCCGCGTCGCGGCGGCCAGGAGTCTGCCCGCCGCCGCGAGTACCCGCTCGGCCTGGGCCAGCGCCTCGGCCGGATCGTCAACGCTCACAGCGGAAGCGGCCAGATCGGCGACCTCGCAGGCTTGATAGGCCATCGCCAACTGCGCCCGATTCATCGGAATGCCCGTACGAAGAACAACGCCGTCATCGCGACGGCTGCGGTGAGGACAAGAACGCGCAGTGCGGCGGACGGAATCCGCCTCACCAGGTGAGCACCGGCGTACCCGCCGATGACAGCACCGGCCAACAGCGCGACCAGTTCGACCGGCTGGGCCAGGACGTCGGCGGCGAAGACGAAGATGATGGCCGCGGTCAGGTAGACGGCCGCGACCTGGATGACGCGGAGTGGGTTTCCCCGGGCCGGGTCGAGTGACGTGGTCGCGGTCCAGAACGCCAGCATCATCAGGCCGACCGCGCCACCGAAGTACCCGCCGTAGATCGACAGGACGAACTGCCCGGCCAGGATCGCCGCCGGCCCCGGCGTACCGAGCCGCAGCGCTTGGGTCAGTCGCTTGCCGAACGCGAGGACGACGGTCGCGAACGCCAGCAGCCACGGGACCGCGGCCTCGAAAGATGCCGATGGCAACAACAACAGCAGGCCGGCGCCGATCGCCCCGCCGAGCACGCTTGCCAGGGTCAGCCGGAGCGGAGACGGCCGGGCGAAGCCCTCCACCTCACGCCGGTAGACCCAGGCGCTGGTCGCGTTACCCGGCAGCAGCGCGACGGTCGTGGTCGCGTTCGCGGTGACCGGCGGCATCCCGGCCGCGACCAGGGCGGACAGGGCCACGAAGCTCCCGCCACCGCCGACGGCGTTCAGCGCGCCGGCCGCGACACCGGCGAGGAGGATCAGCAGCATCCTTCGAGGATCACGGCTCGGCGCGTACTCCACAATGCGCGATCCCCGTAGCCAGCCTCAGGCTGAGACGTAGGCTGAACGCATGCGGTACGACCTCGACGACCTACGGCTCTTCACCCACGTCGCGGCGGAAGGCTCGATCACCGCCGGCGCGCGGGTGATGCACCTCAGTCTGCCTTCGGCCAGCGCGCGGGTCAGAGCGCTCGAAGCGCAGGCCGGCGTACCCCTGCTGGTCCGCGAACGCCGTGGCGTCCGGCTCACTCCCGCGGGCGCCACCCTGGCCCGGCACGCCCGCGAGGTCCTCGCCGAGACGACCCGGCTCGACAGCGCGGTCGCGTCGTACGCCGTCTCCCGGTCCGCACCGATCCGCCTGGTCGCCGGCGGGTCCGCGATGCACCAACTCGTCCCAGTCGCGCTCGCCACGTTCCTCCGCGACCATCCGGAGTACGACGTGAATGTCAGCGAACGCCGCACAGTCCGCAGCGTCCGCATCCTCGCCGCCGGTGAGGCCGACCTCGGCGTCATCCTCGACGACGAGCCGACGCCCCTCCGGACCGAACCGCTCGCCGACGACTCCCTGGTCGTGATCGGCCAGGCCGGCGGCATCCTCGCCGGCCGCACCTCGATCGCGTACGCCGAAGTCGCCGAACATCCCCTGGTCGGGCTCGACCGCAACTCCCCGCTCACCCAGTGGATGGACGAACGCCTCGGCCCGCACGCCCCGGCGCCCCGCTACCGCACCGTCGTACCCACCCTGCACACCCTGATCACGCTGGCGACCGCCGGCGCGGGCCTCGCGATCGTGCCTCGCCGAGCCGTCGACGCCAACACCACTGTCGAGATCTGCCCGCTGCAGGATTCGTGGTCCACCCGGGCGCACCTGCTCTGCTACTCCGCGAACGCTCCTGAGTCCGCCCACCTCCTGGCGGCCCACCTGCACGCGGCGGCAAGCCGCTAGCGCTGGAGGCGGCGGGCCATGCCGTCCAGGAGGTAGCCCAAACCCAGCTCGAACACCTCGGCGGCGGACCGGTGCCGGGCGTCGTGGATGACCTTCTCGAGGGTGGGGTAGTGCCCGGCCGCGAACGCCCGGGCCAGGTAGGGGAAGGTCTTCGCCTGCCATTCCCGCTCGTCCTGGCCGGTGGCGCGTTCGGCCCTGCGCTCGGTGATCTCCTTGCGCACGGCACCGATCAGGTAGAGGTCGAGCGCCTCGAGCACGCCCATCATGGTGTCGAGGTCGTCGATCCCGGCGGTCCGGAGCGCGGCCAGGGAGCTCTCGGTGTGCGCGAGGGTCGCCGGGCCGAAGTGCGGGCGGCCGCCGAGCAGGTCGGCGAACCATTCGTGCCGCAGGGCAGCGTCCCGGATCCCGTTCGCGATCGACCACAGCACGTCGGCCCAGGTCGGACCCGTCGGCGCCGGGAGCTCGCCGTACACGGCGTCGACCATCAACTCGAGCAGCTCTTCCTTGGTGTCGACGTACCTGTAGAGCCGCATTGGGCCCGCGTCGAGCGCGCCGGCGACCTTCCGCAGTGACACCGAGTCCAGGCCCTCGGCATCGGCCAGGGTGATGGCGGCACGCACGATCCGCTCCCGGCTCAAGGGGCTCGGTGCACGTCGCTCCGGCGGCTCGGGCCGCTCCCAGACGAGTGGGCTGTCCGCCACCTAACACCTCCGAGCCTTGAACAATACACTGCCTCGGGCGATACAGTGTATCGGCAAATACGGCGTATCGAACGGAGTTCATCATGATCGCGATCATCGGAGGCGGCCCGGGCGGCCTCACCCTCGCGCGGGTTCTGCACGTCCATGGCATCGACGCCGTCGTGTTCGAGCGCGACGCCGGACCTGAGGCCCGTGCCCAGGGCGGCATGCTCGACCTGCACACCGACACCGGCCAGGCCGCTCTGCGCGCCGCCGGCCTCGAACAGCAGTTCCTCGCGGTGGCGCGCCGCGAAGGCCAGGACATGCGGCTGCTCGATCACACCGGCACGCTGCTGCTCCAGGAGGACACCCCGGACGATGCGCCGATGGCCCGCCCGGAGATCGACCGGGCGGACCTGCGAGACCTGTTGCTCGCCTCGCTGCCGCCCGGCACGGTGCGCTGGGGCAGCGCCTTCAACCGCGCGAAAGCACGGGCCGGTGGGTATGTCGTGTTCCTCGACGACGGCAGCGAGATCGAGTGTGACCTGCTCGTCGGTGCGGACGGCGCCAATTCCCGTGTCCGCCCGCTGGTCACCGATGCCCGGCCCGTCTACGGCGGCAGCACCGCGATCGACAGCGCGATCCACGATGCCGACCGCACCCAGCCCGAACTGGCCGCGATGGTTGGCCGCGGCAACTACTGGGTGTTCGGCCCGGACCGGCACCTGGCCGCCCAGCGCAACGGCGACGGCACCATCCGGGTCGGCATCTCGCTCCAAGGCACTCCCGATCTCGACAGTGACCTGCTCGACGGCTGGCATCCTCGGTTCCGTCGACTGTGGGCCGCTCGTGACGAGCCGGTCGTGGTGCGGCCGGTCAACGTGATGCCGACCGGCCTGACCTGGCCGCGCCGGCCCGGTGTCACCCTGCTCGGCGACGCCGCCCATCTGATGCGACCGGTCGGCCAGGGGGCCAACCTGGCCATGCTGGATGCCGCCGACCTCGCCCGGGCCATCGCAGCACACCCGGGCGATCTGGATGCCGCGGTGGCGGACTACGAACCGGCGATGCTGTCCCGCGCCGCCGAGACCGCGAAGCAGTCGGCAGCGGTCTCGGAGATGATGATCGGGCCGGACGCAGCGCAGAACCTACTGCGATTCTTCCAGCCAGAGCCCGTCGACTAGCGTGCAGCCATGACGGTGTCATTGCCGCGCCTCCGGCGCGGCGGGTCATGGGGCTTTGATTCCCGCCCTTCCCTCGTCGCTCCAGTCGCTGCGCTCCCTACGCTCCTCAGTCCAGGGCGGGAGGCCCCATGACCGGGGACATCCCCTTGCAGGCGTTCAGTGTGCTGCTGCACAGCAGCAACATCGCCACGGTCTGCCGTGCGCTGAACATGTACCAGGTCGCCGCGGCGTACACCCGGTTGAGCGGCGGAAACCCGCTGGAGCCGCTCGGCGGTGAGGTACGGGTGGTCGCCCGGGAGATCTTGTCCCGCCCACCGGCGGATGACCCGGATATCCAAGCCGGGTTCGACCATCAGAGTGCGTTGAACGTGCTGACGAGTCTTGCGCAACCCGAGGACGCCGAACTGATCGCTCACGTCCTCGAAACCACTACCAGCGCCGAGGTCAAGGCAGTCGCACAGCTCGCCGCCGCGGCCGTACCCACCGAGGAGAACCATGCCCGCCCTGACAGTGAGTGAAGCCCGCGAACGCGCGGCCGGATTGACCGTGCGCTCGGCCGAGGTCGCCTTCGATCTGACCGATGGCGGGACGACCTTCGGCGTGGTGAGCACGCTGAGGTTCGCGGCCACAGCCGAGGCGAGCTGGGTGGACGTGAAGCCTGAGCGGCTGATCAGCGTCGTGCTGAACGGGCGGGACCTGGATCCGAAGCTGTTGGACGACGGCCGTTTTCCGCTGGCCGGGCTGCAGGCGGAGAACGAGCTCGTGGTGACTGCGGAGATGAAGTACTCCGCGGACGGCGAAGGCTTGCAGCGGTCCGTCGACGCCGCGGACGGGCGGGTCTACACCTACGGCATGTCGTCGCTGGAGTCGGCGCCGCGCTACTTCCCGTGTTTCGACCAGCCCGATCTCAAGGCGCCGTACGCGATCTCGGTGACGTGCCCCGAGGACTGGGTGGTGATGGGCAACGGCGCTGCCACGCGGACCGCGCCGGGGGAGTGGACGCTCGCGGAGACCAAGCCGCTGTCGACGTACTTCGTCACGATCGTCGCCGGCCCGTACCACCAGATCAGGAGTGAGTACGAGGGGATCCCGCTCGGACTCGCCTGCCGGCAATCGCTGAAGGAGTCTCTCGAGCGGGACGCCGACGACCTGTTCCGGAC
Source organism: Kribbella sp. NPDC026596 (assembly GCF_040638415.1). Lineage (NCBI taxonomy): Bacteria > Bacillati > Actinomycetota > Actinomycetes > Propionibacteriales > Kribbellaceae > Kribbella > Kribbella sp. NPDC026596. The sequence goes on along the minus strand of NZ_JBEZYF010000077.1, from coordinate 35,218 downwards.
CACCCGGGAGGCCTTCGACGAGTACCACCGGATGTTCCCGCAGCGGTACCCGTTCGGTGAGTACTGGCAGGCGTTCGTACCGGACTTCAATCTCGGCGCGATGGAGAACCCGGGCTGCGTGACGTTCGCCGACCACCTGGTCTTCCGCAGCCAGGCCACCGAGGCCGAACGCAGTACCCGCGCCCGGATCATCGTCCACGAGATGGCGCACATGTGGTTCGGTGACCTGGTCACGATGAAGTGGTGGAATGACATGTGGCTGAACGAATCGTTCGCGGAGTACATGGCGCACCGCGTGTCGGAGGACGCGACCAGCTACGGCGGCAACTGGACCGACTTCGCCTTCGTGCGTAAGTGGTGGGGACTGCAGACGGACCAGAGCAGCTCGACACACCCGGTCGCGCCGGACAGCCTGAAGGACGCGCGCCAGTCGCTCGACGACTTCGACGGGATCTCGTACGCCAAGGGCGCCGCAGTGCTCAAGCAGCTGGCCAAGTACCTCGGCGACGACGTGTTCCTGAAGGGTGTCAACGCGCATCTCGAGGCCCACGAGTACGGCAACGCCGACCTGCACGAGTTCATCGAGAAGCTCACCGAGGCCGGCGCGAAGGACTTGGACAACTGGTCCGCGCAGTGGCTGCGGACGTCCGGCCTGGATACGATCACGGTCGAGCGCGCAGCCACCGGCGTCGTCCTGCACCGCGAGAGCCCGGACGGCTCGCGCCGGCTGCACAAGCTGAGCGTCGGCGGGTACGACGAGAGCGGCGCCGCGTCGATCGTCGACGTCGTCCTCGACCAGGACACCGTGGACGTTGCGCTCAGCAACGACCTTGCGGTGACCGTACCGGACGCGAACGACGACACCTGGGCGAAGATCCGGCTCGACGCCGCGAGCCTCGCCAACCTCCCGGCCGTGCTGCCGAAGATCGCCGACGGCACCACCCGCGCCGTGATCTGGAACGCGATCCGTGACTCCACGATGAGCGGCGAGCTGGACCCCCGTCAGGCCCTCGAACTGTTCATCACGGCGCTGCCGCACGAGGACAGCGACATCGCCGTCGGCTCGCTCGCCCGCTGGGTCGAAGAGCGGCTCCTCGGCAGCTACCTTCCGTACGACGAATTTCGCGGCCCGGTCGCCGATGCCCTGAGCAACAAACTGGCGAGCACCGCGCCAGGCAGTAGCCTGCAGCTCGTCACCGCGCGCGGGGTCATCGCGACCACGGACGACGCGGACCTGCTGAGGTCCTGGCTCGAGGGTGTCAACTCGCTGGCCGGCCTGGAGATCGACGTGGACCTCCGCTGGTCGCTCGTCCTCCGGCTCGTGCAGCTGGGGGCGTACGGCGCGGCGGAGATCGATGCCGAACTCGCCCGCGACACATCGACCGAGGGCGTCAACCAGGCCGCCCGGTGTCGGGCCGCCTTGCCGGACGGCAAGGAAGCCGCGTGGACGCGGATCATGACGGACCCAGCGATCGGGGTGAAGGAGTTGCTGGCCACGGCCGAGGGCTTCTGGCACCCGGGTCAGGCCGCGATCACCGCGCCGTACGTGCAGCGGTTCTTCACCGACATCCCGCGGACCGCCGAGATCCGGTCCGGCATGGTGGTCGGGCTGACGGTGCACCGGATCGCGCCGCGGTACGCGATCGACGCGGACCTGATCGCCCCGGCCGAGGCACTGATCGCCGACGAGAGCGTCGGTCCGGCCATCCGCCGCCAGACCGCCAACTTCCTCGACGATCTGCGCCGGGCGGTGGAGGTACGCCGTACGTTCGGTTAGTCAGCGCACCGTGAGGCGTTCGGCGACGGCCTTGCGGGCCTGGTGGATCCGGGCCTTGACCGTGCCGAGCGGGACATCGAGCTCGTCCGCGATCTCGGCGTACGTCAACGCGCCCAGGTCGCGCAGTACCAGCGGCTGGACCAGCTGGGGATGGCTGGACTCGAGCGACTCCAGCGCCTCCAGCAGGTCCAGACGGGAGCCTGCGATCACCGAGGTCGTCCGTGGGTCGACGGACTCCGGCAGGACCTCGGCGGACTGCTCGACCGCGCGCCGCTTCAGTGAGCGGTAGGTCTGCCGGGCCTGGTTGGTGGCCACGATCGTGACCCAGCCGGCGAAGCTGCCGGTGCCCCTGAAGGTGTGGATCTTGGTGGCCACCTGGAGCAAGGTGTCCTGGACCGCCTCCTCGGCGTCCTCGCGGTACGGCAGGAACTTGGCCACCCGGCGCTGCACCTGCGGCCGGATCGCCTGCAGGAGTTGCGGCAGGACGGTCTGATCCCCCGTGGCGGCACGGGTGGCCAGATCTTCCAGCTCCTCGTTCATGCTCCCCCAGCGTCTGTTCCCACCAATGAACTCGGCTGTGCACGACAATAGCCGGGATGGATGCCATCGGCAGGTACCGGCTGCGGGACCAGATCGGCGCGGGCGCGTTCGCGACCGTGTGGCGTGGGTACGACGACGACCTCGACGTGGACGTGGCCGTCAAGATCCTCGCGGACAACTGGGCGTCGCGTGCCGACGTGCGGGAACGCTTCCTGTCCGAGGCGCGGCTGATGCGCCGGATCGCGAGCGATCGCGTGGTCCGGGTGTTCGACCTCGGGAAGCTCCCGGACGGACGCCCGTACTTCGTGATGGACTACGTCGGCGGTGGCACGCTGGGCGACGTTCTGCGGCACGGACCGCTGGACCCTGTGGACGCGTTGTGGTGGGGTGCGGACCTGGCTCGGGCGGTGGCGGCCCTGCACAGCGAGGGCGTCGTACACCGCGATGTCACCCCGGCGAACTTGCTGCTCCGGCCCAACCAGGGCGACGAGTCCGGTGGTGGTACGCACCGGATCGTGCTGGCCGACCTCGGGCTGGCGAAGCGGGCTGCCGAGGCGTCCGGGCTGACCCAGGCCGTCGGCACGCCGTCGTACATGGCTCCTGAGCAGGGGCGCAGCGATGGCGGGTTCGACGAGCGGGCGGACATCTACGCGGTCGGTGCGGTGACGTACGCGCTGATCACCGGGCACCCGCCGTACGCCGCGGCCTCGATCAGCGATGTGCTCAATCGCGACCCGGACCTGCCGCCGCCGAGCTTGCGGACCGCGCTGCACGACTCGATCGGGCAGGTCGACGACATCATGGCCCGGGCGCTGGCGTATCGGGTTCCCGACCGGTGGGAGCGAGCCGACACGCTCGCCGACCGGCTCGAGGCCGAGGCGTACCGGCTGGAGCAGGAGGCGCCACTGCGGGCGGCGGAGCGGACCAGCATCACCGGCGACGATCTCCCGACGATCGTCGCCGCCGACCCGCCGGTACGTCGCCGGCGGCGGAACCGGGCGTGGTTCCTGCTCGCGCTGCCGGTCGTGTTCGTGCTCGCCGGCGTGGGCGGCTGGTTCCTGTTCGGCCGATGACTGCATAGAGTAGTTATATGGCTACTTACCGCAGTCTTGTGGTTCTTGCCGTCCTTCCACTGCTGGTCGTCGTCTCTGGAGCTGAGGCGGCCGTGCCTACCGCGAGCTATGCCTGCCGCGCGAACACCAAGTTCGGTCAGCACACGCTGTCGTTGCGGCAGGCTGTGGATGCGAAAGCGCCTCCTGCCGTGCGTCCCAACACCCGTTTCACGATCGCGGTCGACCTCAAGCCCGGCTCGCTGCCCAGTGAGGTCAAGGGCTTCAAACTGCAGGAGGTCCGCGACCTGTCTCTGCGGGTCCCGATCCCGGCCAACTCGTCGTACGTGAGTGCCAGGGTGGCCGGCGGTTCCGGCCTCAACTCCACGCCCACGATCGACCTCGACGGTGGGTTCGTCATCGTCAAGGTGGCCGGTCCGATCCCGGGCGGCGCCGACTACCAGCTGCCGACACTCGCTGTCCGGCTGAAATCCGGCCGCCGCGGCACGACCATCGAGACCAGGCTCAAAGGCACCAGCTACGACGACCCCGGCCTGACCCTCCAAGCCAAAATCAAATGGAAGTTCCTCACCACCACCGCCCCCATCACCTGCTACCCAAACCCGAACCCCGCCCTGACCAGCACCCTCGTCCGCTAGCCGGCAGCCGGAAGCGCGGCGGTTGTTGGGGGCTTGGATAGGTTGTGGTGGGGTTGGACCTGTTATTACTTGTCTCCGGCCACCAGTGGGGGTCCTGGCCCACGGCGGCTGGCCGGGTTGGTCCGGATGGCGGGACTGCCGGTCTCGCGGGTCGGCAGTCACTTGAAGCTCGGACGACTGCCGGGTCGGCGGTTGGGTGGTGTACCGACGGACGGGTAGTGGTGGTGTCTGGCGGCAGGTGGACGGCGGGTGCCGCCCAGCGGGAGCAGCGAGGTGAGGGACCACTACCCGTTGTTCGGTACGTGGGAGGACGCGGACGACCCGAGTTGGGATGCTGGGTGCTGGGGTTAGTAGGTGACGGTGATGCGGTTGGTGGCTGGGGTGATTTGGGCTTGGCCGCCGTAGGGGAGGACTTGTTGGGGGTCGGTGTGGCCTATGTCCAGGCCTTTGACGACGACGGCGGTTGGGTTGTACTCCGTGAGGGCTCGGTCTACCGCTAGGTATTGGGCGGTGACGTAGGCGACGGAATCCGCTGGGGTGAAGTGGTGTTCCAGGGACCAGGACTTCGGGCGGCCCCACAACACGGCGTCGAAGCGCTGTAGGAGGCCGCGTTCGCCGAAGGTGCGGAGGATCCGGTAGACCGTTTCGGCGGTGGGGAGTTCTTCGCTGGTTTCGAGGAAGAGGACGCCGTCGTAGGAGTCCGTGGGGAGCATCCAGCGGTTGGCGGAGAGCTGCCAGTCGAGGATCTCCAAGTTGCCGCCCCACAAGCGCCCGCTGACGGGTTGCGTGCCTTGCCAGGTCCAACCCGTGCCGGGGAAGAGTGGTGGCTCGGTCTCCAGGTTGGCGGGGACGGCCCAGTCGTGGTCGTGGTCGGTCCAGGCCTCGGCCGGCGTCAGCTCGAACTCGCCGGGAGTGAAGAGCGCGGCGCGGAGGGAGCGCTCGGAGTCCGGGTGCATGGCGCCGCCGCGACCGAACTGGACCATCACGCTGCCGCCGTGAAAGGCCGGCAAACCCAACGAATACAGGAAGTTGAGCAGGTTCGTGTTGTCGCTGTACCCGAAGAACGGCTTCGGGTCGGCCTGGAAGACCACGGGGTCGAGGTGCTTCAGCACGGTGAGCTGGTCGTCGCCGCCGATCGTCGCGAGCACCGCGCGGATCGACGGGTCCGACCAGGCTGCGTGCAGGTCGGCGGCCCGCGCCTGCGGGCTGGCCGCGAGCACGCGGGTCGTCGGGTACTCGACCGGGATCAGGCCGAAGTCGTCGCGCAACCGTCGCAGGCCGAGCTCGTACGGACCCGGGAAGATCTCCGGCAGACCACGCGACGGCGAGACGATTGCGACCTTGTCACCAGGCTGGACCATGCGGCGACTGTACGACGCCTCCGGCCCGAACCCGAGTGATTAAACGCCGATCGGGTGCCAGACCGTCTTCAGCTCCAGGTACTGCGTGAGGCGGGACAGGCCCGGGGACTCGGTCCAGTCCTCCGCGGCAGGACGGCGTACCCGCTTGAGGTTGTCGGCCGCTGCGGCCTCCAGGTCGCGGGCCTCGTCCAGGTCCTCGATGCCACAGAGATCGATGGCGTTGACGTCCATGTGCGACGCCAGCCACGGACCGATCTCCGACGCCGATCCGGTGAGGAGGTTGACCACGCCACCCGGTACGTCGGAGGTCGCCATCACCTCGCCCAACGTGATCGCCGGCAGCGGACGTTCGTACGACGAGACTGCGACGACCGTGTTGCCGGAGACGATCGCGGGGGCGATCACGCTGGTCAGGCCGAGCAGGCTGGAGTCCTGGGGCGCCAGCACCGCGACCACACCGGTTGCCTCGGGCAACGAGAAGTCGAAGTACGGGCCGGCCACCGGGTTGCTGGAGCCGACCACCTGGGCCAGTTTGTCGGCCCAGCCGGCGTACCAGACCCAGCGGTCGATCGCCGCGTCCACGACCGCGCGGGCCTTGCTGATCGACAGGCCCTCGGACAGCGAGACCTCCGAGCTGAACTGCTCGTGCCGGCCCTCCATCACCTCGGCGATGCGGTAGAGCACCTGGCCGCGGTTGTACGCCGTGCGGGCCGACCAGCCGCCGAACGCCTTACGGGCGGCGACGACCGCGTCCCGGGCATCCTTGCGGGACGCCTGCGACGCGTTGGCGAGAAACTTGCCCTTGGCATCGGTCACCACGTAGGAGCGGCCCGACTCGCTGCGCGGGAAGGCGCCGCCGATGTAGAGCTTGTACGTCTTGCGCACCTCGAGCCGCACTCCATCCTTAGTGGGCAAGGTAGGCCTCCAGACCATGGCGGCCGCCCTCGCGGCCGTAGCCCGACTCCTTGTAGCCGCCGAACGGCGAGGTCGGGTCGAAGCGGTTGAACGTGTTGGCCCAGACCACGCCGGCGCGCAGCTGGTTGGCCATCCAGAGGATCCGCGAGCCCTTGTCGGTCCAGATCCCCGCGGACAGCCCGAACGGGGTGTTGTTCGCCTTCTCGACCGCCTCGGCCGGGGTCCGGAAGGTGAGCACGGACAGCACCGGGCCGAAGATCTCCTCGCGGGCGATCCGGTGCGCCTGGGACACCCCGGTGAACACGGTCGGCGGGAACCAGTACCCCTGCGGCGGCAGCTCGCACTCCGGCGACCACCGCTCGGCGCCCTCGTCCTCGCCGATCTGGGACAGCTCGCGGATCTTGGCCAGCTGGGCAGCGGAGTTGATCGCGCCGATGTCGGTGTTCTTGTCCAGTGGGTCACCGACCCGCAGCGTGCCCATCCGGCGCTTCAGCCGGGACAGGACCTCGTCGTACACACTCTCCTGGACCAGCAGCCGCGAACCCGCGCAGCAGACGTGACCCTGGTTGAAGAAGATGCCGTTGACGATGCCCTCGATGGTCTGGTCGATCGGCGCGTCCTCGAAGACGATGTTCGCCGCCTTGCCGCCGAGCTCCAGCGTGATCGCCTTGTCCGAACCCGCGACCGACTTCGCGATCGCCCGGCCGACGGCCGTCGACCCAGTGAACGCGACCTTGTTCACGTCCGGGTGCTCGACCAGCGCCTGCCCGGTCCGGCCGGCGCCGGTGACGATGTTCACCACGCCCGGCGGCAGATCCGCCTGCTGGCAGATCTCCGCGAACGCCAGCGCGGTCAGCGGAGTCGTCTCGGCCGGCTTCAGTACGACGGTGTTGCCGGCGGCCAGTGCCGGGGCGATCTTCCACGCCAGCATCAGCATCGGGAAGTTCCACGGGATCACCTGACCCGCGACACCCCACGGCTGCGGGTCGTCGCCGACCCCGGCGTACTCGAGTTTGTCCGCCCAGCCGGCGTAGTAGAAGAAGTGCGCGGCCACCAGCGGGATGTCGACGTCGCGGGACTCACGGATCGGCTTGCCGTTGTCCAGCGACTCCAGCACCGCCAGCTCACGCGACCGCTCCTGGATCAGCCGCGCGATCCGGAACAGGTACTTGGCCCGGTCCCGGCCGGCCATCGGCCCCCAGACCTTGTCGAACGCCTTCCGTGCGGCGCGGACCGCCTTGTCCACATCCGCGGGGCCGGCTTCGCTGACCTCGGCGAGCACCTCCTCCGACGCCGGCGACACGGTCTTGAACGGCTTCCCGTCCGTCGCGTCGGTGAAGGCGCCGTTGATGAAGAGCCCGTACGACGACTTGATGTCGACGATGGCCCGCGATTCCGGGGCCGGTGCGTACTCGAATCTGCTCATGCCTCAGTCCAGCGTGAAGTAGTCGGGGCCGGGGTAATGCCCGGTGGCCAGCTTGGTGCGTTGCATCAGCAGGTCGTTCAGCAGGCTGGAGGCGCCGAAGCGGAACAGCTCCGGGTCCAGCCAGTCCGGTCCGGCCGTCTCGTTGACGGTGACCAGGTACTTGATCGCGTCCTTCGCGGTCCGGATCCCGCCGGCCGGTTTGACGCCGATGTGCAGGCCGGTCGACTCGTGGTAGTCGCGGACCGCCTCCAGCATCACCAGCGTCACCGGCAGCGTGGCCGCCGGGGACACCTTGCCGGTGGAGGTCTTGATGAAGTCCGCGCCGGCCAGCATCGCCAGCCAGGACGCGCGCCGGACGTTGTCGTAGGTGACCAGCTCACCGGTCTCCAGGATCACCTTCAGGTGCGCGTCGCCGGCCGCCTCGCGGATCGCGGAGATCTCGTCGAAGACCAGGCCGTACCGCCCGGACAGGAAGGCACCGCGGTCGATCACCATGTCGACCTCGTCGGCGCCGGCCGCGACCGCGTCCTTGGTGTCCTGGACCTTGATCGCGAGGCTGGAACGCCCACTGGGGAAGGCGGTTGCGACACTCGCCACGTTGATGCCGGAGCCGCGCAGTTCGTGCTTGGCCGTGGCCACCAGGTCCGGGTAGACACAGACCGCGGCGACCTGCGGCGCGCTCGGGTCGGCCGGGTCGGGCCGCTTCGCCTTCGCGCACAGCGCCCGCACCTTGCCGGGGGTGTCCTGGCCCTCCAGCGTGGTCAGGTCGATCATGCTGATCGCCAGGTCCAGCGCGTACGCCTTGGCGGTGGTCTTGATCGACCGGGTGCTCAGCGTGGCGGCCCTGGCCTCGGCGCCGACCTGGTCGACGCCCGGCAGGCCGAGCAGGAACCGGCGCAGCCGGTCCTCGGACGAGGTCACGTCGGCCAACGAGTCGACGCCGCTGTCGAGAGTGGTCACCCTGGGCAGTCTAGTGCTGTTCTGGACGGCCAGTTACTTTGTGCTGGTGAAGTCGAAATCGCCGAACACCGAGCGGTACATATCCACGTCCAACCGGATCACCGGAGGGCTGGTGGTGGCGGTCGGCGTGCTCGGGCTGCTCGACATCGTGGTGGAGTGGCGTACCGCGAGCGGTCTGCTGGTCGCGGCTGTGATCGGCATCCTGATGATGCTGGCCTACATCGGCCTGATCCGCCCGAGCGTCACCCTCAGCCCCGAGCACATCCTGCTGCGTAACCACCTGCGCGACCACGAGATCCCGTGGGGCAAGGTGAGTGGCGTCGATGTCACCGACATCCTTCGCGTGCACGCCGGCGACGACAAGTTCCGCGCTCCCGGCGTCGTACTCGTCATGCGTGACCTTCGCAAGCAGCGGGTCGGCGGCGCCAGGCTCGGGCCGGAGAGCTCGGTCTCCCGCGCGGACTTCGTGGTCGATCGGATCGAGTCCCACATGGAGCAGCACGGCGCCAAGTCCGACGGCGACGTGCGTACCACCTGGGCCCGCCCGGAGCTGATCGTCATCGGCGTACTCGCGGTCGTCGCCATCATGGCGGCCGTGCTTCGCTGATGCCGTTGGTGTCTCGCCGAGCGCTCCTTCGCACGGCGGCGGCCGCGACCGTGACGGGCGCCGCCGCCGTTGCCGCGTTGGAGACCGGCGTGGTCCCCGGCCGCGCGCGAGTCCACGACGTCCTCGGCCTGACCGGCCCGGACGGCGTCGTCCCGGATGTCCCACCCGGCCCGGTCGCGTCGGGCACCTTCGCCTCGGAAGCACGTCGTACGACGGTCGGCTACAGCGTCATCTATCCCCACGGGCACTCGCCGGCCGCGCGGTTGCCCGTCGTACTGGTGCTGCACGGGCGGGGTGGCGATCACACGTCGGCCGTCAACGACCTCGGCATCGATCGCTACCTGACCGCCGCCGTGCAGGCCGGTACGTCGCCCTTCGCGCTGGCAACCGTGGACGGCGGGCGGGACAACTACTGGCATGCCCGGGCGAACGGGGACGACCCGGTGTCCATGCTCGACCAGGAACTGCTGCCGCTGCTGGCGAAGCGAGGGCTGCGCACCGAGAGATATGGCCTCCTTGGTTGGTCGATGGGTGGATTCGGCGGCCTGCTGTTCGCGACGAGCGACTTCTTCCAGCGGCAGGTCCCGGCAGATCGGACGGCCGTTGCGGTGGGCGCGATGAGCCCGGCGCTCTACCGGCACTTCGAGGACGCGACGGCTGGTGCGTTCGACGGCGCGGGGGACTTCGCGGACAACCAGGTGCTCGGCCGCCGCGACGACTTCAAGGATGTTGCTGTGCGCATCGATTGTGGGCGGGACGATCCGTTCGCGGGGGCGGCGAAGGAGTTGCGGGAGGAGTTGCGCGCGGCGGGTGGGGAGCAGGCCGGGGCGCACACCGCCGGTTACTGGCGGCGCATGCTTCCTGACCAGTTGCGGTTTCTCGGCGGGAAACTCGGAGGTTGAGGGGAACTCCTTCGCGGATCCTGGCGTCAGAGCCCCTGTCCGCCCCGGATTGACACCCTGTTCACTCCAGGATGGGCACGCAACGTCCCTTCATCATCGAGAGTGGAGCTCATGGTCAATCTCTCCCGTACCACCCTGCGTGGCCTGGCCGGTGTCGCTGCCCTGGCCAGCCTCGCAGTCGCGGCGCTGCCGAACGCCCAGGCCGCGTCCTCGGCGTCCGGTGCGGTCGTCCCGCCGACCCCGGTAGCCGGCAAGACCGCCGAGGCGGTGACGAACCCGCCGAAGGCCGACGGCGCCGTCACGGCGCTCAGCTCGACGACGAACGTCGTCCGCTACAACCGGCTCTACACGACTCCGGCGATCACGCCGTCGAAGTGCAAGGAGGTCAACGTCTCCCTGCGCACCACCGAGGGCGTCGTGGCCTACGACACCCAGCTGTGGAACTGCCTGTACTGGTCCTGGGCCAACACGCTGTTGGCGGCCGGCGCGGCCCCCAAGGTGAAGCCGCAGCTGATCATCCACAACCACACCAAGCTGACCACATACTGCGGAGTCATCAGCGGCGGCAACTCGTACTACTGCGGCTACGGGAACGGCTACATCTACATCCCGGCCTACACCATCGTGAACATGTGGAAGCAGAACCCGACCTACGCCCGGGCGTACGCGACCAACACGATCGCGCACGAGTACGGTCACCACATCCAGTACCTGACCGGCATCCTGAACGCGTCCTGGGCGCGCCAGCGGGCCTTCACCACCAACGCCGCGAAGCTCGAGGAGAGCCGTCGCCGGGAGCTGCAGGCGTCCTGCCTCGGCTCGGCCTACATCGGCGCGAACAAGCGCTACTACCCGATGAGCGGCGGCCTCTACACCCAGTGGGTGTACCTGGTCGACCACTCCGGTGACCAGCCGGGCTATCCGCGCGACCACGGTTCGCTGAAGAACCACAGCTTCTGGTCCAAGGCCGGCTTCTACGCGGAGAGCACGAAGACCTACGCGGGCCGCTGCAACACCTTCAAAGAGCCCTCGGCGTACGTCGCCTGATCTCTGACGTAACTCAGCCGCCCGGTACGCGTTGCCGTACCGGGCGGCTGTTGCGTTTTGGAGACACCCGCACGATCTGCGATCGTGTGGTTACTTGTTTCGGGCCGCACGCCTTAGAGTTTCTGAGTCGAGCGTCGAACGGCAGGAGTCAAGGACTGTGAACTACGACGAGTTCAACACCGAGTACGCGAAGGTGCTGGACAAGATCAAGAGCGGCCGGTGCAGCTGGTCGGAGCTGTCGGGTCACGTCACCCGGCTGCGCCAGGCGACCGCCGGGATCACCGGGCCGGTGGAGCGGACGCAGGTCGACCACGACCTGGCCGCGCTGAGCCAGATGGTCGACATGTCCCGGCGTACCAACGACAAGGAGGACGTCTGGACGGTCACGTCCGACGCGATCCGCCGGGCCAGTAGCCAGGAGGGTTCGGTCGCGGACCGGATCGCCCGGATCGAGGGGAGCATCAACGAGATCTCCAGCCTCGCCAACCGGAACCCGGACGAGCGGGACGCGTTGATGCAGTCGACCAGCACCCTGCGGATCCTGCACGCCTCGCTGCAGAGCTCGCTGCGCACCGAAGAGGCCGAAGCCGCGGCCGCGGCCCGCTGACACCCTCCGGGGAGCTACCCGCCAGGTGCCCCCGGAGTCAGATGCCGAGCGCCGTGGAAAGCGCATGCTTGATGCCGGTCAGGTCTTCTCCTGCCCGGCGTCGAGCACTCGCGACATCGGTGCCGGTCACCGGGACGACGACCTCCAGGTAGCACTTCAGCTTGGGTTCCGTGCCCGACGGCCGGACCACCACGCGAGCACCCTCGGAGAGCGTGTAGCGCAGGCCGTCCGTCGGCGGCAGCGTCTCCGTACCCTCGCTCAGATCGTCGACCCGCTCGACCGTGTGACTGCCCAACGAGGTCGGGGGAGTACTGCGGAGCCCGTTCATCGCGGTCTGGATCAGAGACAGATCCTCGACCCGCACCGAGAGCTGGTCCGTGGCGTGCAGGCCGTACTTGACCGCCAGGTCGTCCAGCAGATCCAGCAGTGTGCGCCCCTCGGACTTCGCCCGCGCGGCCAGCTGCAGCACGCGCACCAGCGTGGAGACCCCGTCCTTGTCCTTCACGGCCACCGGGTCGACGCAGTACCCGAGCGCCTCCTCGTAGCCGAAGACCAGGTCCGGGACCCGCCCGATCCACTTGAACCCGGTCAGCGTCTCGACGTACCGGACGCCGTACGACGCGGCGATCTTGCCGAGCAGGGACGACGAGACGATCGAGCACGCCGCCACCCCGTCCGGCTGTGACGACAGCAGGAACTCACCGAGCAGCCCGCCCAGCTCGTCCCCGCGCAGCATCCGCCAGCCGCCCTCGGCCGAGGCATCGGGAACGGCGACCGCACACCGGTCCGCATCCGGGTCGTTCGCGACCGCGATGTCCGCGTCCACCGACCGGGCCAGCTCGAGCGCGGCGTCGATCGCGCCCGGCTCCTCCGGGTTCGGGAAGGAGATGGTCGGGAAGTCCGGATCCGGGTCCGCCTGCGACGCCACCACCGCCGGTACGGCGAACCCCGCGCGGGCCACCGCGTCCTCGACCAGCGTCCGTCCGACCCCGTGCAGCGGTGTGTAGGCGACGTTCAGCTCCCGTGGCGCGTCAGCCGGGACCAGCTCGGCGATGCGGTCCAGGTAGGCGTTGAGCAGGTCGTCGCCGGTCGTCTGCCAGTCCTCGCCGCGCGGGACCTCCGCCGGCGGCCCGACGGCGGCGATGGCGGCTGCGATCTCCGCGTCGGCCGGCGGCACGATCTGCGAGCCGTCGCCCAGGTAGACCTTGTAGCCGTTGTCCTGCGGCGGGTTGTGCGACGCCGTCACGACCACCCCGGCGACGGCCTGGAGGTGCCTGATTCCGAAGGCGATCACCGGCGTCGGTGTCGGACGATCCAGCAGTACGGCGTCCAGTCCGGCGCCGCGCATCACGGCGGCGGTGTCCTGCGCGAACACATCGGACTTGTGGCGGGCGTCGTACCCGATCAGGACCGGGCCGTCGGTGCGTCCGTTCGCCTTCAGGTAGGCGGCCAGGCCGGCGGCGGCGCGGATGACCACGACCCGGTTCATCCGGTTCGGCCCGGCGGCGACGGCGCCGCGGAGTCCCGCAGTACCGAATTCGAGGGTGCCGGCGAACCGGTCGGCCAGCTCGGCGGTGTCCCCGGAGTCGAGCAGCGCCCGCAGTTCGGCGCGGGTGTCGGGGTCGGGGTCTTCGCTCAGCCAGGCTTCGGCGGCGCTGCGCAGGTGATCGTTCACATGCGCACGATAACCGAGGGCTTGTCTCCTCCTCCCCTGCGTGCTGCGCGGCACTCGGGGGCGCATCTCGCTGCACTGGAGCAAAGGCACGATGACACCACATCGCCGCCTTCGCTCCAGCACACCGAGCTACGCCCCCGAGCACCTGCTCGCGACTGCAGGGGAGGAGGAGACAAGCCCTAGTGTCCCGACGACTGGCAGGGGCGCGCGCGGAGGTCGGCGACGTAGTCGTCGGGAGCGCCGGCCGCCTCGGCCGCCTCGGCGAGGATGCCCAGGTAGCGGGCCGAGGGCAGGCCGCCCTCGTAGGCGTTCAGCACGTACATCCAGGCCAGTTGCTCGCCGTCCAGGGACTGCACCCGGACCTGGATCTTGCGGTAGACGCCCTGGTCGATCCACTCCCACTCGTCCAGCCGCTCGACGTCCTTGGGGTGGATGTCGTACAGCGCGACGAAGACCTGGTTGGTCGGGTCGGCCGGGTCCTCGACCACGGTGGCCATCGCGCCCTCCCAGCCGAGCTCCTCGCCACCGAAGGTGAGGCGCCAGCCGGCGATCCAGCCGGTCCCGCGCAGGGGCGAGTACGGGCACCGCTCGGCCATCAGGTTCGGGTCCAGATTCGACGCAAACGCGGCGTACAGGGTCACGACGACACAGGATACGGAAGAATGACCTCCCGTGGCGCGAGTTGTGATCATCGGAGGCGGTCCCGGCGGGTACGAAGCGGCCAGTGCGGCTGCCCAACTGGGAGCGGAGGTGACGGTCGTCGATTCCGACGGGATCGGCGGTTCCGCCGTGCTCACCGACTGTGTCCCGAGCAAGACCTTGATCGCCACCGCGGAGGTGATGACCGAGGTAGAGGAGGCCGGCGAACTAGGCGTCAGAGTTACAGGCGACGGCGCCGGCGACAGTTCAGATCCGGCGAACTCCGTCCGGGTCGATCTCTCCGTCGTCAACAAGCGGGTCAAGGCACTGGCCACCGCCCAGTCCGAGGGCATCACCCGGCGGCTCGAGCGGGACAAGATCCAGATCATCCAGGGCCGCGGCCGGCTGGACGGGCCGGAAACAGTGGTCGTCGGCGACGAGCGGCTGGACGCCGATGTGGTCCTGATCGCCACCGGAGCAAGGCCTCGCATCCTCAAGGGCTCGGAGCCGGACGGCGAGCGGATCCTGACCTGGGAGCAGGTCTACGAGCTCGAGGAGCTGCCCGAGCGGCTGATCGTGGTCGGCTCCGGCGTCACCGGTGCGGAGTTCGCCAGCGCGTACGACGCACTCGGCAGTGACGTCGTCCTGGTGTCGTCGCGGGACCGGGTCCTCCCGGGCGAGGACGCGGACGCGGCGGCGGTGCTGGAGGACGTGTTCAAGCGGCGTGGACTGACGGTCCTGGGCAAGTCCCGGGCCGAGTCGGTCAAGCGGGACGGCGACGGCGTCGTGGTGACGCTGACCGACGGCCGGACGGTCGAGGGATCGCACGCGCTGCTCGCGGTCGGATCGCTGCCGAACACCGACGGCATGAACCTGGTGGAGTCGGGCGTGTCGCTGACCGACGGCGGCTTCGTCCAGGTCGACCGGGTCTCCCGGACCACGGCCCGCGGGGTGTACGCGGCCGGCGACTGCACCGGGGTCCTGATGCTCGCCTCGGTCGCCGCCATGCAGGGCCGGATCGCGATGTCGCACGCGCTCGGCGACGCGGTCATCCCGCTGGACCAGTCGACCGTGTCCTCGAACGTCTTCACCGCCCCCGAGATCGCCACCGTCGGCCTGACCCAGGCCGTCGTCGACGCCGGCGGCAGTACGGCGATGGTCGTGAAGGTGCCGCTGGCCGACAACGCCCGGGCCAAGATGCAGGGCGTCCGCGACGGTTTCGTGAAGCTGTTCTGCCTGCCCAACACCGGCATCGTGGTCGGCGGCGTGGTGGTCGCGCCCCGCGCCAGCGAGCTCATCCACCCGATCTCGCTCGCCGTCGGCGCCCGCCTGACCGTCGACCAGGTCGCCCACGCCTTCACCGTCTACCCCTCGGTCTCCGGCTCGGTCGCCGAAGCCGCCCGGCGACTGCATCTGCGCTCATGAAGTTCCTGGTGCTGTGGCAGATGGAGCTGAGCCTGCTCTCCCCGGAGATGGCCCGGGCCGTCGGCGCGATGCCGGACTACGGCGAGCGCCTCGAGAGCGAGGGGAAGGTGCTGTCGCGGTATCACGTGGTCGGATCGCACGGTGGGGCGTGGATCTACGACGTGGACTCGCACGAGGAGTTCGAACGCTTGCTGGGGCGGGCGCCGGTGTTCAACTTCGCGCGGTACACGGTGCACGCACTCGCCGAGATGGATTCCGGCCGCCCGGGCGATTGACGCGCTCGCGGTGCGGGGCCACCCTGGGCTCCAGGGGGCGAGACGCATGTTCGAGGACCGCAGCGACCTGGCAGTCGACCGTCATCTGGTCGTCAGCCATCGGTTGCGCGCCCGCAGACTCCAGCTCGGCCTGACCCAGAAGCAGCTCGTCAGCCGGCTCGCCCGGCGCGGGATCCGGACCACCAACAAAACCCTGTCCAGCTTCGAGCACGGCGCGGGCGTCGACGTGGTCCGCCTGCCCGAGCTGGCCGCCGCGCTCGACTGCACCGTGACCTTCCTGCTGGGCCTGACCGAGGACCCGGCCCGCTGGGAGCCCGACCGGTTCTCCGCCGCGCCGGACGACCACCAGGTGCCTCGGCCTGCCGTCCTGAACTCACCTGGCATCCTGAAGTCATCCAGCGTGAACCACCCGGACGGTCACTGGATCCTCGGCCCGGACATCCCGGCCCGCCCGCCCAGGCGCTGATTCACCAGCCGCAGGTGGTACGCCGAATAGTGGCGTAAGGCAACCAATTGGGCCGGAGTGAGGATGTCGCAGACCCACTCCCAGTGCAGCGCGACCCAATCACCCTGGTGCAAACGCTCGATCAGGTGCACGCCGTCGAAGCCACGGATCGCGGTCTCCTGACGCGGTATCCCCAGAGCGAGCTGCGTGCCGTCCCACACCAGCGGCTGCGACTCCACCACGACCTGCTCGCCGGTATCCGCGAGCACCCGTCCCCAGCGGATCCGGCACTGATCGAGCACGTTCAGGGCTTGCGTCGTACTGCGTTCCTCGCCGAGGAGCGCGGCCCACGGGTAGCAGCAGAACACCAGGAAGCTGTGATGCGGCAGGCCACCACCCTCACTGTCGCCGGCCCGGTCGAGCAAGCGGTTGCCGATCCAGTACGCCTCGACCACCTCGCGGTCGAGGGGATCCGCCGTACCGCTGGCCGCGGCGATCCGGCGCAGCTGCGGCCAGGCGCCCTCGAACTGCTGGGCCAGCGCGCGGAACCCGTTGTCCGCCCGGCCCAGAGCGCCGTACTCGAGGAGGGCGTCGGCGTCGGCGGGACCGCAGTACCCGAGCCGGTTCGGCGCGAACGCGTAGCGGACGAACAGGGCCGGTCCGGTCACCGGTCGGCCCCGAAGAACGCGAGCGCGTCCGCGGCCCGCTCCGGCGACATCCGCTCGATCGCGAAGCCGCTGTGGATCAGCACGTACTCACCGGGGACGAACGGGCCGTCGAGCAGGGCCAGGTTGATCTCCCGGACGACGCCGGCCACCTCGACCAGGCCGAGGTCCGCGTCCTCCGGGCAGTCGACCACGCGGCCCGGGATCCCCAGGCACATCCGGCTACATTTCCCTGAGCCGGCGGTAGCGGCGGGCGTCTTCGATCCCGTAGTACCCCAGTCCGACGAGCACCAGCAGCACGACTGCCAACAAGATCCAGCGCATCAGCTCTCCACCTCCGTCACGCCGACCGGCCGGTCCGCCGGCCCGGCGACCTGTCTGGTGACCAGGTCGATCACCATCTGTACGGCGGTCCCGACCGCGTCCTGCACGGCCGGGGACAACCCGATCCCGGCGTCGAGACCGGCCGGCTCACAACCGACCACCACCACAGGTCCCACGGTGCCACCTAGTCGCGGGACAAGCGAGAGGACGGCGTCCGGTCCGAGGTCGTGGGCATCCATGATCACCTCCTCCCCGGGTTCGGCGCCCGGCTCGGCCTCGATCACGTAGACCGTCCCCGGTGGACCGCCCCGCTGGACCGCATCGACCAGAACGACCAGGTCGTACGGCTCGAGCAGTTGGTAGGCCAGGTGGATGCCGCGGATCCCGAAGTCGCGCACCTCCGCGTCCGGCGGCAGGTCGCGCTTGGCCAGTTCCTCGACGACCGCGACACCGAAGCCGTCGTCACTGCAGAACACGTTGCCCAGCCCGGCCACCAAGACGGTCATTCCGCACCCACCAACGGCTCGATCTCGTCCGGGCTGAAGTACAGGTAGCGGCCGTGGGACCGCTGGACCTCGCCTTCCTCGCCGTCCAGCGCGACCGCGACGTGCGTCTCACCGTCGACGTCGGACAGGACGGCGACCACCGTGCCGAGACGCCCGGTGAGGAACATGTCCTGCGCGTCGGCGCGCCGGATCCCGGGGCGCAGCCGGACCCGCGAACCGTTGCCGACCGGAACGTCGCCGACCATCACCGTGTCGGTCTCCGGCGAGACCGAGCCGTCGCTGCCGGGATCCCACCAGGGCTTCTCGTCGGGCTCCGGCGCGGTCACCCTGCGCAGGTAGCGGATGGTGCCGTGCAACCGGTCCATGAACTCCGGTGGCATGGTCTCGACCCGGGCCAGCAGTTCGGCCGCGCGCGGGTCGGTGCCGCGGACCTCGCGCTTCTCGTCGTCGGTCAGCGTCATCGTGCGCAGGCTGAGGATCTCGTCGATCTCGGTGGCGTCGAACAGGTCGCCCTGGCTCTCCGGCGCGATCTGCGGGTGGTCGTACAGGATGATCGGCGACGACAGCAGCAGCTCGCCGGCCAGTACCGGGTAGACGCCGATGTTGTCGCAACCGGCGGCGAACGCGGCGGCCCACTCGGGCGGATCCAGCAGCGAGACGAACCGGCACCCGTCGGCGGCCAGCATGACGTGGTGGGCGATCAGCGCCTGCCGCAGTGCTCCGACGCGCTCCGAGCTGCTGTCGGGCGTGGTGTTCCCGACCCGGATCCGCAGCCGGACCGCGCCGTACGGGCCGGGCAGCGGTTTGATGCTCAAGGCAACAGTTCCGGTGATCGGCAACCGGGACCGGCGGAGGAAGCCGGCCGAACCGATCGCCTCGGTGTCGATACCGCCGGAGATCTTGAACGGAACCTCGCGGGGCAACCTGTGCAGGTTCGTCGTGAGGTCCACGGTCCGTACCACCGCTTCGTCCCACGGCACGTACGTCGCGTCCTCGGTCGGCAGCGCGGCGACCTCGACCTGATCGGCGTCGAGGACGGTACGCCGTTGGGCCTGCAGGAAACGCACGCGGACAGTGAGCAAGGCCTCGTTGCCGTCGAGCAGGCACTCGGTCTGCGAGAAGCCACGTTCGGACGGATCCACCACGCAGTAGTCGGGTGGCATCAGGACGCCGAACTGCCAGCGCACCCGGTTCTTCCCGTCCGACGCCCGGTAGGGGTAGAGCACGTAACCCTCGAACAACAGCGCGTCCGCGACCTGCTGGACCGCGTCGAACCTGTTCATTCCAGCTGTTCCTTCAGGAGTCGCTCGATCGCGTCGTCCCAGCCGGGCAGGGCTTCCCGCGTGCGGTACCGGTACAGCCGGTCGAAGGTGTCGCGCCGCAGCCGCAGCCAGGCGGCGCCCGGGAAGTGCTGGTCCATCGCCTCCCGCCAGACAGCCACCGGCAGCAGGTACGACGTCTCCTTCTGCCAGGCGACCGGTGTCACCGAGAGGGTGCCAGGACGGCCGGTGAAGATCGTCCCGTTGAACAACAGCAGCAGCGGTACGCCGTCCTCGCGCACGGCGTACAGGTATTTGTGGGCAGCGACGTCGAAGTCGTAGCTGCAGGGCAGTTGCAGGTCGACCTCGGTCGTGCCGGTGAAGCCAGGCACCATCTGGGTGACGAACGCCAGTTGCAGCGGCTTCAACGTCTCACCCCACCGGGCCCGGTCGCCGAACAGGTCCGCGAGTCCTTCGGCTTCCTCGTCGTTGTAGCGCCGCCGGATCGGTTCGATCCTGATCTGGCAGCGCAACGCCAGCGCGTGCACCGGCGTACCGGTCGTCTCCTCGATCCGCAGGTGCAGGCGGATCAACGGCGTCGCGGCGTACCGCTCGGCCTCCGCACCGGCGCAGGTGAAGTCCAGGTCAACCACGGCTGCGCTCCCGGATCGCCGCGAAGAAGTCGTCGATCCGCCGCCAGACCTCTTCGCCACCGGCGAAGCCCTCCCAGTACTGCCGGACGATCCCGACCAGCCCATAGCAGGCGTCGATCGGGACCAGATAACACTCGAACCCGTCGTCGAGCCGGCGCAGCAGCACGGCCTCGACATCCGGGATGACCTCCTGCAACAGGGGATCGCCGGCCACCACCTCGTCCCAGGCGGCCAGGTCGAGCAGTGACTCGGTGGCACCGCCCGGGCTCGGGTAGAAGGCGACGTACCGGCTCTGGTCGGACTGGTAGAAGAGGAACGCCAGGTTGACCGGGATCCCCATCGCGTCCCACTGCGCCGCGGACAGCCTGAAGTCCGGGTTGGATCGGTAGCGTTCGGGGACGGCGCGGTAGTGCCCGTGCGATGCGCCACCGTCGGTGAACAACAGGTAGCAGGAGCGGCACGCGCAGAGCAGCCGATGGCCCTGGATGTCGGCCAGGTGCGAGTGCTCCGGTCCGATCGGTACGGCGCACATCTCGCACTGCTCACCAGGTGCACCCTGCTCGCGGACCCCACCGGTGAACTCACGGAGCACCGCGACCGGGTCCACAACAGGACGGGTCTTGTCTTTTCGCGCGAGTGAGCGCAGCGTCGGCGACGGTCTCATGCCGGCTGCACCCCCGGGATGGCCACCTTCCATCCGGCGCCGTCGGGCAACAGCGGCAGCGCCTCGAGGGGTGGTGACCCTTCCGGTGCGAGCGCGCGCCCGGCCAGGCGTACGTCGTACTCGGCTGTGCAGCGTGGACACGTGAGCCGGTCACCGTCCAGCCGCCCGTGGTGCAAGGCGGACGAGCACATCGGACAGTTGTTGCGGTAGGCAAAGAAAGTGCCGGCCAGGTTGGCCACCAGCAGGTCCATTCCGGCGACACCGAGTTGCTGGACCTGGTCGGGGGGTGTGACCAGGTCCAGCTGGTGCCAGCCGTCCCGGTGGGGACGGAACGGCTCGATGGTCAGCAAGCTCTGCCTTTCCTTCACCATGCCGGCGACGTCGACCGCGATGGCCTCGGGCGCGGCGTCCAGGACAGCGTTCTCGACCGTGAGCCGGACGGTCGCGGTCGAGCCGGGACAGCCGTCGCAACTACCCTGCAGGCGCAGGTGGACGACGCCGTCGTCGTCGATGCCGAGGTAGTCGATGCCGCCGGCATGGGAGCCCAGGTACGGGCGGACGTCGTCGAGGGCGTGCTGGATCCGGGTCGCGACGTCGTCGGGGTGGAGGTCGTGCAGCAGCAACAGCCCGGCGACCAGATCGTCCCCGGCCAACTGCCGGACCTGCGGCTCGTCGAGCAGGTTCAGCAGTTGTCCGAGGCCGGCGCCGTGCAGGGTGAGCACCGCGCGGACCAGTTCCTCCACTTGTTGAGCGAGCGCGGGGTCGGCGCGCCGCTGGACCTCGTCCAGCAGGACGTCGATCCGTTCGCTCAGCTCCTGAACGTCGTGCCGGTCCATCTCAGTACGGCTTGACCGCGATCGTGGGTGAGTGCAGGTGGGTCTTCTCCTGGCCGTTGCCGACGTACATGTGCACACCGCACGGCAGGCACGGGTCGAAGCTGCGCACGGCCCGCATGATGTCGATGCCCTTGAACCGGTCCGGCGGGTTCTCCTCGAAGATCGGTGTGTTCTGGACGGCGTCCTCGTACGGGCCAGGGGTTCCGTAGCTGTCCCGGACGCTGCCGTTCCACGGGGTCGGCGGATACGGGTGGTAGTTCGCGATCTTGCCGTCGCGGATCACCATGTGGTGCGAGAGCACGCCGCGGACGGCCTCGGTGAAACCGCACGAGATCGCCTCGTCCGGCACCTTGAACGGCGTCCAGGTCTCGGTGTGCCCGCCGCGGACCTCGTTCATCGCCTTCTCGCAGAAGTGCAAGGCGAGCGCGGCCGCGTAGGCCTGGAAGTAGGTCCGGGCCCGGTTCCGCTCGAGCGCGTTGCTCCAGCGCGGGATCTTCCACTCGTACTCCACGGTCGGCTTCAGCGCGGTCCGGGGCAGCTGGATCTTCACGCTGTTCCCGGTGGCCTGCACGTTCGGCGTGTTCACCAGACCGGACAGCGCGGTCGACCACAGCCGGGCGATCGGGCCGCCGCCGGTGTCGAGGGCCAGGTGGTCCTTACCGTCGAACCAGCGCGGTGACATGGTCCAGCTGTAGGCGTTGGAGAAGTCGCGTTTCTGCGGCTTCGGCAGCGTGTGCTGGTTCCACGGGTGCCGGACGTCGACCGGGTTGCCGAGCGGGTCGATGTCGACGAACTTCTCGTGGCTGCCGTCGGCCCAGTCGTCGTAGTACGAGCTGCCGAGCAGGATGCGCAGGCCGAGGTTGATGTCGACCAGGCTGTTGGTGACCAGTTTGCCGTCGACGATCACCCCGGGCGTGACGAACATCCGGCGGCCCCAGGCCTCCATGTTCTGGTAGGTGAAGTCGCAGATCGCCGGGTCGTTCAGGCTGCCCCAGCAGCCGAGCAGGATGCGCCGCTCGCCGACATGCTCGTAACCGGGCAGCGCCTCGTAGAAGAAGTCGAACAGGTCGTCGTGCAGCGGCACGACCTTCTTCATGAACTCGATGTAGCGCATCAGCCGGGTCAGGTAGTCGGTGAAGAGCTGGATCGTGGCGACCGTGCCGACACCACCGGGGTAGAGCGTCGACGGGTGGACGTGCCGGCCCTCCATCAGGCAGAACATCTCGCGGGTGTAGCGGCTGACGTGCAGCGCCTCCCGGTAGAACTCGCCTTCCAGCGGGTTGAGCGAGCGCATGATGTCGCCGATGGTCCGGTAGCCATGGTCACCGGCGTGCGGTGCCTCGGTCCGGTTCGCCAGCTCCAGCACGCCCGGGTTGGTCTCCTTGACCATCCGCTCGCAGTAGTCCACCCCGACCAGGTTCTCCTGGAAGATGTTGTGGTCGAACATGTACTCCGCGGCTTCGCCGAGGTTGACGATCCACTCCCCGAGGTGTGGCGGCGCGACGCCGTACGCCATGTTCTGCGTGTAGACCGAGCAGGTGGCGTGGTTGTCACCGCAGATGCCGCAGATCCGGCTGGTGATGAAGTGCGCGTCGCGCGGGTCCTTGCCCTTCATGAAGATGCTGTAGCCGCGGAAGATCGACGACGTGCTGTGACACTCCTGGACGGTCTTCTGCTTGAAGTCCACTGATGCGTAGATGCCCAGGCTGCCGACGATCCGGGTGATCGGGTCCCACGCCATCTCGACGACGTCGGAACTCTTCGACTCGCTACTGGCGGGCGTGACTTTGGTTTCGGTGGTGGTCATGGCCCTACCAGACCTTCTCGTAGCCGGTGGCGAGCTCCTCGCCCTTGCGTCGCCACTTGGGTTCCTTGTTGCTGGTGTTCTGGGTGAACTTGCGCAGCCGGCGGATCACCGTGCCGTAGACCATGCTCGCGGCGGTGGACACCTTGCTGCCGGGCGGCTCGTCCATGAACGGCATGAACTTGTCCGGGAAGCCGGGCATCGTGCAGGCGATGCAGATCCCGCCGACGTTCGGGCAGCCGCCGACGCCGTTGATCCAGCCGCGCTTGGGCACGTTGCAGTTGACCACCGGACCCCAGCAGCCCAGCTTCACCAGGCACTTGGGGGAGCCGTACTCCTTGGCGAAGTCGCCCTGCTCGTAGTACCCGGCCCGGTCACAGCCCTCGTGCACGGTCCGGCCGAACAGCCACTGCGGTCGCAGTTCGGCGTCGAGCGGGATCATCGGAGCCTGCCCGGCCACCTGGTACAGCAGGTACACCAGCGTTTCGGACAGGTTGTCGGGGTGGATCGGGCAACCTGGCACGCAGACGATCGGCAGGCCGGCCTTGGACTTCCAGCTCCAGCCGAGGTAGTCGGGCACGCCCATCGCGCCGGTCGGGTTACCGGCCATCGCGTGGATCCCGCCGTACGTCGCGCAGGTGCCGACAGCGACCACCGCGGTGGCCTTCGGGGCCAGCCGGTCCACCCACTCCGACGTCTTCATCGGCTGACCGGTGGCCGGGTTGTTGCCGAAGCCGGCCCAGTAGCCGTCACCGTGGATCGCCTCGTTCGGGATCGACCCCTCGACCACCAGAACGAACGGCTCCAGCTCGCCGCGGTCGGCCTTGTGCCACCACGCGATGAAGTTGTCCGCACCGGTCTCCGGGCCGCACTCGAAGTCGATCAGCGGCCAGTGCACCGCGATCCGGGGCAGCCCGGGCAGGGCACCGAGGACGATCTCCTCGATGCTGGGCTGGGTGGCGGCGGTCAGGGCGACCGAGTCGCCGTCGCAGCTCAGTCCGCCGTTCATCCAGAGGATGTGCACCACGCCCTCGTCGGTCTCCTGCTGCGACTGCTCCGGCTCCAGCGTCGTCGACACGACCCTGCCCTCCCTCTTACCGTTACCGGGATTTGACCCCGATCTTTTGACCGTACGTCGGTCCCGGCTGGTCCGACAGACACTTGTGTCGGCTATTAATGGCGGCGTCGGGAAATCCGGGATTCGGCGATTCCAAGACAATCCAGGACCGCTTTCTCGCAGTGTTGCGCCGGTATTCTTGGCCAATGGACGATCCCGGCCGCGAGGTCTTCGTCTCGCCCGTGGTCGTGGCCTCGCACGCCTTTCCGGCCCGGCCGGGATCGCTGCCGGACGCCGAGCAGTTCGTCCGCGAGGCACTCGAGCCGGTCACCCTCGACACGGAGGAGAGCCAGGCGCTCTACCACGCGATCACCACCGCGCTGCTGGCCGCCGCCGGGCCGCAGGACGGTGTGTTCGACGTGACGGTGCGGATCTTTCCCGACGGTGTGGAGGTCGAGGTCCTGCACGGTGCCGGCGTGCACCGGGTGCAGCCCGCGGCCGAGCCGTTCGCCGACTGGCTGAACGGCGTGCTGCGCGGTCAGGGCCTGTCCCAGCAGGACGCCGCGCAGCGGATCGGTGTGTCGGTGCGGACCATCAGCCGGTGGCTGCGCGGCGACACCGAGCCGCGGATGCGGGACCTGCGCCGGGTGCACGAGATCTTCGGGCCGTGATCTGGCATGGTCCGGGGCCCGGGTTTAGTGTGCGAATTGTCCGCTGATCGCCGAATTCGTCATTTCTTTCGCCCGGCGGGGTGAGCATCACGAACGAACCGGAACGTGTCCGAACCCGGGTCCTGGTGACCGGCGTCGTGCAAGGCGTCGGCTTCCGTCCGTTCGTGTACTC
Organism: Kribbella sp. NPDC026596; assembly: GCF_040638415.1. Taxonomy (NCBI): domain Bacteria; kingdom Bacillati; phylum Actinomycetota; class Actinomycetes; order Propionibacteriales; family Kribbellaceae; genus Kribbella; species Kribbella sp. NPDC026596. Next base: position 10,298 of record NZ_JBEZYF010000077.1, on the reverse strand, counting down.
CCTGGCCCGGGAGCTCGGGTTGTCCGGACAGGTCGGTAACACCGCGGCCGGAGTGGTCGCCGAGGTCGAGGGGCCGGCCGCCGCGGTCGCGGCCTTCGGTCGCCGCGTCCGCACCGACGCCCCGCCGCTGGCCGCGGTCTCGACCGTGACCCCGGAGTCGTTGGCGCCGCGCGGCGGGACCGAGTTCGTCATCCTCGACTCGACAACCGGACCGGGCCGGACGCTGGTCTCGCCGGATGTCGCGACGTGTGCGGACTGCCTGGCCGAATTCGCCGATCCTTCCGACCGGCGCTACCGGCATCCGTTCATCAGCTGCACCAACTGCGGGCCGCGGTTCACGATCATCACCGGCCTGCCCTACGACCGGCCCGCCACCACGATGGCGGACTTCCCGCTCTGCCCGGACTGCGCCCGCGAGTACGCCGATCCCGCCGATCGAAGGTTTCACGCCCAGCCGATCGCCTGCCCCGCATGCGGTCCCCGGCTGCAACTGGTCCAGCCTGGCCTCGAAACGGCGTACGACGAGGACGCGCTGGCGATCGCGCACGGACTGCTGGTCGACGGCGCGATCCTCGCGGTGAAAGGACTCGGTGGCTTCCATCTGGTCTGTGATGCCGGCGACCAGGCGGTGGTGACCACGCTGCGCAAGCGCAAGGATCGCGGTGACAAGCCGTTCGCCGTGATGGCCGCCGACCTCGACGCGGCCCGGCGGATCGCCGTGATCGACGCGGAGGACGAAGCACTGCTGACCGGGAGCCGGCACCCGATCGTGCTGCTCCGGCGCCGGCCCGGAGCGGCCGTCGCCGAAGCCGTTGCCCCCGGCAACCCTGACCTCGGTGTGATGCTGCCGTACACGCCCCTGCACCACTTGTTGTTCGACCAGCCTGGTCCGTGTGTGCTGGTGATGACGAGCGGCAACCTGTCCGATGAGCCGATCGTCACGACCGACGACGAGGCCACGACCCGGCTGGCCGGCCTGGCCGACGCGTGGCTCGGGCACGATCGCCCGATCCACGTGCCGTGCGACGACTCCGTCGTACGGATCGTGGACGGGATCGAGCTACCGGTGCGCCGGTCCCGTGGGTACGCGCCGTTCCCGATCGACCTGCCTGTCCCCGTCCGGCCCGCGCTGGCGGTCGGCGGAGATCTGAAGAACACGTTCTGCCTCGGGGACGGGCGCTATGCCTGGCTCTCGGCGCATGTCGGGGACATGGACAACCTCGCGACACTGCGTGCGTTCGAACGGGCCGAGGAGCATCTCGAGCAACTGACCGGGGTCCGGCCTGAGGTGATCGTGACGGACAAGCATCCGTCGTACCGATCCCGGCAGTGGGCTCAGCTGAACGCGGCCGGCCGGCCGGTGGTCGGCGTACAGCATCACCATGCGCACATCGCGTCCGTCCTCGCCGAGCATCGGTACGACGGCGACCCGGTGATCGGGTTCGCCTTCGACGGGACCGGGTACGGCGACGACGGCGCGGCGTGGGGCGGCGAAGTGCTGGTGGCCGACTACGACGGCTTCGTCCGGGAGGCACATCTCAAGTACGTGCCGTTGCCGGGCGGCGACGCGGGAGTTCGCAATCCCTGCCGGATGGCGATGTCGCACCTGCGCGCCGCGGGGTTGCCGTGGCATCCCGCTCTGCCGTCGGTGCGCGCGTGCCGTGGGCCGGAGCTGCAACTACTGCGGGTACAGCTGGACAAGGGCATCGCGTGTGCGCCGACGTCCAGCATGGGAAGGCTGTTCGATGCGGTCTCGTCGCTGGCCGGAGTGTGTCACCGGGCCGGGTACGAGGCGCAGGCCGCGATCGAGCTGGAAGGACTGATCTCGTCCGGTCGCGGGCTCGGTGCTTACGAGTTCGCGGTCACGGGGGACGAGATCGATCCGGCGCCGGTGCTGGCCGGGGTGGTTCGGGATGTGCTGCGCGGGGTCGAGCCGGGGGTGGTGAGCGCGCGCTTCCATCAGGGCCTGGCCGATCTGATGGTGACGCTGGCCGAGCGGGTCGGCGCTGCCCGAGGACTGACCACCGTCGCGCTGTCCGGCGGCGTGTTCGTCAACAGAGTGTTGCTATCGGCAACTACCAGGGCGTTGACCGGGGCCGGGTTCACCGTCCTGCGGCATCGCCGGGTGCCGCCGACCGACGCCGGGCTCGCCCTCGGGCAGCTGGCCGTCGCGGCGCGGGCCTAGGAGGGAGGGATCAGTATGTGTCTTGCGGTACCGGGAAAGGTCGTGGAGATCCGGGAGGAGGACGGCACCCGGATGGGCATGGTGGACTTCGGCGGCGTGCTCAAGGACGTCTGCCTGGAGTACCTGCCGGATCTGCAGGTGGGTGAGTACACCATCGTGCACGTCGGCTTCGCGCTGCAGCGCCTCGACGAGGAGTCCGCGATGCAGTCGCTCGCGCTGTACCGCAAGCTCGGCGCGCTCGAGGAGGAGTTCGGCGACCAGTGGGGCCTGGCCGCACAGCAGGCCGGAGAGCGCCGCCCGCCCGGCACCGAGTGGGAGGCGGCGAGATGAAGTACCTGGCCGAGTTCAGCGATCCGGTCCTGGCCAGGAAGCTGGTCGACGAGATCCACGCCACGGTGACGAAACCGTGGGCGATGATGGAGGTCTGCGGCGGGCAGACGCACACGATCGTCCGGCACGGGATCGACCAGTTGCTGCCGGACGGCGTTGAGATGATCCACGGCCCGGGCTGCCCGGTCTGCGTGACGCCGCTGGAGATCATCGACAAGGCACTCGAGATCGCCGCCCAGCCCGACGTGATCTTCTGCTCGTTCGGCGACATGCTGCGGGTGCCCGGCAGCGGTCGCGACCTGTTCCGGATCAAGAGCGAGGGCGGTGACGTCCGGGTCGTCTACTCGCCGCTGGACGCGCTCCGGCTGGCGAGTGAGAACCCGGACAAGCAGGTCGTGTTCTTCGGTATCGGCTTCGAGACCACCGCGCCGCCGAACGCGATGACCGTCTACCAGGCGAAGAAACTCGGCATCCCGAACTTCAGCCTGCTGGTCTCGCACGTCCGGGTGCCGCCGGCGATCGAGGCGATCATGCAGTCGCCCGTCTGCCGGGTCCAGGGCTTCCTCGCCGCCGGCCACGTCTGCAGCGTGATGGGTACGGCGGAATACCCGGAGCTCGCGGACAAGTACGGCGTACCGATCGTGGTCACCGGGTTCGAGCCGCTGGACATCCTGGCCGGGATCCTGCGCACGGTGAGTCAGCTCGAGAAGGGCGAGCACGTGGTCGAGAACGCCTATCGGCGGGCGGTGCGCGACGAGGGCAACCCGGCGGCGAAGGCGATGCTGGCCGACGTGTTCGAGACCACCGACCGGTCGTGGCGGGGGATCGGGATGATCCCGCAGAGCGGTTGGAAGTTGTCCGAACGGTACCGCGAGTACGACGCCGAGTACCGCTTCCAGGTCCGCGACATCGACACACAGGAGTCGACCGTGTGCCGCAGTGGCGAGGTCCTGCAGGGGCTGATCAAGCCCCACGAGTGTGCCGCGTTCGGGACGTTGTGTACGCCGCGAAACCCGCTCGGCGCGACTATGGTGTCCAGTGAAGGCGCTTGTGCGGCGTACTACCTGTACCGGCGCCTCCAGAGTCCCGCCGAGGTGGTGACCACCGGTGGCTGAGCAGTTGATGGCCCCCAACTTCGACGGGTGGGTCTGTCCGCTGCCGTTGCGCGATCACCCTGCGGTCGTGATGGGCCACGGGGGCGGCGGACAGATGTCGGGCGAGCTGATCGAGCACCTCTTCGTGCCCGCGTTCGCCAATCCGGTGCTCAGCGGACTCACGGACTCGGCGGTGTTCACCCTCGGGGACGCGCGGCTGGCGTTCTCCACCGACTCGTTCGTGGTCCAGCCGTTGTTCTTCCCCGGCGGGAGTATCGGGCACCTGGCCGTCAACGGCACGGTCAACGATCTCGCGATGAGTGGCGCGCAGGCGGCGTACCTGTCCTGCGGGTTCATCCTCGAGGAAGGGATCGAGCTGTCCGTGGTCGGCCGGATCGCGGAGGACCTCGGGGCGGCGGCGCGGCGGGCCGGGGTGACCATCGCGACCGGTGACACCAAGGTCGTGGACGCCGGGCACGGCGATGGCGTGTACATCAACACGGCCGGTGTCGGGCTGGTTCCGGCCGGCGTCGACATCCGTCCGCAGCGGGCGACGCCGGGCGACGTCGTCGTGGTCAGTGGGCAGATCGGCGTACACGGGATCGCGATCATGAGTGTGCGCGAGGGCATCTCGTTCGGCACCGAGGTGGTCAGCGACTGTGCACCGCTGAACGGCCTGGTGGCCGCGATGCTCGAGGTCTGCAAGGACCTGCACGTCCTGCGCGACCCGACCCGGGGTGGCGTGGCGACCTCGCTGAACGAGATCGCCAAGGCGGCCGGCGTCGGCATCGAGCTGACCGAGACCGCGCTGCCGGTGCCGGAGACGGTCGCCAACGCCTGCGCGTTCCTCGGCCTGGATCCGCTGTACGTCGCGAACGAGGGCAAGCTGCTCGCGATCGTGCCGCGGGAGGAGGCGGACGCCGTCCTGACGGCGATGCGGGCGGATCCGCTCGGTGCGGACGCGACGATCATCGGTGAGTGCGTGGAGGCGCATCCGGGGATGGTGGTGACGCGGACGGCGTTCGGGGCCACCCGGGTGGTGGATACGCCGATCGGCGAGCAGTTGCCGAGGATCTGCTAGCGGGCTGCCAGCCAGGTGTGCCAGGCGTCGAGGCCGTCGCCGCGGGTTGCGGAGACGGGCAGTAGTTCGACGTCCGGCTTGACCCGCCGGATCAGGTCGAGACACAGGTCGACGTCGAAGTCGACGTATGGCAGCAGGTCGATCTTGTTCAGCAGGACGAGGTCGGCGGTGCGGAACATGTACGGGTACTTCGCCGGCTTGTCCGCGCCCTCGGTGACCGAGATGATCACCACCCGGGCCGCCTCGCCGAGGTCGAACAGCGCCGGGCAGACCAGGTTGCCGACGTTCTCGACGAAGACCAGCGAACCGTCGGGCGGGGCGAGCTCGGCCAGGCCGCGGTCGAGCATCTCCGCGTCCAGGTGGCAGCCGGCGCCGGTGTTGATCTGCACCACCTTGGTGCCGGTGGACCGGATCCGCTGGGCGTCCAGCCAGGTCTCCTGATCGCCTTCGATCACCAGCGTCTCGCGGCGGCCGGCCAGGTCGCGGACGGTGCGCTCGAGCAGGGTCGTCTTGCCCGAGCCCGGTGAGCTCATCAGGTTGATCGCGGTGACGGCATGCTCGGCCAGCCGGTGCCTGGTGGCGGCCGCGAGTACGTCGTTCTTCGCCAGGATGTCCTGCTCCAGGAGCACTGTCCTGGTCTCGTGCTCGTGGTCATGTGGATGGCCGTGGCCGTGGCCGTGCCCCTCGACGAGCGTGACCCGGGTGGTGGCGTCCTCGCCCGAGCATCCACAGGTACTGCACATGTCAGGGCACCTCCACCGAGACGATCCGCAGTTCGCGGCCGGCCAGGATGTCGAGATCGGCGCTGCCGCAGTCGCACAGCATAATCGGATCGTCGAGGGCGAACTCCCGCCGGCAGTCCCGACAGTACGCCCGGCCCGGCGGCTCGTCGATGTCCAGCCGGGCGCCCTCCAGCCCGGTGCCGCCGGCCACGATCTCGAAGCAGAACCGGATCGAGTCGGTCACCACCCCGGACAGCCGGCCGATCTCCAGCCGGACGGCGGCCACCGGTCCGTCGCCGATCTTCTCGACGATCGCATCGACAATGCTCTCCGTGATGGCGAGCTCGTGCACGCTCCCGACGGTAGGCCGGGCCGTCCGGGCCCAGCAAGGCCGCAAGACACGGGAAAACCTGCGGACCCGCAACGAAGGTTCGAACACCGTGCGTGATCGGCGGGGTTGAGCGTCATTTCGGGAGAAAACGCGACTGTCCACAGGCGATCGATTTACATTGGTGACCAATAGTTACCGTTGCTGGCAGCAACCAAGGAAAACGCCCGGTGAAACCGCTATCGCCGTTCGTCGGCGCGGTCTTACGCTCCGGTTGTTCAGCTTGCGGTCAGGGGGACCGCCCATGTCGGAGGGGAAGTATGAGACGACGCCTGAAGCACACTGCTGCGCTCGTTGCCCTGACCAGCCTGATCCTCGCGTCCTTGTCGGCGCCGGTGCAGGCGGCCGCCCGAAAGGATCCACCGCCGGGCCAAGCGCCGGGCGCGATGCAGGTGAAGACCGCGGCCGACGCCGCGCTGGCGAAGCTCGACCCGAAGCTGGAGGCGAAGGTCAAGAAGGGTGACACCGCTCCGGTGGCGGTGTTCGCAACCGTCCAGGGCGACGCCACCCAGGCCAAGGAGGTGCTCGACAACGCCAAGGTGGCGAAGTCCGGCGACGCCGCGCTGGTGCTGGGATCGATCCCGGTCCAGGCGCTGCCGAAGCTGGCCGCCGTACCAGGGGTCGTCTCGGTCCAGCCGATCGAGATGGCCAAGACAGGGCAGCCGCTGACCGATCCCGACCCCGGGCTGCACAAGGCGCCGACCGCCGCCGAGAAGCACGCCGCGCTCGCGAAGGCCAAGGCCGACGACGTCCCCTACACCGAAGCCCCGCCACTGCGCGGCTCCAACTTCGAGACGCTGCGCAAGCAGAACCTGCTGGACGCCAAGACGCACAACTTCACCGGTGCCTGGAACGCGGGCTTCACCGGTCAGGGCGTGACCGTCGGCGTCCTCGACGGCGGCACTGACTGGGGCCACCCGGACCTGCTGAACACCTGGCAGACCTGGACCGGCCAGATCGGCGCGAAGGCCGGCTGGAACGGCTGGCCGAAGGCGTTCGACCCGTTCGGCACCCTGCAGTGGCTCGCCGACCCGAGCCAGGTCGACCAGGGCCTGTCCTGGTACACCAAGACCACCGCGGCGACCTGCGTGACTTCCGGTGGGACCTGCTCGGTGGACTTCGCCACCAAGACCGGACCGTCGCGCAACTTCAGCCTGCCGGCCGGGACCAAGCAGCACACGTACTCTTTCCCGGCCGGCTGGAGCAAGTCCGGCAAGGTCATGCTCGGCAGCCACCCGGACGACTACCTGCTCGACCTGTACGGCGAGCGCCCGGGCTTCCTGGTCACCGACCCGCACACGGCCGGCGTCTACGACACCGTGTACGTCGACCTGGACGACGACTACTCGTTCGCCGACGAGAAGCCGGTGACCAAGTCGTCGCCCGCGTCGTACCGCGACATGAACGGTGACGGCTACACCGACCTGTCCGGTGGCCTGATGTACTACATCTCCGACGGCAAGACCCCGATCCCCGGTGGTCTGGACGCGTTCGGCGTCGAGGACACGTCGTTCGGCTCCGGCGCGCTGGTCGCGTGGACCGGCGACTTCGACCCCGGAATCGAGGGCCACGGCACGCTGACCGCGTCCAACGTCGTCGGCCAGGCGGTCATCAACGGCAAGGCGCCGACCTTCAAGGACATCCCCGGTGGCAAGTACGCCGGTGCCGTCCTCGGTGGTGCCCCGAAGGCCAAGCTGGCACCGTTCGGCGACATCTACTTCAGCCACGACTTCTCCGACCAGTTCGGCTACTTCCTGTCCACCCGGCAGGGCGTCGACATCACCTCGAACTCGTACGGCGACTCGGCCACCGACAACGACGGCTGGGACGCGGCGAGCCAGGAGGCCGACGTGATCTCCGACGGCTTCAAGACCACGGCGTTGTTCTCCACCGGCAACGGCGCTCCGGGCTTCGGCACGGCGACGGCCGCGGCGCCGTCGACCGCGATCGAGGTCGGCGCGTCCACCCAGTTCGGCGGGACCGGCTGGGACTCGATCGTGCGGACCAGCCAGATCACCGACAACGACGTGATGGTGTGGTCCAACCGCGGCTTCGGTGCGAACGCCACCAACGGCGTCGATGTCGTTGCCGACGGCTCCTATGCACCGGGTGACGCGACGCTGAACACCATCCTCGACGGCCGGAACGCGTGGGTCACCTGGGGTGGCACCAGCCGGTCGACCCCGGTCGCGGCAGGTGCGACGGCCCTGGTCTACCAGGCCTACAAGAAGGCGCACGGCGGCACGGTGCCGGCCGGCTTCTACTCGACCGCCCAGGACATCCTGAAATCCTCCGCGAAGGACCTCGGGTACGACGCCAACGTCCAGGGCTCGGGCTCGATCGACGCCGGCAAGGCAGTGGCGGGTGCCCTCGGCAGCCGCGCGACCGTCTCGCCGACGGAGTGGCGGGTCGGTGACTACCGCGGCACCGAGTACCCGGTGTTCGCGAACATCATCTCGCCCGGTGGCACCGACACCCAGAAGTTCACCCTGAACGGTCCCGGCGCCTGGCAGGTCAGCGACCGGCAACTCGTCCGGACCGACAGCGACACCCTCTCCTTCAGCAGCAAGGATCTGAGCCAGGAGAGTACGTCGAACTTCAACGCACCCGACTATCTGATCGACCTGACCAAACAGGTCAAGCAACACCAAGACGCCGATCTGATGGTGGTCAAACTCGAGTACCCACGGTCGCAGTTCGACGGTGACAACAACCTGACCGAGGACCAGGCCTGGCGGTTGCTCACCTACAACTGGACCGACGTCAACCACGACGGCAAGTTGTGGACCGACAAGAACCACAACGGCGTCGTCAACCACACCGACAAGACGACCAGTTCGAACATCGACGGCTTCCTCGACCTGGACTTCGCCAAGTCGGACATGGAGCAAGGCGAGTACGAGCGGTTCATGTACCACCGGGCCGGCTCGAACGCACTGCAGTCGTACGTCGCCGATCCGGCGAAGCGGATGGCCGACGGCCTGTTCCTCGGCCTGCAGCACTCCACGAAGAACACGTCGATCCCGGTCACCGACTTCAAGGTCTCGATCGACTGGTACAAGAACAGTGACTGGAAGTGGGTCAGCACGCCGAAGACCGCGACGGGCTCGTTCACCGCGTCGATCAAGGTCCCGGGCAACGCGCCGTACGGGATGTACTCCGGTGCCGTCGTGCTGAACCGGGGCTCGGACTCGATGGTGGTGCCGGTGTCCGTGGCGGTCGCGGCGAAGGCGACGCAGGACGCGAGCGGCAAGATCACCGGTGCGATCACGTTCGGCGGTGACGACGTCGCGCAGTCGCAACGCGACCTCACCTACAACAACGGTTCGGTGTTCGGTGCGAACGACTGGACCTGGCGGGCCGAGTCCGGTGACTGGCGGTTCTTCTACCTCGACGTACCGAAGACACCGGCCGAAGGCACCAAGTTCCTGGCCAACACCAGTTGGGAGGATTCCGGTCCGTACACCGACCTGGACACGTTGATCATGGGTCGCTCGGTGAACCACTTCCAGCTCGAGCCGGACTCCGTGTACGGAGCGCCGTACACGATCGACACGGTCGGGAAGAGTCCGAACACCAATGTCCGGACGGGTGCCTGGCGGTTCGACACGGCGACCGGTGGCCCGGCCGACGTGGTGACCGCGCCGGCACAGGAAGGCCTGCAGGCGCTCGCGCTGCACCAGGTCAGTTGGCAGGGTGACAAGTTCAACACCCCGTTCAAGGTGCAGCTGGGCAGTGCGTCGGTGTCGCCGTCGTCGGTCGTCCAGACCGCGACCGGGGACACCGGTGGGTTCGACGTGACGTTCTCGTCGAGTGTGCCGCTGGACGGGCTGAAGGCGTCCGCCTACGGTCTCAGCCAGCCGAGTGTGACGTCCGAGGTCGCCCACCAGGACGACCCGAACGACCCGTCCACGGCGAGCGTGAAGAAGAACCTCACGCTCTCGCACGCGTCCCGGTTGGACGTGAGTACGGCGCTGGCCAACAACGACGTGGACCTTTATGTGCTGCGGGATGCCAACAACGACGGCGTGTTCTCGCCGTCCGAGATCGTCGCGTCGTCCGCCGGTGGTACGGGGGACGAGTCGGTCGACCTGGTCAACCCGCCCGACGGCAACTACCAGATCTGGGTGCACGGCTTCGGGGTCACGGGTACGCCGTCGTTCCCGCTGACCGTCAACGCGATCCAGGGCAGTGACCTGACGGTGAGCGGCCTGCCCACCGGTCCGGTCCCGGCCAACACGACGGTCACGCTGCACGTCGACTACAACAAGGCGATGACACCCGGCCAGAGCTACAACGGCGAGCTCCTGCTCGGCCCGTCCACGGCTCCGACCGCGCTGTCCGTACCGATCAAGATCATCAGGTAACCCGCGCTGCTGACGACAGAGCCCCGGGGGCCGGTGGGGGGGGCGGGGCGGGGGGGTTGGGGGGGGAGAAGTGGGCGCCCCCGCAGTCGCCCGCGCCGAACTCCCACCCGCCCGGGTCGCCGCCGCCGCTG
>NZ_JBEZYF010000076.1:0-40325 GCF_040638415.1 Kribbella sp. NPDC026596 | reverse complement strand
TGTGCGGCTGCGCTTCGCTTGCCGCGAGCGGGGGCTCCGCCACCCGCACCCCCCTTGCGCCTTCGCTTCGCTCGGCTGCTGTGGTTGCTCGCCGCGTCAACGGTTCCAGCTGGGGCTGAGCGCCGCGTCGACGGTTCCGGCTGGGGCTGGCCGGTCCTGCACGGTTCCGGGCTGGGGTTGCCCATGGCTGCACAGCTCCCGGCTGGGGTTGTTCGCCGGGGCTGCACTCGTCCCGGCGAGTCGCCGCGCGGGCTTGGTTGGGCTTTCAGCAGGGGGTGTGGGCGGGGGTTGGGAGGGGCGGGAGTGCGGCCAGGGTATCGAGTTCGTCTGCCATTGCTGCGTTGAGCTGGAGGAGTAGGTCGGGGATCTCGGCGTCGGTCCAGCGGTGGCCGGCGATCACGTCCGTCACGTCGAAGAGGTCCGTCGAGAGTGTGTCGCGGGTCGTCTGGTAGGCGGACAACGCGTCGCGTTCGGGCGCACCGTCACGGACGACGGCCACAATCGCGCGGGCCAGGAGCTCGGCGTCGCGCAGCGCGTCCGTCAGGCCGTGCGCGCCCAGCGGGTCCTTGAAGTAGCCGGCATCGCCGACCAGGGCCCAGCCGTTGCCCCATGCGCGGCGCAGGTAACCGGGCCTGCCGGTGAAGGTCCGCAGTGCGAGCGGAGGTGCGGAGGCGGCGAGCCGGGCTGTGAGGTCGCCCGACGACTCGGCGACGATGCTGGTGAGCGGTTCCAGTCCACCCCGGCCGATCCGGCCTGGTGACGCGCTGGCGAACACACACGCCTGGCCGTCGTTGGTCGGGACGACGCCAGAGGCCGCGTCCGGCCTGAAGTTCCACTCGTAGCCGTCGGTCTCGAGCGCGGTCCAGTAGCCGTACGTGAGCGCGGCGACCGACTTCCCGACGCGCTCGTACGGCGCGTCGACGGCGTCGGCGACCGTCGACCTGATGCCATCGGCTCCCACGACGATGCGTGCCGCCGCCCGCAGCGTCGCGCCGTCACGGGCCCGGCCGGTGATGCCGGTGACGGCACCCTGACAGTCCCGCTCGACGCCGGTCACGGTGATGCCGAACCGCACCTCGGCGCCGGCCGCCGCGGCTGCGCCGACCAGGATTGGGTCCAGAACCGTGCGCCTCGGCGCGTACAGCGCCTCCACGCCGTACGACTCCTTGAGGATGAGCGGCACCAGGTCGTCCGCATACCGGAAAGTCGTACGCCGCACCGCCGGTGTGCCCGCTGCGATGATCTCGTCGAGCAATCCCCACCGGGTCAACTGCAGCACGGCGCCGCGCATCAGGGCGTGGGTCGACAGGGTGTCGGCGCCGTACCGGCTGCGATCGACCAGCAGGACCCGCAAGCCGTGCCGGGCCAGCAGGAAGGCCGTGGCGGCACCCGCCGCGCGAGCGCCGACGACCACGACGTCGTGGTCGAGTTCGATGCGGCTCACGTAATCTCCAGGTGGAGTGGACATGACGTGACGTCAGCCGGCGTCGACGTCGATGGACACCGGCACGCCGTTGGTGACGACGTCGAACACGGCTGACCGCAGGCGGGACTGCTCGACGACGGAGCGCAGTTTGTCCGGGTCGTCGCCCCGCAGGGTGAAGCTCACCCGGACTTGCTGGTAGCCGTTGCGGACGTCATCGGACAACCCGAGGATGCCGAGCAGGTCGATGTCGCCCACGACAGTCGAGGACACCTCGGTCAGGTTCACCCCGCGGGCTGCCGCGATGTTGGCGATGCCCGCGGTGAGACAGGCGGCCAGCGCGTGCAGGAGGTACTCGACCGGCGTCGGGCCGTTGTCGGACCCGACCAGGACGGGCGGGTGGTCCGCGTCGAACGTAAACGGCTCCCGGTGCATCAGCTCCTGCTTGGCGCCGTGGAATCCGTGGATCACCGATCGGTTGTGAGTACCGCTCAGCCAAGTGTTGGTGGCCTGGAAGCGGAACTTCGCGATGTCGGTGTCGCCCTTCACGGCGTCGAGCGTGCCGAACAGGGCCGCGGTGTCGACGCCGTTACGGATGGGTCTCTCGGTGATGGTCATGAGCCGACCGTAGGGACGCGGCGTCGTGGCCCGCATCGGTGCGTGCGCGCAACTTCAGGTGCTCATCCACCAGATGGTGGCGGTCTACGCGTACTCGTCAGGTGCGCGTCATCAGCCTGGCGACCGCCGCGGCGCGGGCCGACTTTCCCTGGACACCGAGCTTCGCGTACGTGTTGTGCAGGTGCCGCTCGACCGTGCGGATGCTCAGGCTGAGGGATCGGGCGATCTCCTCGTTGTCCTGCCCCTCTGCAGCGAGGCGGAGTACGTCGCACTCTCGCGGCGACAGTAGCGACGTCGCAGCAGGACCGACCGCCCGTGGCCCCGGCCGGCGGTCCGGCGCCAGGAATGCCGCTACCTCGTCGACGAAGACCTGCCAGGCCGGCTCGTCGCCGAGCACGATGTGATTCGAACTCTCCAGCACCACCAGCCTCGCACCCGCGATCGTCGAGGCGAGGTGCCGGCCCTCCTCGAAGCCGTTCATCCGGTCCCCCCGCGAATGCAGCACCAGAGTCGGGACGTCGAGTTGCGGCAGCAGTTCGATCGCGTCGTCGCGAAGGCGTTCTCGGCGGGCGGCGTAGGCGGTCTGCGCCGAGACCGACACGCGCTGCAGCTCATCCAGCCAGCGCATCTGCTCCTCGGTGGCGCCGGGGATCATCAGCGACGTGAACACCCGCCGGAACTCCGACTCGGGCCGGGCCCAACCGACCTTGATCAGCCGTTCGAACGTCTCGTTGAGCTCGAGGTCCTCAGGCGTCGGATCGCGGAACGTCGCTGCGTAGCTGCCGTAGAACATCAACCGGGACACCCGCTCGGGGTGGCGCACCGCATAGACGATCGAGGGCGGCCCGCCCTGTGCCATCGCCATCAGCGCGAACCTGTCGAGGCCGGCATGGTCGACGACCGCCTCGAGATCGGCGACCCGCGTCTCCAGCCGGAAATCATCGACGTCCCGGTCGGACAGCCCGTACCCGCGCTCGTCATACCGGATCACGGTCGCGATCTGGCCCAGATCGTCCAAGAAGTGCCGCCACACGGGGCTGTGCCAGTCGTGCTGCAGGTGGCTCAGCCAGCAGGTCGCGATCACCAGCGGGGGACCCGAACCGTGCCGCGCATAAGCGATCCGCACACCGTCGGCCGACGTGCAGAGCTTCAGCACCTGCGGTGGCGCCGCCGTCCCACGACCGGAGGCTGTCACGTTTCGATCGTACCCAGCGCCGAGGAGTCCGTCCGGTCTGCCGACTGACTTACATCCGGAGCTGGGAGCCGCCGTTGAAGTCGAGAACTGTGCCGGTGGCGAACTCGGCCTCCGGGGAGGCCAGGTAAAGGATGGCCGCCGCGACCTCGGAGGGGTCGGCGACGCGTTCGAGCGGGCTTTCCATGCGGCGGCGGTCGTAGCCGGCGCCATTGAGGTGCATGGCCGCCATGTCGGTCACGGTCCAGCCGGGAGCGATCGCGGTGACGGCGATTCTCTCGGGGCCTAGCGCACGCGCCAGGGACTGGGTGAAGGAGACGATCGCGGCCTTGGAGGCGCCGTACGCCGGCTGGTTGGGCTCACCGCGGAACGCACCACGGGACGAGACGTTGACGATGCGGCCGCCGCGTCCCATGTGCCGCACGGCGCACCACGTGACGTTCGACGGGCCGACCAGGTTCACGGCCAGCGTGTCCGCCCAGGCCTGCTGCCATTCGGCGTACGTCGTCTCGCGGATGCGGTGTGGGTGGTAGACGCCGGCGTTGTTCACCAGTACGTCGATCCCGCCGAGAGCGCTCGCCGCGTCGTCGACCATCGTCTGGATGGCTGCGGGATCAGCCAGGTCAGCCTGCACCATGAGGTGCCCCGAACCGGGCAGGTCCTTCAACACCACAGTCGCGGCGTCAGGCGAGGAGCTGTAGTGGACGGCTATCCGGTCACCGGCTGCGGCGAACGCCCGAGCGGTAGCCGCACCGATTCCCCTGGAGGCTCCTGTGACCAACACTGCGCGATCCATGGCCCCGATCCTTTCATCACCGCCGAGTCGATCACTGGCGAGGCTTGAAGTCGCGGCGGTAGGACTTGCTCGCGCGCACCCACTCCTTCTTCATCTCGGACCGGAGCCGCGCGTCAGTACGCCGAGCCATGTAAGCGGCCTCGCGCTGCAGCTTCACCCAGCTCTCATACCGCCGGTACGGCAGCAAGCCGTCTTCCAGCGCAGCCTGGACCGCGCACCCGGGCTCGGTGACGTGCACGCAGTCCTTGAACTTGCACTGCTCGGCCAGTGCCGTGACGTCCGGCAACGCGGCCGCCAGGCCCTCCCCTGACTCCTGCAGACCGACCCCCCGCAGCCCAGGCGTGTCGATGACGACCCCACCCTGCGGGAGGGCGATCAGCTCGCGGCGCACCGACGTATGGCGGCCCTTGCCGTCTTCACGGATGTCCTGCACGTCCAGCAGTTCCACGCCGGCCAGTGCGTTGACCAGCGACGACTTACCGGCGCCACTCGACCCCAGCAGAGCCATAGTCGCGTTGTCATCCAGCAGTGACCGCACAGAGTCCATCCCGAAGCCGGTCGTCGCACTGCACACCAGTACGTCGGCACCCGGCGCGGCGACCGCCACATCCTCGGCAATCGCCTCGGCGTCCCCGACGAGGTCGGACTTGGTCAGTACGACGACAGGACGCGCACCGCTCTCCCACGCCAGCGCGAGGAAGCGTTCGATCCGGCCGATGTTCGGCTCGGGCACCAGACCCACGACGATCGCGATCACGTCGACGTTGGCCGCGAGTACCTGGCCTCGTGACGACCCGCCGACCTCCGCGCGGACGATCGCCGTACGGCGTGGTGCGACGGACTCCAGTGTGATCCGGTCGTCCGGCCAGAACCGCAGTACGACCCAATCCCCGGTACACGGGCCGGCCTGCGGGTCACTCGCCATCGCGGCGAGCAGTGCACCGGACCAGGTCGCGCGGACCGGTCCGTCCTCGGTGAGTACCGTCGCCAGGCCCCTGTCGACCCGGGCGACGCGTCCCGGGACGAGGTCATCCGGAACGGACTGCAGGTACTCAGCCGTGGAGCCGTCGAGCCCGAGTGCCTGGAGTGTTGCTGACATGCGGCGAACCTTTCAGAGGGTCCGGCCGCGAGATCAGCTCAGCGGACGGACGGTGTGGGAGACAGCGGCCCGGTGGGCCCGTTGGTAGCTCACGGCGGGTGCCTCCCTTCCAGTCCGGCGGTCCTGATCGAGGACCGCTTGTCGCGATGCCGTCAGCGTAGGTCGTCGCTGTCGCTCTGCGCACCGGATTTTCCGACCGAGGCGGGCTTCCGCTCCGCGCCGGAGCCCGACGCGGGCTTCCGCTCCGCGCCGGAGCCCGACGCAGGCTTCCGCTCGGGGCGGGCTTCCGGGGTGGGCTTCCGCTCCGGGCCGGGCTCGGCTTTGCCGTCCGGCGAAGCGCCGATGATCTTCGCGGGGTCGGGCCCGAGCGCCTCGATCTTGCGGGCCGCCTCGGCCTCCGGCCGCTCGTCCTGCTCCACCGGGGTCAGCGTGTGCTCGTGGTGCCGCTCCGGCTCGGCCTTCATCACCGGCTCGACCTCGTCCTCGGCCGCCGCCTTGACCTCCGCCACCCGCACCTTGTGCGGCCACAGCCGGTCGACGACCGCGTTCAGCGCCGCCCCGATCAGTACGGCGATCGCCGTCATGTACAACCACATCAGTACGGCGATGGGCGCGGCCAGCGGACCGTAGATCGACGTCCCACCGACTGTGCTCTGCAGGATCCAGCGGAGCACGAAGCTGCCGAGGATCCAGATCGACAGCGCCAGGAACGACCCCGGCAGGTCTGACACCCACGGAGTCCGCACCGGCACCGACAGGTGGTACAGGGTGTTCAAGAAGCCCGCGGACAGGATCGTCACGACGGGCCAGTACAGCTGGTTCAGGAAGTCGAGCCGGTGCGGGAGCAGTGCGTCGACCGCGTCCGGGCCGGCCAGCACCAGCGGCAGCACGATCACACCGATGACGAGGGCCGCGCAGTACAGGCTGAAGGACAGCGCCCGGGTCCGGACGATGCCGCGCTTGCCGCCCATCCCGTACATGATCGTGATGGTGTCGACGAACACGTTCAGCGCGCGGCTGCCGGACCACAGCGCGAGCACGAAACCGATCGAGATGACGTCCGGCCGGCCGCCGTTCAGGACCTGGTTCAGGGTCGGCACGATCACGCTCTGGACCGAGTCGTCGGTCAGCGCCCGGGCCGCCAGCTGGGCGATCTGCTGCTTGATGTCGTCGATCGTCTCGACCTCGAAGTACCGGCTGGCGATATAGCCCAGACTTCCGGCCAGCCCGAAGATCAGTGGCGGCAGCGAGAGGATCGCGAAGAACGCCCCCTCGGCCGCGAGTCCGGTGACCCGGTAGCGCAGGCAGACACCGACGGTCTGGGTGAGCAGCTTCCAGATCGTCGCGGGGATCTTGCGGACCCATGCCAATGCGAGGGAGCTCCCACCCCTGGGTCCTGCCCCTGAACGTGCCATACCGCTTACCGTACTGACATGGCGGACCCATTCGCGGTAACGAACCAGGCTCCCCCACTGCAAGGGGTGAACTTCTTCACGCGCGACACGGCGCTCGGTGACGCTCTGCGCCCGTACGCCGGTCTGGCCGACGATCCCGGTCTGGCCCGGATCGGCGCGGTCGCGGGCTCCGAAGAGGCCCTCGCGCAGGCCCTCCCGGCCAACCAGCACCCACCGGTCCTGCGCACCCACGACCGCTACGGGAACCGGATCGACGAGGTCGAGTTCCACCCGTCCTGGCACTGGCTGATGGAGCGCGCGGTCGGGTTCGGGCTGCAGGCCGCGCCGTGGACGAGCGAGTCGCCGTCGCCGCACCTGACCCGGGCCGCCGGGTTCTACGTCTGGTCCCAGGTCGAGCCGGGGCATGGTTGCCCGATCTCGATGACGTACGCCGCGGTCCCCGCGCTCAGGGCGGACGAGCGGCTGGCGAAGGAGTGGATCCCGCAGCTCGCCTCGACGTCGTACGACGTACGCCGGTTGCCGGCCGCGGAGAAGTCCGGGGTCCTCGCGGGGATGGGGATGACCGAGAAGCAGGGTGGCTCGGACGTCCGGGCGAACCTGACCACCGCGACACCGGCCGGGGACGACGGTGAGTACCAGCTGAACGGGCACAAGTGGTTCTGCTCGGCGCCGCAGGTCGACCTCTTCCTGGTACTCGCGCAGGCGCCGGACGGGCTGAGTTGCTTCGTCGTGCCGCGGGTGCTTGCCGATGGCAACCGGAACACGTTCGCGCTGCAGCGGCTGAAGGACAAGCTCGGGAACCGCTCGAACGCGTCCAGCGAGGTCGAGTTCCACAACACCATCGGCTACCGCCTCGGCGACGAGGGCGCGGGTGTCCGCACCATCATCGAAATGGTCGCCGCAACCAGACTCGACTGTGTATTGGGCTCGGCGGCTCTCCAAAGACGCGCCCTGGTCGAGGCCCTCTGGCACACCCGCCACCGCTCGGCGTTCGGTGGGTTGCTCGCCGACAAGCCGGCGATGCGGAACGTCCTCGCGGACCTGGCGCTCGAGAGTGAGGCGGCGACCGCGCTGGGGATGCGTCTTGCTGCTGCTGTCGATGCCTCCCAGAACGGTGATGAACAAGCGGCCGCATTCCGGCGGATTGCGCTGCCGCTCGCGAAGTTCTGGGTTTGTAAGCGGACTCCGTTCATGGTGGCTGAGGCGTTGGAGTGTCTGGGTGGGAACGGGTTCGTGGAGGAGTCCGGGCTGCCTTTGCTGTTCCGGGAGTCGCCGTTGAACTCGATCTGGGAAGGCTCCGGCAACGTCAACGCTCTCGACGTACTGCGAGCCCTCAGGAGGCCTGAGTCGCTGGAGGCTTGGCTGCTCGAGGTGGGCGCGGCGCGGGGTGCCGATCAGCGCCTCGACGCGGCCGTGAACGACGTACTGCAAGCGCTTGCTGACGCAGCGGACGCCGAAGCAGGAGCCCGTCGGCTGGCGGCGCGGATGGCCCTGTGCCTGCAGGCGTCACTGCTCGTGCGGCACTCGACGCCCGAGGTCGCGGACGCGTTCGTCGCGTCGCGGCTGGCCAACGACTGGGGCGGTGTGTTCGGGACGCTCCCGCGGACGACACCGTTCCCGCTGATCATCGAGCGCGCGATAGGGTGACCGCGTCGCGACTGGCGCGCTGAGGTGGAGAACCACCGGGGAGCGAAAACCGTCGGCACCGTGCGCCTGGGTGCCTTCGACCCACTGCAACCGCAGGAGAGACAACGATGACTCAACCCTTCGATGCCGCCGCCGCATCGGCCGCGTACCGCAACGCGCTCGAGGTGATCGGCGCTGTGGAACCGACCATCGCCGGTGCGATCAAGGCCGAACTGGCCGACCAGCGATCCTCGCTGAAGCTGATCGCGAGCGAGAACTACGCCTCCCCCGCCACCTTGCTGACGATGGGCAACTGGCTCTCGGACAAGTACGCCGAGGGCACCATCGGGCACCGTTTCTACGCCGGCTGCCAGAACGTCGACACCGTCGAGCAGACCGCGGCCGACCACGCGACGGCTCTGTTCGGCGCGCCGCACGCCTACGTCCAGCCGCATTCCGGCATCGACGCGAACCTGGTCGCCTTCTGGGCGATCCTGGCCCAGCGGATCGAGTCCCCGGCGCTGGCCGAGGTCGGCGCCAAGCACGTCAACGACCTGTCCGACGAGGACTGGACCAAGCTCCGCAAGGCGCTCGGCGACCAGAAGATGCTCGGCATGTCGCTGGACGCCGGCGGTCACCTGACCCACGGCTTCCGGCCGAACATCTCCGGCAAGATGTTCAACCAGCACTCCTACGGCACCGACCCGGCCACCGGGCTGCTCGACTACGACGAGGTGGCGCGGAAGGCTCGCGAGTTCAAGCCGCTGATCCTGATCGCCGGCTACTCGGCGTACCCGCGGAGGATCAACTTCGCGAAGATGCGCGAGATCGCCGACGAGGTCGGTGCGACGCTGATGGTCGACATGGCCCACTTCGCCGGTCTGGTCGCGGGCAAGGTTTTCACCGGCGACTTCGACCCGATCCCGCACGCGCACGTCACCACGACCACCACGCACAAGTCGCTGCGTGGTCCCCGCGGCGGCATGGTGCTCTGCCAGCCCGAGTACGCCGACTCCGTCGACCGTGGTTGCCCGATGGTGCTGGGCGGCCCGCTCGGCCAGACGATGGCCGCGAAGGCGGTCGCGCTGGCCGAGGCCCGGCAGCCTTCGTTCCAGGTGTACGCGCAGGCGGTGGCTGACAACGCGGTCACGCTGGCCGAGGGCCTGATGAAGCGGGGCGTGAAGCTGGTGACGGACGGTACGGAGAACCACCTGGTCCTGCTCGACGTCTCGTCGTACGGCATCACCGGGCGCCAGGCCGAGTCCGCGCTGCTCGACGCCGGCATCGTGACCAACCGGAACGCCGTACCGCGCGACCCGAACGGCGCCTGGTACACCTCGGGCGTCCGGATCGGCACACCGGCGCTGACCACGCGCGGCTTCGGCGCCGACGAGTTCGACCGGGTCGCCGAGCTGATCGTCGACGTGCTCTCCTCGACCACGCCGACGACGACGTCCGCCGGTGCGCCGTCCAAGGCGAAGTACGTGCTCGCCGACGGCGTCGCGGACAAGACCCGGGCGGCCTCGGCCGAGATGCTCGACAAGCACCCGCTGTACCCGGGCCTCGAGCTCAGCTGAGTTCCACGGCGCCCGCTCCCACGCTCGTGGGAGCGGGCGTTTTCCGTTGCGGCATCAGTACGGCGCCCAGCACCGCGCCGGCGACCGCGACCGCTGCCGAGACCCACACGGTCGTGTTCAGGCTGATCATGGACGCGTCCCGAACATCGGCCAGCCCGGTGAGCCAGACGTGGTTGCGACCGAATCCGGCAATGGCGGTATCCACTTAGTGGCTCGGTGTTCAGCCAGTCCTCCGGCAAGCCGCGTTCCGCTGCCATCTCGCGCGCCCCGTCCACAGCGACCCCGTCGCGCGTGACGGGGTCGATGTCCTGGGTGCGGCGCGGGTCGCCGCCCGAGGTGACCGCGATCGCAGCCCCTCCGACGATGAAGACCGACGCGGAGACGCCGCGCCTGTTCAGCCGAAGGTCAAGCTCAGCAAGGAGGTCGATGATCTCGCCGGCTGTGAACTCGAAGCGTGGCTCGTTCATGCGGTGATCAGTCGCCGTCCCGAACACTACGTTCATCACACCGCCGCTGTCACAGGCCGGACTCACACCAGCGCACGCCCAACAGGCCGGCTATGACGTCCTGTACGCCGCGCAGCCAGCACGAAGTCACCATCCGAGCCGAAATCTCCCGCCTACGTTGCGTCGCCGGCGCCCTCGTCTCCACACACCCCTACCGCGTCGCCGAAGGCGTCGACCTCCAGGTCGTGGGGGCGAGTCTCATTCAGAGCGGCCGAATGCCTTGACCTCTGCAGCTTCCTCTGGCGTCAGCTCGCGAGGCACCTCGCCTTGCTCCAGCTTCTGGCTCTGCACCCGATGCCGGATGTGATCCACGATCTCGGGGTTTGCGAGCGTGGACACGTCTCCGACGTCGGTGAAGTTCGAGATCCCGGCGATCACTCGCCGCATGATCTTCCCCGAACGCGTCTTCGGCATGTCGCTGACGATCCAGATGTTCTTGGGCCTGGCGATCTTGCCGATCTCGCGGACGATCGCATCGGACACTTTGTTCTCGATGTCCTTGCTCGGCTCGAATCCCGGCTTGAGCGCGACGTACATCTCGACCGCTCGGCCGCGGACCTCATCGATCACGGGTACGGCGGCGGCCTCGGCGATCTCGGTCACGGTCAGGCACGCCGATTCGAGCTCCTTCGTGCCCAGCCTGTGCCCGGCCACGTTGATCACATCGTCGACCCGGCCGAGGATACGGAAGTACCCGTCGGCTGCCTGTACGGCGCCGTCGCCGGCGAAATACGGCCAGTCACGCCAGTCCTTGCTCTCGGGATCGCGGCAATACTTCTGGTAGTAGATCTCTACGAACCGTTCGGGCTGGCCCCAGATGGTCTGGAAGATCCCCGGCCACGGGTTGTGGATGCAGATGTTGCCGGCCCGGTCACTGCCCGCCTCGACCTCGTTGCCGTCCTCGTCGTAGATCACCGGATAGATACCGAGCACGCCGGGCCCACAGCTGCCAGGCTTCATCGGCTGCAGCGCGGGCAGAGTGCTCCCGAGGAATCCCCCGTTCTCGGTCTGCCACCACGTGTCGACGATCACCGCCTCCCCCTTGCCCGCGACCTCGTAGTACCAGCGCCACACCTCGGGCTCGATCGGCTCCCCCACCGTGGTCATGTGCTTGAGGTGGTAGTCGTACTTGCCCGGTTCGTCCGGCCCGAGCTTGCGCAGCATCCGGATCGTGGTCGGAGCGGTGTGCAAGATGTTCACGCCGAGCCGCTCGGCGATCCGCCACACCCGACCGGCGTCCGGGTACGTCGGAACTCCCTCGTACATCACGCTCGTCGTCCCGAGCGCCAACGGACCGTAGACGATGTACGAATGCCCCGTGATCCAGCCGATGTCCGCCGCACACCAGTAGGTGTCCTCGGGATGGATGTCCTGGTAGTACTTCGACGTACCGGCAACGTAGGCCAGATAGCCGCCCGTCGAATGCTGGCATCCCTTCGGGCGCCCGGTCGTACCGCTCGTGTACATCAGGAAGAGCGGAGCCTCGGCAGGCATCGAGACCGGGTCGACCACCGCGCCGCTGAATTCGCCCAACAGCTCGTCGACGAAGAAGTCACGGCCGGCGACCATCGGGGTCTGTGACGCATACTCGCCGGGGTGGCGCCTCCAGACCAGGACCTTGTCCACCTCGTGGCCGAGTTCGTGGGCGGCCGCGACCGCCTCGTCGGCCTTCACCTTGTGATCGACCAATTCGCCATTGCGGTAGTAGCCGTCCATCGTGACCAGGATGTTGCTCCCGGAATCGGCGACGCGGCCGCCGCACGCCGTACCGCTGAAGCCGCCGAACACCTCGGAGTGGATGACGCCGAGCCGGGCGCAAGCCAGCATGGACACCGGTAGCTCCGGAACCATCGGCAGGTGGAAGGTCACCCGGTCACCGGTCCGCACGCCGCAGAAGTCGCGCAACAACGCGGCGAACTCGTTGATTCTCCGGTACAGCTCCTGGTAGGTGATCGCCTTCGTTTCCTCGGATTCCGGTTCGGGAACCCAGATGATGGCCGCCTTGTTGCGGCTGGTCGTCAAGTGCCGGTCGACGCAGTTGTAGCACGCGTTCAGGCGGCCACCGACGAACCACCTCCAGAACGGCGGATTGCCGGTGTCCAGCGTGGTCTGCCAATAGGAGTCCCAGGAGAGCAGATCGGCGTACTCCTTGAAACAGTCCGGGAAGTGCTGTTCGCCGAACCGCTCGATGATGTCCGGGTCGGCCGCGTTCGCCTGGCCGATGAACCTGGCCGGCGGGTGGTAGTACTCCTCCTCCCGCCAGTGAACGGCGATCTGTGCCTCGGACACCTGATCGTCTGGTCGTGCGGTCATTGCTCACCTCCGATGGAAGATGGCCTGGTCGTCGTCCAGCAACTGGGCGCACACGCCGAATTCATGCAACCTCGCGGCGGCCTCAGCCTGGTGGCTGAACGCCACGGCATCTCCCCGGGCGATCGACTCCCAGCAGATCCGATCGGCAAGCGCGATCGCGCGAGTTGTCACTGAGCTCAACCAGGTCGGTGGCAGTGTTTCCGCCTCGCGGCGCAGCGCAAAGACGTCCTGCGCGGAGCCCTCGTCCGTGGCCACCGATCGCAGCTGCGCCAGGAGCAGCGACAACTCACCGGCAACGTACTGCTGAGTCATCACCATCGCCACCCACCAAAACCCGTAACACTTCAGCGTATCCCCGCCCGGACTCAGCGGGTCAGGTCGCGGTGGGTGAACTGCGCGACAGCTGCCAGCAGGGCGATCAGCGAGATGGCCGCGAGGACCAGAAGGTCGCCTCCGGGCGCGGTACCGGCGAGGAGGTCGATGGGCCGGAAGTAGTGGAACGGCGAGGCGAATCGCAGGCCGCTGATGCTGTCGATGAGCAGGGCGATGAAGTTCATGAAGAACCCGGCGACGACGATGCCGACAGTGATCCCGATTGCGCGTCCGCGCAGGCTCGTCGAGGCCGACACGAGTATGCCGAGCATGGCGACGCCCACGAACAGCAACCACGAGCCGGTGAAGGCGCGGATCACAGCGGCGATCGGCACCTCCGCCACCTCGCCGATCGTCTGCCGGGCGATCAGTACGCCGGCCAGACCTCCCACCTCGGCAGCCGTCACCGCCACGACCGAGGCCAAGGCCTTGGCGAGCAGGAACCGCACACGACCAACCGGCCGGGTGAGCACGAGATCGATGGTGCCGCGTTCGACCTCCGTGGCCACAGATCCCGCGGCAACCAGCAGGGCTGACGAGGTGAGCAGCGAGAGCATGACGGGGTGGGTCATGCCGGCGCTCAGCCACCCGTCGGCGTGGAAGAAGTCGGCAGAGCCTCCGAGGAACGCTGTCATCGCCTTGGGCGGCGATTGGAAGAACGGTACGTTCGGCGCCCCCTTGGTGAACGACGACGAGGCGAACAACACCAGGTAGAAGAAGGCGCCCACGCCGAGGCTCAGGATGCCGAGAATACCGCGCACCTGCCGCAACGACTGCCGGAGCACGACGAGGCTCATCGTGTTCGCCCTTCGCCGGGCTCTCCATAGATCTCGAAGAACGTTTCGGCGAGATGCTCCGGCTCGCAGACGAACTCCTGCACCGCGAGCGTTCCGAGCCGTCGCATCAGCGGCTCCATGTCGCCGCGGAACTCGAACCGGTGAAGCAAGCCGTCGCTCGCCAACCCCGAGATTCCAGCGATCGCGAGTTCACCGGCACCGAGCGGGTGCTTCAGCACCAGGGTGCAGTGGTGCACCCGCTCACCGGTGAGATCCGCGGTCGCCCCGGTCGCCACGATCCGGCCGGCCTTGACCACCGCGACCCGCTCCGTCGTCTGCTCCACCTCGGACAAGATGTGCGAGGACAGGAAGACGGTGCCGCCCGCCGCGCGATGCTCGGCGAGCAGCCCGACGAACCGCTCCTTCATGACGGGATCGAGGCCCTCGGTCGGCTCGTCGAGCACCAGTACGTGTGGCGCGTGCTGGAACGCCTGCACCAGGCCGATCTTCTGCCGCATGCCCCGTGAGTACAGCCTGACCTGGCGGCGCAGTTCGGCCTGCGCCAGTTCCAGCCGGTCGCACAGTTCCTGCCGGCGTACCGGCGGCCGCCGTTGCAACGCGCCTAGGTACTCGAGGCACTCGGCACCGGTCATCTGCGGCCACAGGCCGAACTCACCTGGCAGATGCCCGACATCTGCCAGCGCCGCCCCGAGATCGGTCGCCACGTCATGTCCGAGAACGCGGATCGTCCCGGCCGTCGGACGAACCAGGCCGAGGATGCTTCTGATCGTCGTCGTCTTGCCCGCCCCGTTCGGACCGACGTACCCGAACGCCTCACCCGCTGCCACCGACAGCGACACACCGTCCACCGCCAGCTTGCCGCTGTACCGCTTGACAAGCCCTGTCACCTCGATCACGACACCCACCGGCCGACCTCCGTCTGCGCCGACTTCAACCAGCCCGAGCGCCCACGACCGTTCAGAACACCCCCGCACCCATTGTGCGCGCCCCAGTACCGAGACCTCCCGCGCCCTACGGGTACCAAGGATCGGCACCCCGCTGCCCGGACGAACTCGAGCGACGCGATCCCACAGGCCTTCAAGCCTGGCTCGGCGCAGCCGCCAGCGCCCCGGCAGCTTCCTCACCGGCCGGTGACGTCAGAGGTAGTTGCTGGCAGCAACTGCTGGTTGCCGCATCCCGTATTGACGCCGCTGACGACAAGTCAGGCGGAACGCCTGGTGCGGCTGGCTGAGGAAGCAGTCGCGGCACGCGGCTTCGCTATGAGGTACGACGGTGTGGGCGCACTGGTGCCAGTCGGAAGGGATGGCGTTCCCGTGCGCGACGGCTTGACCCAGGGCCCGGCGAATCTCGCCCGTGCTGTCGCCGAGCAACTCAAATTATCAGTAGTTTGTGATAGTTGCGATACATCAGATTACTGTACTCTTCAACCATGAGTCGGGAGCCCAGTCCGGAAGAGATCAGCCAGTTCGTCGAGCGCTTCGCCGGGGTGCTCGCGAACAGCGGCGTCCCGACGATGTCCGCCCGGGTAATGGGCCGGATGCTGGTCAGCCCGACCGGCACGATGACCGCGGCCGAGCTGGCCGAGTCGCTGAAGATCAGCCAACCCGCCGTCTCCGGTGCGGTCCGTCAGCTGCTGCAGGTGTCGTTCATCTCGCGCGAGCGGTTGCCCGGTTCACGCAAGGATCACTACCGGATCCGCGACGATGTCTTCGCCGCGATCCTCGAACGCCGCAACGACGCCCTCGGCGAGTGGGAGTCCAGCAGCCGCGCCGGCGTCGCGCTCTTCGGTCCCGACTCCCCCGTCGGCCGGCGGCTCACCGATGCCGCCGACTTCTTCGCCTTCATCAAGACCGACCTCGACCAGATGATCAAGAACTGGCGCGCGGAGCACCCGCGGACTGACGGATGAGCTCTGGCTGCGGCAGGGCAACCTGGATCCGCCGCGCCACCGCCAGGGCAACGTCGTCCGCACCGTGCGGCGCGACAACCTGAACACCCACCGGCAGTCCGTCCGCCAGACCCGCCGGCACGCTCACCGCGGGATGCCCAGTCACGTTGAAGACCCAGCACGGGTCGCCCGTGACGATGCTCTCCTCGTGCTGATCGTAGCCATGGGCAACAGTCAGCGTGGTCGGGGTGACGAGCGCGTCCACCTCCGCGAACAGGTCCGCGAGCGCGGTGTTGTTGTGATCCCGCACCTCCCGCGCGCGATTCGCCGCGGCCGCCTCAGCGCCCCGTCCGGCATCCAGCCCCGACAGCACCGACCACGCATCCTCGGTAGGCAGCAACTCGAGCGGTACGTCGACCACCACGACGTCAGCCCGAGCCAGTCGCTCGCGGATCACCCGGTCAACCGCCAGGTCGGCCGGCTCAATGCCAAGGGTGGACCGATAAGCAACCCGCACCCCGCCGCCTCCACCGGGCCAGCTCGCGACGGACGGGACGGGCCAGTGCGGGAGCGCTGTCGGATCCAGCCGGTGGGGACCGCTCGCGATGCTCGTCGCCAGGATCACGTCGTCGAGGTCGGCCCCGATGAAGCCCGCCGTGGTGAGTCCGCCAAGAGGCCGACCACCCGGCCGCGGGATGCGCCCGTACGTGCCCTTGAACCCGACCACCCCACAGAACGCAGCCGGGATCCGCAACGACCCTCCACTGTCCCCACCACTCGCCAGCGGTACGACGCCCGCCGCAACAGCCGCGGCTCCACCAGCCGTCGATCCACCGGGCGACCGCGACAAATCCCAAGGATTGCGGGTGTAGTCCCGCCCGTTCCACCCGAAGGTCTGCGAGATCGCCCCCGGTCGAGCCCGAGTCGACCGACCGATCGCAATCGCACCGGCCGCGAGCAGCCGCTCGACGATCGGCGAGTCCGGCGGCGTCCGCCCCTTGATCAGGAACGGCACCCCGGCAAGCAGACCAGTCGGCTCCAACCGCTCGGCGGCGGCCCGTGCACCGGCACCATCCAACTCCTCGAGGAAATGCAAGACCGGGTCGAGGCGCTCGGCGGCATCGAGCGCCTCTTCGACGACCTCGAGAGCAGTCCGGACCCCCGACCGCACCTCCGCCGCGATCGAAACCGCAGTCGCTCGGCGACCAGCGCGGACGTTCTCCCGGTCGGGCTGAAGCACCGGGTGAGTTTAGCGAGTGAGGGCGTACACGGCGATCGCGGCGAAGTCGTCTGCGGGTTCGGAGGCTTGCCAGGAGCGGACGTCGTCGACGTACCGGGATCCGTGGCCGGTGAACTCGGCGTACCGGTCGACACCGTCGGCGGGACAGGGGTTCATACCGTCGAGGTGGTCGCCGAGGCCCTCTTCGAAGAGCTCCTCGGAGTTCGGCCCGTTGACGACCGCGCCGGTGAGCTCGCGGCCGAGGATGTTCGCGATCTGGTGATGCGGACAGCGCTCGGCGTTCTGCCCGACGCCGACCATGAACGACACACCCCACGCGTTCGCGCCGAAGTTCCAGGCGAGTTGCTGGTTGCCGAAGTCGTCGTACCGCCGGTCGCCGGTCACCTTCCGGTACAGCCGCGCGGTCGCGGCCAGGCCGAACGCATGCGGTACGGCGTCGAAGTTGTCGTACTGCGCTCCCGCCCGGAACGGATCCGCCGACGCCCGGTCCACGCCGATCTGCAACTGCGCCTGAAGATCCCCGACCAGCCGGCGAACCAACGGCCGGTCCGACCGAGCCGCCTTGATCAGATCCGCATGCGCCAGTGCGCTCACGTCGTACAGGTTGAGCGTGTCGCCGCCCGCCTCGTGCTCGATGTATTGCGTGGCCCAGTAGCCGGCCTGCTTCAGCCAGGCTCCGGCCCGTGGATCGCCCAGCCGGCGCGCGGCGAGGGCGAGTTCGGTCGCGCCGAGCTCGAGATCGTCACGCCAGCCGTCTCCGGATAGAAGGCGAACGGCAACGACGTGACCAGCTGCCCGACGTTCGTGGTCTGCGCCTGCGCGTAGATCTGCGCGGCCGTGTCGAGGTGCCGCCGGGCGGTCGCCGGATTCTTCTCGACCTGGGCGGCGAGCGCGAAGGCCGCCGCCGTCCGACCGGCCAGGTTGGGGCTGATCGGCTTGCCGGGCGCGGCCGCCCGGAAGACCGGCCGGTTCCGCAGGAAGCGTTCGGACGGGTCGGCCAGGTGATCGTCGACCTCGGGCAACCGCCACACGTCGTGGTCGCCGACGAACGTCTCCTCGACGTTGCCGGTGCCGACACCCACCTGGATGTAGAGCGTCTTCGTCCGTGAGTCCCACATCTTGTCCAGCCAGTCCAACCCGTGCCGAGCCTCCGCCAGCACCTGCTGATCCGGCCGGCGCGCGTCCCGGGCCGATGCCCACAGCAACGACTCCGAGTACGCCGCGATGTGGGTGAACTTCAGGTAGTCCCCTGCGTCGTACCAGCCACCCTCGACATCCACCGGACCACCGATCCGGCGTAGCTCACCGACGGTCTGATCACTGTCCGGGTCGACGAACACCGGCGTGTCGTACACCTGCGCGACCCGGTCGTTGAGGTGCGCCGGCTGCCGCCCGAGCGACCCGGGGACGACGTTCGCCCCGTCCCGCTGCTCGGTGAAGAACGTGACGGCCTTGTCCTTGGCTCCGGTCAGCAGCCGGTTCGCATCGGCACGGATCTCGAACGCCGACGATGCAACGCCGGGCACCTCGATCCGATACTTCCCTGGCACCTTCAGCGCCGACAGATCGAGCTGATAGACGTGCTGGTACGTCGCATTCCACTCCCCCACGTCACCGCCGACCCGCCCGCTCAGCACGCGATTCCCGTACCGGTCGACCACCTGATACCGAGCACCCGTCGCGGCATCCCGTGTCATCACGTACGCCGCTTTACCGTCGAAGGCGCCGTACCCGAGCTGATTCACCCGCACCACACCACCGGACCCAGCTGCGGCAGTGCTCACCGCACCCACACCACTCACCGGACCCACCACCAGACCCGCGGCCACGACCATCGATCCGACCCGACGCAAGGACCCCACGATTGTCTCCCTCCCGCCAATCGTTAGGAAAGTTTCCTATTGTTTGGACGCAAAGTAGCGCACGCCACCACCGGAGTACAGAGCTCAGCCGCGGAGGCGGGAGGCGGACCACACCATCAGCGCGGCGAACGTCGTCCCCAGTAGCGCACAGGCGACCGACACACTCGTGAGCGAGATCAACGCACCGAAGGCAGTCATCGCCACCGGCATCAGGGCCTCGTCCGACAGGCTCACGATGCTCGAGGTGCGGCCGAGGTACGCCGGCTCGATGGTCTGCTGGAAGGCGCCGGACAGCAGCGCCGACGCGAGACCGGCGGTGAACCCGATCATCCCCATCGCGACGAACACGACCGGTCGTGGAACCGAGCCGACCATGACGCAGCCGGCCGCCTGGGCGATGAGCACCAGCAGCCCGGCCCGAGCCGGCCGATGCGGCTTCCAGCGCATCGCCGTCACCGCACCGGCCGCCGCACAGATCCCGGAGCAGGCCTGGAACCAACCCAGCGCGGCCGATCCCCAGCCAGCCAGGTGAGTGCGCTGGACGAGGCCCACGGCCAGGACCGGTCCGACACAGAGGTTCAACCCGAAGAACGCGATCACCAGCGTTCGGGCGACCTATCGCGGCGGAGGGACCCGAACCCTGCGGACAAGTCGCGGCGGATCGAGTGCCCACTCGGCGCCAGCCGCGGGAACCTGGGCCGTACGACGAAGGTCAGCGCCAGCGCGATGACTCCGAACGACACCGCGTCGGCAACCATCACGGTCACCAGGCCGCCCTGCGCGACCAGCAGACCGCCCAGCGGCGCACCGACGAACACGGCCGGCCGGTTGGCCGGCCTCCGAGATCGCTTCCGACAGGATTCAGGCGTGCACCCGTCGATCCCGGCGCAGCGGCGGGATGTCAGTCGCCTCAGCCGCCGCGACACCGCTCATGGCCGAGCTGGGACACCGTGGGCGAACACGTAGACCGGCACCGCGGACTCCTCGGTCGACGGGTGCTCGTAGTACTCCTGGATCAGCTCCCCGATCCGCTCGGACAACTCGGTCAAGCGCTCCGGCGTCAGGGTCAGCCAGCTCTCCGTCGCGAACGCGGCCCGCAACCAGTCCTCGCCGTACTCGTGGCGCATATCCAGCCAGTGCCTGACCTTGTCCGCGTGGTACGTGATATTCCTCTCCTCGGCGACCGTTGCGACCAGCTCGCCGGCCGGCTCACCCGCGGCGTCGGCGACCGACCACGTCCACGACGCACGGGCGCTGCGCCACCACCGCTCCCGGCGGTTCTTGGCCAGCTCGGGCGCCTCCTCGATGACTCCGGCCGAGGCCAGGACCTTCAGGTGATGGCTGATGTTGCCGACCAGTTCACCGGTGCGTTCAGCCAGCTGCGAGGCGGTGGCGGGACCGTCGACCACGAGCAGGTCGATCAGCCGGCGGCGCAGCGGGTGGTGGATCGCAGCGATCAGCGAGGGATCGGCCGGACGCCGGTTCGCGGGGCTCATTGGAGGCACCGTAGATTACACAAGATCTCTTGTGCAAGAGATCTTGTAGAACACCTGTCGAGCGCGAAACAATCAGCACCAGACTGCTAGACATAGCCGCATCGTGAGACCGGCGCTCATGATGTGAGATTGGGAGTTGATTTGTCAGGCGTTGGACCTGACGCTTATGAGCATGCTCGCTGCCCGCTCCACTCACCTCGTAGGTCGCATTCATGTCGACCTCGGGCGGATGCGCAGCGCCATCTGTTGTCCTTCGATGTTCTGACAGCCACCCCGCCGGGCCCGACGAGGCCCCTGATCACCCCCGATCACCGCTGGGTGCGCACCGCGCGGAACGCATCGAATCGACGACGCTTCGATCCCACCGCCCTCGGTGAGCACCTGTCACGAGGACAAGGACACCCTCCGGATGACTGGCGTCACGTCTGCTCCTGCCACCCGCAAGCCTGCCCGGCCACGCAAGGGCAAGGGCGAAGGCCAGTGGGCGCTCGGCTACCGCGAGCCGCTGAACAAGAACGAGGAGAACAAGAAGAACGACGACGGCCTGAACGTCCGGGCCCGGATCGAGAATATCTACGCGCACCGCGGCTTCGACTCGATCGACCCGGCCGACCTGCGCGGCCGGTTCCGCTGGTGGGGTCTGTACACCCAGCGCAAGCCCGGGATCGACGGCGGCAAGACCGCGACGCTGGAGCCGGAGGAGCTGGACGACCGCTACTTCATGCTGCGGGTCCGGGTCGAGGGCGGCCAGCTCAGCACCGAGCAGCTGCGGGTGATCGCGGAGGTCTCCACCGCGTACGCGCGCGACACCGCTGACATCACCGACCGGCAGAACATCCAGTTGCACTGGATCCGGATCGAGGACGTCCCGGCGATCTGGCAGAAACTGGAGGCCGTCGGGCTCTACACCACCGAGGCCTGCGGTGACGTGCCGCGCGTCGTGATCGCCAGCCCGGTCGCCGGGATCGCCGCGGACGAGATCATCGACCCGACGCCGGCCATCGACGACATCGTCGAGAAGTACATCGGCTCGAACGAGTTCTCCAACCTGCCGCGGAAGTTCAAGACCGCGCTTACCGGGCACCCGTCGCACGACGTCGTACCCGAGGTCAACGACATCGCGTTCGTCGGGGTCGTGCACCCCGAGCACGGGCCCGGCTTCGACCTGTGGGTCGGCGGCGGCCTGTCGACGAACCCGATGCTCGCGCAGCGGCTCGGCACCTGGATCCCGTTGGAGGAAGTGCACGAGGCCTGGTGGGGTGTCACCAGCATCTTCCGCGACTACGGCTACCGGCGGCTGCGGACCCGGGCACGGCTGAAGTTCCTCGTCGCGGACTGGGGTGTCGAGAAGTTCCGTGAGGTGCTGGAGGAGAAGTACCTCAAGCGGAAGCTGATCGACGGCCCGGCGCCCGAGATCCCCGCCGTCCAGGGCGATCACGTCGGCGTGCACAAGCAGAAGGACGGCAAGTACTTCGTCGGCGTCGCGCCGGTGGTCGGACGGGTGTCGGGGACGAAGCTCGCCGAGGTCGCGGACGTGGTCGCGGCGCACGGGTCGAACCGGATCCGGACCACCGCGCAGCAGAAGCTGCTCGTGCTCGACGTCGAGGAGGCGCAGGTCGAATCGCTGATCGCCGGCCTCGACGCGCTCGGGTTCCAGGCCCGGCCGTCAGCCTGGCGGCGGAACACGATGGCCTGCACCGGGATCGAGTTCTGCAAGCTGGCGATCGTCGAGACCAAGGCGAAGGCGGCCCAGCTGATCGACGAGCTGGAGATGCGGATCCCGGAGCTCGACGTACCGATCACCGTGAACGTGAACGGCTGCCCGAACTCCTGCGCCCGGATCCAGACCGCCGACATCGGCCTCAAGGGGCAGCTGGTGATGGATGCCGAGGGCAAGCAGGTGCCGGGCTACCAGGTCCACCTCGGCGGCGGCCTCGGGCTGGACGCCGGCTTCGGCCGGAAGCTGCGCGGCCACAAGGTCACCGCCGACGGGCTCACCGACTACGTGGAGCGCGTCACCCAGAACTACCTGAAGGAGCGCAACGAGGGCGAGCGCTTCGCCCAGTGGGTCACCCGAGCTGACGAGGAGGCTTTGCAGTGAACGAACGAAGTGAGTTCACCAACAAGGGCAGCGTGACTTGTGCCTCGTCGGCGCCCGGAGCGAAGCGAGGACGTCGATGAGTGAGCGTGCGGCACCTCTTTACTGCCCGTACTGCGGGGACGAGGACCTTCGTCCCTCCGAGGAAGGCCATGGCGCGTGGGAGTGCCGGCCGTGTGCGCGGGTGTTCCAGCTGAAGATGATCGGGTTGCGGGTGACAGTGGAATGAGTACGGATCTGAAGACGCTGGCCGAGGAGGCCAACGAACGACTAGCCGACGCCTCGGCGCAGGAACTGCTGGCGTGGGCGCGGGAGACCTTCGGTGACGAACTGGTGGTGACCGCCTCGATGGCAGACGGGGCACTCCCCCACCTCGCGGCCGAGGCGGCCCCCGGTGTCGACGTCCTGTTCCTCGACACGGGTTACCACTTCGCCGAGACGATCGGCACCCGGGACGCGGTGGCGGCGACGCTGCCGATCAACCTGGTCAACGCCCTCCCGAAGCAGACGGTCGAAGAGCAGAACGCGGAGTACGGCGAGAAGCTGTACGAGCGTGAGCCCGACAAGTGCTGCGCGCTCCGCAAGGTCGAGCCACTCAACCGGTACCTGTCCGGCTACAAGGCCTGGGTCACCGGCATCCGCCGCGAGGAGGCGCCGACCCGGGCCAACACCCCGGTCATCGAGTACGACGCCAAGCGCGACATGGTGAAGCTGAACCCGATCGCGCCGTGGACCCAGGAGGACCTGGACACCTACATCGCGGACAACGGGGTACTGGTCAACCTGCTCCAGTACGACGGCTACCCGTCCATCGGCTGCGAACCGTGCACCCAGCGCGTCGCCCCCGGTGAAGACCCGCGCAGCGGCCGCTGGGCCGGCCAGGGCAAGGTCGAATGCGGGCTCCACACATGACCACTGCATTGGATACCTTCCCCGCCCCACCGCCCCAGTCGATTGATGCCCCGGAGGCCACCCTGAGCACCACGGTGACAGAACTCGACGCCCTGGAGAGCGAGTCGATCTTCGTGTTCCGTGAGGTGGCGGCGGAGTTCGAGCGTCCGGTGATCCTGTTCTCCGGCGGTAAAGACTCGATCGTGATGCTGCACCTGGCGCGGAAGGCGTTCGCGCCGGCCGGGGTTCCGTTCGCGCTGCTGCACGTAGACACCGGGCACAACTTCCAGGAGGTCCTGGACTACCGCGACGCGACCGTAGGCGCATTGGGTCTG
Organism: Kribbella sp. NPDC026596; assembly: GCF_040638415.1. Lineage (NCBI taxonomy): Bacteria > Bacillati > Actinomycetota > Actinomycetes > Propionibacteriales > Kribbellaceae > Kribbella > Kribbella sp. NPDC026596. Next base: position 16,781 of record NZ_JBEZYF010000076.1, on the reverse strand, counting down.
CGGCTCGAGGTGGCCAGTGTCGAGGACTACATCGCCGACGGCCGGCTCCGCGAGCGCTCCGACGGCACCCGGAACCCGCTGCAGACGGTTCCGTTGCTCGACGCCATCAACGGGCACCGGTTCGACGCGGTGTTCGGCGGCGGGCGCCGGGACGAGGAGCGGGCCCGGGCGAAGGAGCGGATCTTCAGCCTGCGCGACGAGTTCGGTCAGTGGGACCCGCGCAACCAGCGGCCGGAGCTGTGGTCGCTGTACAACGGCAAGCACCGGCCCGGTGAGCACGTGCGGGTGTTCCCGCTGTCCAACTGGACCGAGCTCGACGTGTGGAACTACATCGAGCGCGAGGGCATCGACCTGCCGAGCATCTACTACGCCCACGAGCGGGACGTGTTCGAGCGCGACGGCATGTTGCTTGCCGTCGGCCCCTACTCGCAGCCCCGTGACGGTGAGGTCGTGGAACGCCGGGTGGTCCGCTACCGGACCGTCGGCGACATGTCCTGCACCGGCGCGGTCGCCTCGACCGCCTCGTCCGCGGCCGAGGTGGTCGTCGAGGTCGCGGCCAGCGAACTGACCGAGCGCGGCGCCACCCGGGCCGACGACCGGGTCAGCGAAGCCGCGATGGAAGACCGCAAGCGGGAAGGCTACTTCTGATGAGCCAAGGATTGAGCACAGCTGTAGAGCAGCTCGCCCAGCGGCAACTGCTGCGGCTGGCCACCGCCGGATCGGTCGACGACGGCAAGTCCACCCTGGTCGGGCGGCTGCTGCACGACTGCAAGGCGATCCTGGCCGACCAGATCGCGCACGTGAAGACGGTGTCCGAAGCCCGTGGTGGTGACTTCGACTTCGCCCTCCTCACCGACGGCCTGCGCGCCGAACGCGAGCAGGGCATCACGATCGACGTCGCCTACCGGTACTTCGCCACCGACAAGCGCTCGTTCATCCTGGCCGACTGCCCCGGGCACGTGCAGTACACGCGCAACACCGTGACCGGCGCGTCCACCGCGGACGTGGTGATCATCCTGGTCGACGCGCGGCACGGCGTCCTCGAGCAGACCCGGCGGCACCTGGCCGTGGCCGGTCTGCTCCGGGTGCCACACGTCGTACTCGCGGTCAACAAGATCGACCTGGTCGGCTACGACGAGGCCGTCTTCAAGGGGATCGTGAAGGACGTCGCGGAGCTCGCCGACCAGCTCGAGATCGCCGACCTGCAGGCCATCCCGGTCTCCGCTCTGGTCGGGGACAACGTGGTCGAGCGGTCCGCTCAGACGGACTGGTACGACGGACCGACGCTGCTCGAGGTGCTCGAGAACGCCAACGGGCGGACCGACACCTCCCGCGAGCCGCTGCGGTTCCCGGTCCAGTACGTGCTCCGGCCGCAGACCGAGGAGTACCGCGACTACCGCGGCTACTCCGGGACCGTTGCCTCCGGCACCGTATCCGTCGGTGACCCGGTGATCGTGCTGCCGGCCGGCCGTCGTACGTCGATCGCCGGGATCGACCGGCCGGTCGTCACCGCCACGTCGACCGCGGTCGCCGAACGGCCGTCCGCGGTCGCCGGCGAGGCCATCACCGTCCGGCTCGCCGACGACATCGACGTCGCCCGCGGCTCGGTGATCGTCGCGGCCGACGACTCCCCCGGCACCCGCCGGGAACTTGCCGCCACCGTGTGCTGGCTGTCGGACCGTCCGCTGACCGTGGGCGCCCGGCTGCTGATCAAGCACACCACGACCACCGCCCAGGCGATCGTCACCAAGATCACCGGGGCGCTGGACCTCGACACGCTCGGAGTCATCGACGCCACCGGGCTCGACCTCAACGACATCGGCAAGGTGCAGCTCAAGGTCGCCGCACCGCTGGCCGCCGATCCGTACTCCAGCAACGCCATCACCGGATCGTTCCTGCTGATCGACGCCCACGACGGGTGGACACTCGCGGCCGGCATGATCGACGACGAAGAAGGGGAACTGCTATGACTGCTCCAGCTCTCGTAGTCCTCGCCCACGGCAGCCGCGATCCGCGTTCGGCCGCCACCGTCCACTCGCTGGTGAAGTGCCTGCGCGAGCTGCGGAGCGACCTGCGGATCGAAGCCTCCTTCCTCGACCACTGCCCGCCCACGCCGTACCAGAAGCTCGGCAAGCTCGCCGCCGAGGGCGTGGAGGAAGTCGTCATCCTGCCGTTGCTGCTCTCGTCGGCGTTCCACGCCCGGGTCGACATCCCGGCCGTCCTCGACGAGGCGCGGACCCGGTTCCCGGCGCTGCGGATCATCGCCTCCGACGTCCTCGGGTACGACGAGTCGCTGCTCGACGTCCTCGATCGCCGGATGCGGGCGGAGCTCAAGGGCGGCCGGGTGCGGGAGCTGGACGCGCTGGTGCTGGCCTGCGCCGGCTCGAGCGACTCGCAGGCGAACGCGAGCGTGACCCGGCTGGCGCGGCTGTGGGGTCAGCGGCACAAGCTGCCGGTGACCGCGGCCTTCACCTGCGCGGCGACCCCGTCACCGGCCGAGGCTGTCCTGCAGTGGCGCCTGGAGGGCCGCCGGCACGTCGCCGTCGGCTCGCTGTTCCTGGCCCCCGGCGTCCTGCCTGACCGTGCCGAGTCGACCGCCCGCCGCGCCGGCGCCGTGGCCGTCTCGCGCCCCCTGGGCGTCAGCGCCGAGGTTGCCCGCCTGGTCCTCCTCCGATACGGCGTAGCCGGGCTCGACCTCCTCACCCTGGCCCCGGCCCCCCGCCCAGTCATCGCCCGCCCCGAGCTGGTGCGCACGGCTTAGAACCTCAGCGGGTTCACAAAGGAGACGTCGGTGTACGGCGTCTCCTTTGTGGTGAGTTGGGCCAGGAGTTCGCCGATTCCTGCGCAGTGTTTGAAGCCGTGGCCGCTGTCGCCGCCGGCGATCACCAGGCGTTCGTCGTACCTCCCGACGAGGAACTGGCCGTCGGGTGAGTCCGTCACCATGCAAGGCATCAGCTTGACCGGCTCGGGATCGAGATCCGGGAACGCGCGGCTGATCGCGTGCGACAGCTCAGTGATGTCCTTGCGCGGGTGGATGTAGCGATCGAGCTCGTCCGGATCCACGCCGCGGTCCCGCTCGGCACCGTCCAGTCCGACCTTCACCAGGAAGTCCTCGTCGGAGCCGTGTCCCCACAGGCCGCGCCCGTCCCCGAACTCCCAGATGAACGACGGGAAGTTGCCGAGCCGGAACGCGTTCGACGCCGGGTCCTTCGGCTGGAACCAGAACAGCGGCGTACGGCGTGGTGACAGCGGCACCCCAGGGACCAGCTTGCTCAGCCACGCGCCGGTGGCGACGACGACCTGGTCCGCGATGATGTCGACAGTCGGCGTCCGCACGGTCACCTCGTTCGGGCCGAGGTCGATCGCGGTCACCATCGTGTTCGGATAGACCGTGGCGCCCAAGTGCTCGGCCTCCGCGACGTGGGCGCGGACCGTCGGCTCGGCGTAGCAGATGCCGGCACCGGGATCCCAGACAGCCACGTCTCCGGGGTCCAGCTCGTACTGCGGGAATCGCTCGTGCAACTCGTCATGCGTGAGATCCGTCGTCGGCGCACCCGCCTCGGCGGCTGCCTGACGCGCGCCCTTGACCGGGCGACTGTTCGGTCCGCCGACGTTGAGCGATCCGGTCTGGCGGACGTACGTCTCGCCGGTCCGCTCCCCCAGCTCTGTCCACAACGCCAGCGACTTCCGCGCGATCGGCGTCAGCCCCGGATGCTCCATGCACGCGACCCGGAACAACCGCGTACTCCCATGAGACGACCCGAACGGATGCGCGATCGCCTGCCGCTCGATCCCGATCACGTTGATCCCGCGCGCCGCCAACCGCCACAACGCGGCCGACCCGAACGCGCCCAGCCCCACCACCACGACATCCGTCCGCAGGTTCTCCACGCTGTCACCCTATCCGGCCGTAGATAGCGTGATATCTTGATAGCCATGGTGAAGGACGGGACGAAGAACATCCTGTTGCGGCTCGATCCGGACTTGGCCGAGCGACTGCAGACCGTGGCGTCGGTGGAGGGTCGGTCGGTCTCGGACGTCGCGCGGGAGGCGATCACCGCGCTCGTCGATCAGCGGCGGCAGGACACGCGGTTCAGCCGGCTGCTGGAGGAGAACCTGGCGCGGCACGAGGAGTCACTGCGCCGGCTTCGCGGAGACGACTGATGCGCTACCTCGGCCGGTACGACGTCCTCGCAGTGGCGGCCCGCGTGCTGCAGTGCGAGTCGGAGGACGCCGTACGCCGGACGGACCTGGACGCGGTCGATCGGGTGCTGAGCGACGTACGGCGTACCAGCGGGCTCGCCGAGGCGACGGGGGTGTTGCTCGCGGGGTTGGTCCGGGAGCGACCGTTCAACGGCGCGAACCGGGTCGTGGCGGTCGCGGTGGTGCTGCAATTCACCGCGCTCAACCGGGCCGAGTTGCGGCTGGAGCCGGTGGAGGAAATGGACGAACTGCTGGACCGGATCGCCACCGGTCAGGCGACGCCGGACGAGGTCGCGACGTTCATCCGCATCCGGCTCGAGCCGGAGCCGGTGATGGCCGAGGACTTGCAGGAGCAGCTCAGGATCGAGTTGCTCCTGGACGACGAGGTCGCCGACTGGGGCGACGAGTTGGTGGGGAGAGGAATCCGGATGTTCGAGAGATTCAGTGATCCGGCCAGGCGGGTCGTCGTCCTGGCCCAGGAGGAAGCGCGCAAGCTCGACCACGCCTACATCGGGACCGAACACCTGCTGGTCGCGTTGATCGAGGAGGAGCACGGCATTGCGGCGAAGGCACTGTCCGGTTCGAAGCCCAACCGCTCCTTCCCAGGTGGCTGCGGGATCTCGGCCTCGGCGGTCCGCAACCTGATCGTGGAGATCGTCGGGCGTGGGAGCGGCGGCATTGCCGGGTCGATCCCCTTCACGCCACGGGCCAAGAGCACGTTCGAGTCCGCGTGGGACGAGGCCCGGCGCCGAGGTGCCGACCAGCTCGACACCGAGCATCTGCTGCTCGGTCTGCTGCGCGACGGCGAGGGTGTCGCCGCCCAGATCCTGACCAAGCTCACGTCCGATCCCGACCAGGTCCGCCGCAAGGTGCAGGACTGGATCGACCGCCGCGAGCGCGTCGAGACCGCTGTCACCGGCATGCTCGCCGACGACTCCGCGACCTGGACCACGTACGGCCGCCGGCACCACCTACTCGGCGAGCTCAACGCCGTCCTGGACGAGAACGAGCGCCTCCACGAACAGGTCGCCCACCTCCGCGATCTCCTCCGCAAACACGACATCGACCCGGACAGCTGATCCCCCGCGGCTGACGCCGCGGGGGTGCGGCTCAGGTGGCGGCCAGGCGCTTCTTCTCGGTGTCGATGTCGTAGTCGGCCTGCGGCCACTGGGGGTCGAGGGACCTGAGGGTCTCCAGGAGGATCGTGGTGACGGCCCAGTTGCGGTACCACTTGCGGTCGCTGGGGATCACGTACCAGGGCGCCTCGGGCGTGTTACACCGCTCGATCGCCGCATGGTAGGCATCCATGTAGTCCGGCCAGAGCTCTCGCTCGTCGACGTCGCCGGGGTTGTACTTCCAGTGCTTGGTCGGATCGTCCAGCCGCGCCTGCAGGCGGACCTTCTGCTCCTCTTGCGAGATGTGCAGGTAGCACTTCACGATCGTCACACCGTGCGCGTCCAGCTCGGCCTCGAAGTCGTTGATCTGGTCGTAGCGCCGGTTCCACACGTTCGGCGTCACCAGGTTGCGCACCCGCGCGATCAGCACGTCCTCGTAGTGCGACCGGTCGAAGATCCCGATCATCCCCTCCGACGGCAGCGCCTGCTTGATCCGCCACAGGAACCCGCGCCGCTTCTCGGCCGCTGTCGGCGCCTTGAACGACGTGATCTTCAGCCCCTGCGGATCCATCAGCCCCGCGCCGTGCCGGATCACCCCGCCCTTGCCGGACGTGTCCATCCCCTGCAGGACGAGCAGCACGCTCCGCTCGCCGTCCTTGCGCCCCTCGGCGAACAGCCGCTCCTGCCAGTCGGAGACCTCGGCCTCGAGGCCCTCCAGCGCGACCTTACCCTCGTCCTTGCTCCCGCTGAAGCCAGGCGTGGCGCGCGTGTCGTACGTCGTCAGGTCGACCGGCCCGGACGGCACCCGCAACTGCTCGCGCAGTCCGCCGTCGTCGGCCTTCCCCTTCTTCTGCTTCGCCATTCGCCCATCCTGCCTCATCAACCGCCGAGATCAGCGGAAGTCTGCGCAACCTTGCGCCGGCGCCGCAGGACGAGCTCGATCACCACGATGACGACGACACTGACCGGTACGGAGATCACCGCCCACACCATGCCGCCGAGGAGCGACAGGCAGTCTGCGTCCCCGGTCGGGCAGTCGGTCGCGTCGTAGTACGCCGTACCGGCCCAGAGTGCGACGAGCATGAGCGCTGCGCAGCCGCACAGGTAGACGGCGGCCCGCACCAACCACCGGCCCGAGCCCTCGCTGGGCGGCGACGGCTGGATCGCGGTGGCGATCAGGACGGCCGCCAACAGGCCGAGGATGACCACGAACACGAGGAACTCACCCTCGTCGCCCATCCAGATGAACCGGAACAGTTCATTGCCGACATGCCAGGCCAGCCATCCGCACAGGACCGCGAACGCGACCCCGAGCCACAGTCTGACCGCACGCCACCCCGCCGGCATCACCATGCTCCCAATGAACCACACACCGGGTGCAGGTTTCAGGACGCTGCTTGGTCTGCCGACTCGCGTGTCAGGGCAATCAACCGCGACAAGGCCCGGAGGTACTTCTTCCGGTAGCCGCCCTTCAGCATGTCGGCGGAGAACGTCTGGTCCAGCGGTACGCCGCCGGCCAGCAGCGGGAGGTTCCGGTCGTACATCCGGTCGGCCAGGACGACCATCCGGAGCGCGACGTTCTCGTCGGTGAGCGGGCGGATGTCGGTGATCGCGACGGCCTCGACGCCATCGAGGAGGGCGCCGTACTTGCTCGGGTGCAGCTCGGCCAGATGGCGGTGCAGGTCGACGAAGTGGTCGCAGGACGCGCCCGGTCGTTCGGCGGCGGTCTGCTCGACGCGCTCGTCCGGCCACGGCTCGGGAGCCACCGGGAGGCCACGGTGCCGGTAGTCCGGTCCATCGATCCGGCGTACGTCGAAGTTCGCGGCGAGCGCCTGGATCTCGCGGAGGAAGTCGATCGCCTGGAACCGGCCTTCGCCGAGCTTGTCCGGCAGCGTGTTCGAGGTCGCGGCCAGCTCGACTCCGGCGGCGACCAACTGGCCGAGCAGCCGGGAGATCAGCATCGTGTCACCGGGATCGTCGAGCTCGAACTCGTCGATGCAGATCAGACGGTACGACGAGAGCGCCTCGACGGCGGCGCGGAGACCGAGGGCGCCCACCAGGTTGGTGAGCTCGACGAAGGTGCAGTACATCTTCGGTCCGGCGGCTTCGTGCCACAGCGATGCGAGCAGGTGCGTCTTACCGACTCCGAACCCACCATCGAGGTAGATGCCCGGTTTGCCCGCAGGCGTGGTTCCACGGCCGCGGAGACGTGACCACATGCTTGGTGTCCGGCGCGGTTGCGCCAACTGGACCGACCGCTCGGTGAGCACACTCAGCGCTTCGGCTTGGGAGGGCTCGTCCGGATCCGGCCGGTACGTGGCGAACCGGACCTCGGCGAAGCGCGGCGGCGGCACGCACTCGGACAGCAGCCGATCGGAGCTCACCTCCGGCCACCGCTCACTCAGCCGGATCACCACGTCGTCACCATGCCCACACCCTATGAGCCGACCTGCCGGTCCCGGAAAATCTGGAAATCCGTTTCCCGACCTTGACCCCTTTCTTACTTTCAGTTAGGAAGTTGGTGTGAGGTTCGTGAGGTGAGCGACTAGGAGTCGGCGATGGGCGAACGGCACGTACGGCGGCGGACGGTACTCAAGGGGGCAGTGGGCGCACTCGGACTGGGGTCCGCGCTCGCCGCCTGCGGTGGCAGTGACAGCGGGGGCGGCACCACGAGCGGCGGCAAGGCCGTGGTCCGGATGTGGTCCTGGTACAACGACCAGGAGGACCAGTTCCCGAAGCTGATCGAGAAGTTCCAGGCGGCACACAGCAACATCACGGTCGAGAACCGGATCTTCGGCACCCCGGACCAGTACCTGCCGGCGCTGCAGGCCGCGGTGGCCGGCGGCGACGTACCGGAGATCTTCGCACCGCACACGCGGGCGCTGACCTACGGCACCGGCGGGATCTCGGCGGACCTGAAGCAGGAGCTCGGCGACGACTTCCTGAAGGACTTCTTCGACTCCGCCAACCAGGAGTACACCCTGGACGGCAAGCAGTACGCGGTCGGCTGGATGGCGCAGACCTTCGGCCTGTTCTACAACCCGGACCTGCTGAAGAAGGCCGGGGTCGGCGAGGACGAGATCGAGACGTGGGACGACCTGATCGCGGCGGCGGCGAAGATCAAGGCGACCGGCAAGTTCCCGGTGGCGCTGAGCTGCAACCCGACGACGAGCTCCCTGGACTTCTTCCTTCCACTCATCACGCAAGTTGCCGACGATCCGACCTTCTACCTCAAGCTCGACCAGTTGAAGGACGGGCTGACGTACGAGGACCCGAAGGTCGTCCAGGCGATCGAGCTCCAGCAGAAGATCGTCAACGGCGGTGTCTTCCAGCCCGGCACGACCGGGACCAGCGGCGACCAGGCGCCGCAGATCTTCTACACCGAGAAGGCGGCGATGCTGTTCAACGGCAGCTGGACGCCGCAGGGACTGACCAAGGACGCGACCCCGGCCTTCAACAAGAAGTACAAGGTGATGAAGACCCCCGCGATCGCGGCCGGCAAGCGGCACTGGACCGCGAACCAGGCCGGCGCCGGCTGGGCGGTGTCGGCGAACAGCAAGAACAAGGACGCCGCGCTGGAGTTCCTGAAGTTCATGTACTCCGCGGACGAGTACTCCCCCACGATGAACGAGTCCAACTCGATGCCGGCCACCAAGAGCGCGGCGAGCCGGATCGAGCTGCCGATCATGAAGCAGATGACGTCCTGGCTGCTCGACGGCGACGGGTGCCCGCACATCCCGTTCGGCCCCGGGTCGGTCGCGGCCGGCGATCCGCTGGCCAAGATCTTCGACGGCAAGGGGGAACCGGCCGCCGTCGCCAAGGAGATGCAGCAGGCCGTGCAAAACGCCAAGGGCGGCTGATCGGATGGCGACAGCGCTCTCCCGGCCGCGCAAGAACGTGGCACCACCGGATCGGCGGCCGCTCCCCCGGCGGCCGTCGTACCGGTTCGGTTCACCGCTGCGGAAGTCGCAGCGGCTCGCGGGTTACCTGTTCGTGGCGCCGACGTTCGTGCTGTTCCTGGGCTTCGTGCTCTGGCCGATCCTCTACACGGCGTACCTGAGTCTCACCTCGTGGGGCGGATTCGGTGCGCCGCGGTTCGTCAACTTCGACAACTACAGCCGGATGCTGAACGATCCGGTCGCGCGCCGGGCGATGATCATCACGCTGGTGCTGACCGGGGTGACCACGGCGGTGCTCACCTTCCTCGGGCTCGTCACGGCCGTCCTGGTCAACGTGGTCTGGGCGAAGGTCGGCGTCCTGGTCCGGACCATCCTGTTCATCCCGGGCATCGTCTCGTTCGTGGTGTCGGCCGTGTTGTGGAAGCTGATCTACGACCCGAACATCGGCACGCTCAACCGGTTGCTCGGGGCCATCGGTCTGGACAGCCTGCAGCATCCGTGGCTGGCCGACCAGAAGACGGTCCTGCCGGCCATCGTGGTGGTGACGGTCTGGGGTGGCCTCGGCTTCAACATGCTGATCTACTTCGCCGGTCTGCAGAGCATCGATCCGAACCTGTACGAGGCGGCAGCCATGGACGGCGCCAACACCGTCCAGCAGTTCCGCCACATCACGGTCCCGAGCCTGCGCGTCGTCACCGGCCTGATCGTCAGCCTCGGCTTGCTCAACGGATTCAAGGCGTTCGACGTGATCTTCGTGATGACCGGCGGCGGCCCGAACCACGCGAGTGAGGTGCTCGGCACCTATCTGTACTCCCTGGCGTTCGGCTCGACATCGGGCTCGATCCCGCAACTCGGGTACGCGAGCGCGTTCAGCGTCGTGACGATGGTCTTGTGCACGCTGGCCGTGATCGCCCAGCTCTGGCTGACCAGGAGGGCGGACCGATGAGCGTGACGAATGCCCAGAGGCCGTGGGTCGGGAAGTCGTTCGCGACGTTCGTACTGCTGCCGTTCTGCGTGGTGATGGCGTTCCCGTTCGTCTGGATGCTGCTCACCTCGTTGCGCGAGCAGAACACGATCTTCAACGGGCCGATCATCCCGCGAAAGCTCACGGGTACGGCGTACAAGGATGCCTGGACGTCCATCGAGTTCCCTCTGCACTTCTGGAACAGCGTCTGGATCACGTCGGTCACCGTGATCGGCGTCCTGGTGTTCGCGACGCTCAGCGGGTACGCGTTCGCCAAGCTCGACTTCCCGTTCCGTAACACGCTGTTCGTGCTGCTGCTCACCACGTTGATGATGCCGTCGACGGCGCTGATCATCCCGCTCTACCTCGAGCTCAAGTCGCTCGGTCTGCTCGACACGCAGACCGGTCTGCTGGTGCTCTACATCTCCGGCTCCGCGCCTTTCGCGATGTTCCTGATGCGCGCGTTCTTCCAGACGCTGCCGGACGAGCTGATCGAGGCGGCCCGGGTGGACGGCGGCAGCGAGCTGACCATCTTCCGGCGGGTGATCCTGCCGCTGACCCGGCCCGGCATCGCGACCGTGGTGATCTTCCAGTTCCTGTCCACCTGGAACGAGTTCCTGATCGCCAACACGGTCCTGCGCAACACCGATTCGCTCCCCCTGCAACCCGTGCTGTTCACCCTGATGGGCCAGTACTCCACCAACTGGCCGGCACTCACCGCCGGCCTCACGCTGTCCGTCGTCCCGGTCATCGTCGTCTACGTCCGGATGCAGCGGCAGTTCGTCGCCGGGATGATGCTCGGCGCGGTCAAGAACTAGTCAGCAGAGAGAGGTTCCATGCCGATCAAGAACGTCGTGGTCAACTGCACGGACGTGCAGCGCTCGGTCGAGTACTACACCAAGTTCCTGGAGCTCCGGGTGATCGGCGAGCCGACGCCGGAGCGCGCCGTACTCGACGCGGTGACCGCAACGATCGAGTTACGGGCCGTGGGCAACGGCCGGGACCGGAGCACCTGGAGCCCGGACGACCTGCAGAAGGGGTTCCGCCACGTCGGCTTCAAGGTGGACCGGCTCGACGAGCGGGCCGACGTACTCAAGGCCGCCGGGGTGGAGTTCAAGCTGGACCCGCTCGACGCCGAGGGTGAGGTCCGGATCTGCTTCTTCTACGACCCGGACGGCACACTGCTCGAGATGATCCAGGGCGATCTCCAGTACGCCGCTGTGCTGGACGCCGACGGGGTCGCGAGAGAGCGCGCCCTGGGCGTTCCGCAGCGCCCGCGGTTCGACCACGTCGCGGTGACGATCGAGGACCGGGCCGCGACGAGCGAGTACTACGCCGAGCACTACGGTTTCTCGTTCATCGGCACGATCGAGCAGCCGCACGACAAGCGCGGCTTCAGCATCGGCTACCTCAAGGGCGGTGACACAGTCCTCGAGGTGTTCACGTACGAAGTGGACAAGACCTCCCGCGAGCCGCAGCTCGACGTGGCCGGCTTCTCGCACGCCGAGCTCGAGGGCAACCCGCCGGACCTCCCCGAGCTCATCTCAACCGCTGGCACGAAGGTCTACGTCGACCCCGACGGATTCGCCTTCGCCGTAGGCTCCGAGGCATGACAGACGACTGGCTGCGGCCCCTTGGTTCCACCGGTCTGACCGTGTCCGCCGTCTGCGCCGGCGGCAGCGGGATCGCCGGCATGCCCGCGGTCTTCGGGTACGACGTCACCCGGCAGGAGGCGGTCGACCTCATCCTGCGCGCGTTCGACGGCCCGCTCACCTGGATCGACACCTCCAACGGGTACGGCGACGGCGAGAGCGAGCTCCGCATCGGCCAGGCCATCAAGGAGTACGGCGGTCTCCCGGACGGCTTCCTGGTGGCGACCAAGGTCGACGCCAAGGACGGTGACTACTCCGGTGCCCGGGTCCGCGCGAGCATCGCCGAGAGCAAGGAACGGCTCGGCCTCGACGACCTGCCGCTGGTCCACCTGCACGACCCGGAGTGGCACGACTTCGACTCGATGCGGGACGCCGTCGACACGCTGATGCAGCTACGCGCCGACGGCGAGATCGGGCATGTCGGGCTGGCCGGCGGCAGCACGGCCGAGCTCGCCCGCTATCTCGATCTCGGCGGCTTCGAGGTGCTGCTCGTGCACAACCGGTGGAGCCTGGTCGACCACTCGGCCGGTCCGCTGTTCCGGCGCGCGGCCGACGACGGCATCGCGGTGATCAACGCAGCGATCTACGGCGGCGGGATCCTTGCCAATCCGCAGGGCGCCACGAAGTACGCTTACCGCGAGGCGCCGGCCGCCGTACTCGAGGCCGTCGCGGCGATGGACAAGGCCTGCCGCGAGTTCGGGACCGACCTCGCCACCGCCGCCCTCCGGCACTCCGTCGACACCCCGGGCATCGCCGGGACGGTCGTCGGAATCAGCAAGCCGGCCCGCGTCGACGCCTTGCTGGAGGCGATGGCGGCCGACCTCCCGGACGAGCTGCTTAACCGGTTAGGTAGCCTCCTCCCCCAAGAGCAATACTGGGTTGAAGGACCAAAGGAGACGACGTGACGAACGGCTTCCCACCTGGATTCACCTGGGGCGCGGCGACCGCGTCGTACCAGGTGGAAGGAGCGGTCTCCGCGGACGGGCGCGGCCCGAGCATCTGGGACACCTTCGCGCACACGCCCGGCAAGATCTCCGACGGCACCAACGGTGACGTCGCGGTCGATCACTACCACCGGTTCGCCGACGACGTCCGGCTGCTGGCCGACCTCGGCCTGAAGGCTTACCGGTTCTCGATCGCCTGGCCGCGGATCGTCCCGGCCGGGTCCGGTGCGGCCAACCCGGACGGCCTCGCGTTCTACCGGCGCCTCGCCGAGACCTGTCTGGAGTACGGCGTGACGCCGTACGCGACCCTGTATCACTGGGACCTGCCGCAGCCGCTCGAGGACGCGGGCGGCTGGCTCGTGCGCGACACGGCCGAGCGGTTCCGCGACTACGCCGCAGTCACGCACGACGCGCTGTCGGACGTGATCAAGCACTGGATGACGCTGAACGAGCCGTGGTGCTCGGCGTTCCTCGGCTACGGCAACGGCGAGCACGCGCCGGGGCGGACCGAGGGCGCCGACGCGCTCAAGGCGGTTCACCACCTGCTGCTCGGCCACGGGTTGGCGCTCGAGGCGCTGCGCTCGTCGGAGGGTACGTACGGCATCGCCCTGAACCCGGCGCCGATCCACGCCGCCTCGGAGTCAGCCGCGGACCGCGACGCCGCGCGACGGATCGACGGTCTGCGGAACCGGATGTTCCTGGACCCGTTGCTCGCCGGCACGTATCCGGCGGACGTCCTCGAGGACACTGGGATGACCGAGTGGTTCGCCGCACAGGCGGATGATCTCGCGCTGATCTCGGCACCGCTCGACTTCATGGGCGTGAATTACTACTGTCCGACCGCGGTCGCCGCGCCGGACGGGCCGATCTCCACGCCCGGTCCGTCGACCCAACCGGGCAGCGAGAATGTCGTTGCCGTCGACACCGGTCTGCCGCGGACCCAGATGGGCTGGCCGATCCAGGCCACCGGGCTGCGCGACATCCTGGTGACGATCAACAAGCTGGCGCCGGAGTTGCCGTTGTACGTGACGGAGAACGGATCGGCGTACCCGGACGTCCTGACGGCCGACGGGACCGTCGAGGACGACGAGCGGCTCGACTACCTGCAGCAGCACGTCGCCGTCTGCCAGGACCTCGTGACCGAAGGCTTCCCGCTCAAGGGGTACTTCGCCTGGTCGCTGATGGACAACTTCGAGTGGGCCTGGGGCTACAGCCGCCGATTCGGAATCGTGTATGTCGACTACACCACGCAGCAGCGCGTCGTGAAGAAGAGCGGGCTCTGGCTGAAGGACTTCCTGAGTGCCCCGTGAGTGGTGTGGCTCGAACGATAGCGGTGTCCAGGTGCGTGCATCGGGGTGCTTGGTCAGTGGCTCGATGCGGAGCATCGTGGGCGCTGGGCAAGTGCCGCGAGGTGCGTGCCTGGGCGCCGATAGCGCCAAGCCACACCACTCACGGGGCACTACTAGCGGCTCGACTTCTGGTGCGGAGTGAGCTGACTGTGGAGGACGAGGGACGCAGCGCCGAGGGCAGCGGCGCTGGGTCCTAGTTTGGACAGCTCGACGCGGGTCGGGTGCATCGCACGGACGAAGGACAGCCGGTTGATCTCGGTCATCGCGATCCGGACGTAGATGTCACCCGCCTCGCTGAATCCCGGGCCGGCCAGGATGATCTGGTTGAGGTCGAGCAGGTTCGTGATCGACAGCAGGGCCTTGGCCAGGTACGTCGCGGACTCCTCGATCAACTCCACACAGCGCGGATCACCGGCGGCCGCGAGCCGGGCGATCTTCGCGAAGTCGGACCGGATGGCCATCTCCCGGCCGCGCAGGGCGAGCTCGTTCACCAGGGACTCGTCCTGCTCGGCGCGTTTCACCACGGCGCGCGGCGCGGCCAGACTCTCCAGGCAGCCGCGGCCGCCGCACCAGCACTGTGGTCCGTTCACGTCCAGGACCATGTGGCCGATCTCGCCGACGTTCGACGACGAGCCGCGGTAGACATCGCCGTTGGTGACCAGGCCGAGGCCGAAACCGGCGGCCATATAGACGGTGGCGAAGTCGTTCGCGGATGGGATCCGGCCGGCCCAGAACTCGCCGATCGCGGCGCAGGTCGAGTCGTTCTCCACCACGATCGGGTGGTCGATCGCGGCCATCAGCGTGTCCCGGACGGCGAACGGCTCCCAGGCGTACTTCGAAGCGTTCGTCCGCAGCAGCCGCTGCCCTCCCCCGCCCTGGCGGCCGGCCAGTGCGACGCCGACCCCGACGAGCGTGGACGGCTCGATCTCCGCCTTGACGATCAGGTCCTCGAGCTCGGCGGTGATCCGCTTGACGGCCGTGGTCGGCGCGTCCTTGCCGATGCCCCGCGACGACACCTGCTCGATCACCCGGCCGCTCATGTCGGTGACGACGTACGTCGTACTCGGCGTGTCGATCGAGATGCCGACGGCGTGCCGGGCGCGGGGATTGAACTGCAGGAGCGTCGCCCGCTTGCCGCCGGTCGGGTCGCCCAGACCGGTCTCGATGATCAGGCCGTCGGCGAGCAACTGCTTGACCACCCGGGAGATCGACGCGCCGGTCAGACCGGAGCGGTCCGCCAGGTCGACCCGCGTCACCGTGCCGCTCGAGCGGATCAGATCCAGGATCGCGCTGTGCGTCTCCTGTGCGGTCGCACCCTTCAGAATCTTCGCCACGACACCCTCCCTGTGGCTCGCACTTTAATACACAACGTAAGAAAGTGGGATAGCTTGACCTCAAGCAACGTTGAGGTCCTAGCGTTGCCAGGCATGAAGGCGATCAGACTGCATGCGTTCGGACCGGCCGAGAACCTGCGCTTCGAGGAGGTCCCGGATCCCGTGCCGGGTCCCGGGATGGTGCTCATCCAGGTGGAGGCCGCCGGCGTCCATCTGGTCGACACGATGATCCGCGCCGGCACGACGGGTGGCGGACCGATCCCGGTCCCCGAGCTACCGACGATCCCCGGCCGCGAGGTCACCGGACGAGTCACGGCGGTCGGGCCGGAGGTCGACCCGTCCTGGACCGGCAAGCGCGTCGTGGTGCACCTCGGCATGGTCCCCGGCGGGTACGCCGAACGCGCGGTGGCCAAGGTGGAATCGCTGTACGAGCTTCCCGACCATGTCGACGCAGCCCAGGCCGTCGCGGCGATCGGCACCGGCCGGACGACGGCCGGAATCCTCGCGCAGGCGAGACTGACCGCGGACGACGTCGTCCTGGTGACGGCCGCCGCGGGTGGGATCGGGAGCTACCTGGTCCAGGCTGCCCGCAACGTCGGTGCGACCGTGATCGGTCTGGCCGGCGGACCGGCCAAGGTTCGGCTCGTCCGCGATCTCGGGGCGCAGTTCGCCGCCGACTACCGCGATCCCGGCTGGGTGAGCGCCCTCCGGGATGATCTCGGCGATCGCGCCGTGACCGTGCTGCTGGACGGGGTCGGCGGTGAGAGCGGTCAGCGGGCGTTCGAGCTGCTCGGGGTCGGCGGCCGGGTGCTGATGTTCGGCTGGTCCGGAGGTGGGCCGATCCAACTCACCACCGCGGACCTGATGTCCCGCGGCCTGACCGCCGACTGGTCCATCGGGCCAAAACTGATGCCCCGACTACGCGAGTTCGAAAAGGCCGCCCTCGAGGAGACATTCACCGGCCGCTGGGAAGCCCTCATAACAACCTTCCCCCTCTCAGAAGCCGCCACCGCCCACCAGGCCCTAGAAGACCGAGCCACCACCGGCAAGGTCATCCTCACCCCGTAACAAGAACCTTCCTGCCGTCGTGGGCTGGCATCTGTACCGGTGGGCCAGTACAGGTCGTGGTGGGCCGGCACAGGTCGTGGTGGGCGGGCGCATGTACTGGTGGGCTGGGACCCGCAGCGGTGGGTGGAGACAGGTTATTTCCTGTTCACGGGGCCCGCGGGGGGTGCACGGGCCCGAGTGCTGGCAGTGGTGGGCCGGCACAGATCGTGGTGGGCTGGGACCCGCAGCGGTGGGTGGAGACAGGTTATTTCCT
>NZ_JBEZYF010000075.1:0-41946 GCF_040638415.1 Kribbella sp. NPDC026596 | reverse complement strand
GCAGCGACCTCGAGCGGCTCGCCGAGCACCTCGAGGCCGGCACGGTGGCGCCGAGGATCGACCGGATCTACCCGCTCGACCAGGTGCCCGACGCCATGCGTCACCTCGAGGCCGGCCAAGTGCGCGGCAAGGTCGCGATTACCATTCCCAGTGAGGACGCACGGTCATGACCGCGCAGACGACAGTACAGAGCACGGCCGGCAACTCAAGCCGACGCGACTTCATGTCCAGGCGAGCCATTGCCGCCACGGTCGGCTCCCTGTTCGTCGTCCAAATGGTCACAGCCATGGTCGGCACGTCCCTGATCCAGGACTTCCTGGACGGCGCCAACGAAGCTGCGCCGACGGTCGGCGTCCTGTTGATGATGTGCTCCGGCATCGCCGTCGTGGGCATCGGCCTGCTGATGTATCAAGTCTTGAAAGACGTCGATCGAAGGCTTGCCGTCTGGTATCCGATCCTCAGGATCATCGAGTTCGCCGTCTCTGCCGCATGCGGTGTCTATCTGCTGACCCAGCTGCAGGTCGTCCCGAACCACCTGCTGTGGGTCTACCTTCCGACCGGGATCGGCGGCCTGATCCTGACCTACCTGCTGTTCGTCTCACGATTAGTGCCTCGGCCGATCGCCGTGCTCGGTCTCGTCGGTTACGCCGCGCTCTCTCTAGGAGTGCCGCTCGACCTCGCCGGCGTTGTAGACATGAATGAGGGAGCAGGGCAGGTTCTGCTGGTTCCAGGGGGCCTGTTCGAGTTCTTGATCATGCCGATGTGGTTGATCACCAAGGGCTTTCGGCCACCTACAACCGTCAAGGACGGCTCGTAAGTCAGTTGGAGGCGGCCGACGGTTGGCGTTGCCTGGCCGCAATCAACCCGCCAGGGCCTCGCCGGTGTTGTCCAGCCAGCACAGCAACGGGTGATAGCCGAGCCCGCCCTTGAACGTCGCTGCCGCGGACTCCTTGTCGGAATGCACGTTGATCAGGGAGGCGTCCAGGTCGAGTACCAGCCCTGGAAGTTCGCGGCCGGCCGACATCGCGGCCGGCAGATCGCAACCGATGTCGTCGCGCTGTGCCCACAACCGGTCCCGGGCGACCGCGCGGGCCTGCCGCAACCTCGCCAGCACCTGGTCGTCGACCGCGTTCAACACCCGCCAGGCGGTCGCGGTCGAGGCGACCGGGCCGAACCGGTCCGGCAGCACACCCAGATCGCTGATCGCCCACCACCATCGGCCAGCACCACCGCCAGATCGACCAGCACCCGACCCGGATCATGACCCGCACGGCGCTTCCGCAGCAACGCCAACGCGTCACTGAACTCCGCGCTCAAACCGCACACCTCAGCCAGATCGGCCAACAGCCGTGAACCAGCATGCGAGGCGACACCCCGCCCATCAGTGGTCACCACGACCCTGGAACCGAGGCCCTGCCGAGGCGCACGGCCCAGGGGCCTGTGAATCCGTGGACATACCGCGGGCGCCCACCCAGACATACAACGGCAGCCAGGCGGAGCTTGAGACTCAGCGAGCGCGACCGGTCAACGAGCTTCAGCCGGCCGAACATCGTTCCGTAGCCATCACGAGTGAAAGCCCGTAGATGCATGGGAGCGCCGCAATCGTTAGCCAGACGGGAGGACCAGCGCGCGCCACAGCACGCCCTTGTCCACCGTGGACCAGTTCTGTCCAAGTCTCCACGTAGTAGCGACGATCAGGCTTAGACCCACCAGCGTCAGGAAGCCCTCCAGTAGTCGTTTCAACTGTCGGTGCTGCTCATCGTTCGAGGCGACGGCCAGCATGCCGAAGACGAGGATCAGAAGTGCCTGGAGGATCAGTTCGATCACGAGGTGGAAGCTCTCGACGTTGATGAAGAACTCCACAAAGGCGGTGCGGCCGAGCGTCCGGAGTGCCGTGTCTCGGAAGAAGCCAACGCTCTTCACATCGGTGGTTTGAGCAGGAGTGCAAACCCAGTGAGAAGCCCCCAGATGATCGTGTCCTTCAGTACGCCCCGTTCCCAAAGGCGTACCTGGGTCGCAGCCCACACGACGGCTGCGAGGTACACCCCGAACGCGACGGTGCTAACCAGGATCTTCGGCTCAACGAAGGCTTCGCGACGTCCACCATGGAGCTTCTGACATCCCGGCGCCAGAGCACGAACGCTGCGAGCGCGCCCAGGAGGATCAGAGACGCAAGCCTCGACTCGTCACTTCTTCTCCATCCCCCTCAGCGCTCGACTGGAGTCCGGTGTCTGGTCCGTCAAGGCCTCCCTTGTGGGGCCCTCGCGGCGCACAATGGGATCCGAGACAGTGACGAACGCGCTGAAGGCGATGATCATCATGCGCAAACTGCTCGTGATCGCCGCGGCGGCCTGTGCCGCCGTCGGAGCGAAGATCGGCATCGACAAGCTGCGCCGATCCAGCCGAGCCGAAAGCACCATCGCGGACCTGCGCCGCCGAGGCCATCATCTGACCGGCCAGGCGAAGGGCGTGGCCTACCACACGCTGCGGCGCCACCCCGACGCGAACGTCGACGACGCGACGCTGGCCGACCGCGTGCGCTCCAGCATCGGGTCGTTGGAGAAGCGGCTCCACGTGCCACGGGTGCACGTCACGGTCGAGAACGGCACGGTGATCCTGCACGGCGAAGTCCCCGACAACGAGGCCGAAGCCGAGATCGTCAAGGCCGTCGAGGGCATCGCCGGAGTCCGCGACGTGCGGTCGCGCCTCACAACCACCTGACACCGCCGCGAGAGTCCTCAGCGCCCACGCCGCCGGCGTCGTGAACAAGCACGGCGGCCTCAGCACTGTCGAGCAGGGCACATGAGCCGAGCCGAGGGCTGCCGCGGCGCGCGGCAAGGGTCGAGCCCCCGATCG
This sequence comes from Kribbella sp. NPDC026596, assembly GCF_040638415.1. NCBI lineage: Bacteria > Bacillati > Actinomycetota > Actinomycetes > Propionibacteriales > Kribbellaceae > Kribbella > Kribbella sp. NPDC026596. Next base: position 39,090 of record NZ_JBEZYF010000075.1, on the reverse strand, counting down.
CTTGCGACGCCGTAGGTGCTCGCGACGCGCAATCACTCGGGCGGCAAGGGTACCGGGATGCGCACGATCAGTCGGCGGGTCGAAAGCCAAGGGGGCCAGCCAGAGCAGCCAACACCGGCCATCGCATTACAAGTTGGACGCTCAACCCACTCTGGCTTGTGAGCAGCGTGACAGGCGGGCAGGCCTAACGCGCGTCATGACTGTCGTTCTTGGCATGTTCCGACTGGTCTTCATTGACAGAGCCATTGACAGAACCCGGTGCTTGGCGTTCTTGCACACCTATCTGATGGTTGCGTGCTGGGTGCTCTGTCTCGAACGTCCGAACGGTCAGATGTGCTGGCTGTCCTCGGCGAGGAGGTGCCGAACCGAACAAGCGTTGCTGTGCGACGGCCTGTTATGCCGGAAGTAATGCGCTTAGTTGATCTTGCTGTCGTGCCGGGATTCGGATGCTGGATCAGGTTTGCTCGCTCGCAGACTTTGGCCGGTTGGCGCCCGTGGTCCATGTGATCTCGGACGGGGGTGGCCGGCGAGCACGCCGGGCCACTCTTCACCATGTCGGACGCGACGCCGCGAGGTGCACGCTCATGCCGACATGCGGTAAGCCTGCCGAGGAGCTAACCGTTGGACGGCCCGATCCCTGACGGCTCGCCGGCTACGCAGAACTCGTTGCCCTCAGGATCCGCGAGGACGAACCAGGTCTGACCGAACTCTTCGCGCGCGGTCGGAGTCAGGCGAGAGGCCCCCAGCTCTTCCAGGCGGCTCACCTCCAGCTCAACGTCGTCTACAAGCAGGTCGAGGTGCATCCTGTTCTTGACGGTCTTGGGCTCGTCAACCTGTTGAAGAGTGAGAGCGACATCGTGCGAACGCAGCGAGACGTACCGGCCTTCGATGACGCCAACCACGACGAACCCCACGGCGTCCCGCCAGAACCTCGTCATGCGGTCCAGGTCAGCGCAGTCGAGGGTGAACTCAATCCTCACATCGACATTCTCCACCGGCGAGACACCGACATGGTTCTCCGGTTCGGCCTCCGAAGTGAGGACCAATGCACAAGTAGCCCGCGATCCACGCACTCATGCCGAGATCAGTGCGTTCGAGTGGTCCACCGGTCCGCCGGTTTCGCCGGAACGGACATCGACCGGCGTGTCGGCCCGGGTACCGAAACTGTCCTAGCGGCCTGGTCGACATCTGTCTACCCACCAGGCTGCATGCCGAGGCTGCCGTGCGGGCCATGCAGGCCGGCAGGGACGTCCTCATCGAGCTGCCGCTGGCCGACACACTCGCCGGCGCCTACCGCATCGTGGAGGTCCAGCGGGAGACCGGCCGGCGGGCTTTCGTGGACATGTTCTCTCGCTTCAGCCCTTCCAACCGGCACCTGCGTGAGGCGGTGGCCGATCAGCGGTACGGACAGCTGAGGGTCCTGGAGATCGAGGCCCGCACCGTCGTCCTCCTCGGCTACCCTCAAGCCGTAGCCCGACTCACCAGTTCCTCGCTCATGCAACGGCCCTACGAGATCCGCGGCGGCTACCGCGCCACCTTCACCGACGCGGTGCTCGAATACGAAATGCGCCGGGAACACCGGTCAAGGCCCGAGCACCCTGACCGAGACCAGCGCCGACGGAGAGCACCCCATCGACCTGCTCGGCACCAGGCCCTACGAGGCGATGATCGACCACGTTCTGGCCTGCCTGACCGGCCGAGCCGACAACATCATCGACGACTGGCGCCGTTGAACAGCGCGCCATCGCTGGCCCCGGTTTCGGGTCGCCCGACCAAGTCCTCGGCTTCTGGTACACCGCCCAGGAGAACTACTTCTACTCGCTGGATTCCTGCAACGCATGGGGGTACGGCGCGACGAACGGCGGAAACGGGTGGGGCAACGGCTACATCAAGGGGACGACCAACTGGTAGTGCTATGTGAACCTCGGCGACCCGAAGTGGTCGATCGATCTCTACATGGCCGGGTAGCCTTGCCAGGTGCTTAGCCTCGCACAGCTGGTCTTGAGCGAAGGTGAGGCGGTGGAGGCCGTCGGCTGGCTCGGCGGCCTTTCCACTCCTCGCTCGCTGCAGGTGTCGCCGTCCTGGCGGCGGGATCACCGCCCACAAGTGGAGGGGGCTCGATCGATGTCTACTTGTCAGATGACTCGGAGACATCGGGTGTCGACCAGGCGGCCATTGTCCGAGTTGTAGGCGAGTGGCGCGATGACGCAATCCACAAGGCGTATTTTTCGCCGGTCGATCGCTTCGACGATTTCCGTGATAAGGGTGGCAGAAGGCCTGAAGGTCCTCCGGGCAGCAGCCTGACGAGCCCTCCACCGTCGGAAAGTGCGGTTCTGGAACGACTGCTGTCTGCGGGTGACATCAGTTGGCACCGGGTTTACGGTCACACAGACGGTCGACGAACTGTCCGGGTTGGGACCGACCGACGCGCCGCCATCCAAGACGAGTTGGCGACCGCATTCGCTGATGGCGTCGAAATCACTGACACCCTCTGGTCGCAAGCTGATCTGACTGACGCTCTCGGCGCGCTCGCGGAGCACCGGGATGCCTGGTACGTAGTCGCGACCGGCGGCGGGTTCCAAGGTGACGCGGACGGTGTCTTCGGACTAGCAGTCGAGGTCAGGCACGTGCATCCCAACTTCGCGGCGTGGGCGGACGCACTGCCCAAGGGCCTCCTGGATGTAATGGTTCTCGTGCGACCGAGGCGCGTCAGCGGAGCAGCCGACTGAGACACCGCCGCAGCGCTCAGGAGAGTGTGCTCAGCGATTGGCCGCGCCCAGTTGGTCAGCGTCAAAGCTCTTCGTCAGGTTGGCTGGTGAGTCAGGCGGTAGGACTCAGTGCCGGTCTCGATCAGGTTGCCACCGAAGGTGAGCCGGTCGACGCTCGCAGCGCACAGCCTGGGGTCGGTGAAGGTCTTGCCCCAACCGGTGAACGACTCGTTGGAGGCGTTGGCGACGGAGTTCTTCTCCTCGCGTTCGGTGAGGACCTGGAAGAGGAGTTCGGCGCCGCGGTGGTCGAGTTGCATGTATCCGAGTTCGTCGATGCAGTGCAGATCAACGCGTCCGTAGCGGGCGATGGTCTTGGTGAGGGTCATCTCGTCGGCGGCCTCGACGAGCTCGTTGGCGAGCTTGGTGGCGAGGGTGTATTTGACCCGGTAGCCGGCCATCGCGGCCTCGGTGCCGAGCGCGATGAGCAGGTGAGATTTGCCGGTGCCGGAGTCCCCGATCAGACACAGCGGCAGTCCCTTCTTGACCCAGTCGCAGGTCGCGAGGTGGTGGATCACGGCCGGGTCGATGTTCGGGTTGGCGTCGAAGTCGAAGGCGCGCAGCGACTTCTGTCGAGGGAACTGGGCGGCCTTGATGCGCCGTTCGGAGCGGCGCCGGGCGCGGTCGTCGCATTCGGCCAGCAGCAGCTCGGCCAGGAAAACCCGATACGACATCTGGTCGTTCGCGGCCCGGTTGACCAGGTCGGGGAACTGGGTGCGGATGGTGGGCAGCAGCCGAAGCGATCTGCATGCCTGGTCGACGGCGGCTTCGGCGGCTTGTTCGGTCATCGTGCGGCGGCGTGGGCTCCTGGCGTGTGCTTCCGGGGTTCCCGCGCGTCGGCGCGGCTGTCGGGTGTGATCCGGTTGGCCGCCCCGATGGTCTTGGCGGTCTTGGCTGCAGCAGCGGCGCGCCGACTGGGAAGCAGCAGGTCGTAGGCCTCCAGCGACGGCACCGGCCTGGTGTCGGGCGGCAGCTGGGCGAGGCGGCGTTTGGTCAGCGAGGTGATCCTTGGCAACGGCCTCGGCGCGCGACCTCGCTCGACCGGGCCGCGCTTGGAAGTGGTCGCTTCCTCGGATTGGACCTCGGGGCGGTCGTTGTCGGCGATGAGGCGAGCTTCCAGCGCGACAGCGTCGGCGGTGAGGGCGCCCACCCGTAGGGCGGCGGCGAGGCCGCGATCATGCAATTGTGAGCAACGCCGGTCTCCGGACTTTGGTGACAGTCGAGCTGTGCTAACAGCCTTGCTAACAAGGCGAGTGACGGTTGTGGACTTCCGCGGACAACCTGACTCCCATCCGAGTGGAGTTTGCGTCCGGCAAGCACCGCAGTGGACGGCCTTCGCGGCACTCGTAATGAGAAGGTCGTCTGTTCGATTCCGACAGGAGGCTCCACTGGAGCACCACGAAACCCCAGGTCGGACACACGACCTGGGGTTCTTCCATCCACGATCCCACCACGCCGACCCTTGCTGACGGTCTTGCTAACACGGGGCCAGCGCGGACGGGTCCGGCCCGCCTTCGCCGTCCTCCTCCGGGGGCAGCACGCGGCACTCCCCGGATCGCCGAGCTGTCCGCACGCCGCCCCTCGGGATGGATGGGCTCAGACGTGCAGGGTGGGCCGGTAGGTGAGTTCTTGGGTGCGGCCGTCGAACGTCCGGCTCTCGATCAGCTCGAGGTCGAAGTCCGCCGCACCCTGGAAGATCGGCTCCACTCCGGTCTGACCGGCGATCACCGGGAAGACCGTGACCTGGACCCGATCGACCAGGCCGGCGGCCATCAGTGCCCGGTTCAGCGACAGGCTGCCGTGCGAGCGCAACGGCACGTCGGACTCCTCCTTGAGCCGGGCGATCACGTCGACGGCGTCGCCACTCACGACGGTCGCGTCCGGCCAGTCGAGCGGTCCTTCGAGTGTCGACGACAGCACCGTGGTCGGCATGCTCCTCATGCGCGCGTTCACCGGGTCGAGCCCCTCGGACGGCACCTTGCTCAACCCCACCATCTCCACCATCAGCCGAAACGTGTTGGCCCCGAAGACCATCCGCTGCTCCTCGCCGTAGGAGGCGAGCCGCCGGTCCAGGAACTCGGGGCCTTGCTTACCCCAGTAGGGACCCCAGTCAGCGTTGTCGTACGACGCGAAGCCGTCGAGGCTGGAGAAGATGTCGAAGGTGTAGCCGGCGGTCATCATGCTCTCCTTGAATGCTTCGGCGGCTCCGGTGGGCAGCCACTCACCCCGGCGTCGAACCCATCGCCCCTGAATCGACATCGTCGCTCAAAACTCTTGCGCGGTCCGTCCGACACGACTGCCGGCGCTCCCACCTAACATCCAGGCTGCGATGTGCGCACCAGCCCCACCGCACCAGCCCCACCGCGTCCGCTCTTCGGCGGGAGAAAATGACAAGCGCTAGGGGCGTGGGAAGTGCCAGGATTCCGGCATGGTTGTGCGGGGGTTGAGCTTCGGGGCGGTGGCGGAGGCGTACGAACGGTTCCGGCCCGGGTATCCCGTGGAACTCCTCGATCTGGTGATGGCGTACGCCGGTGGGCCGATCCGGACCGCTCTCGAGATCGGCGCCGGGACAGGCAAGGCAACGCGCCTGTTCGCGCAGGGAGGGATCGCGGTCAGGGCGACCGAGCCCGACGCGGACATGCTCGCGGAGATGCGCAAACACGTGCCGGCGAACGTCACAACCGTGCAAGCCGCATTCGAGGACCTGCCGGCGGATTCGTCGTACGAGCTGGTGTATTCGGCTGCCGCGCTCCATTGGACCAACCCTGACGGCCGGTGGGCTCGCATGGCCGCACTCGTCCAACCCGGTGGCGTGTTCGCGTCGTTCGGCGTACCGATGCAGCTGGCTGACCCGGCCCTCATGGAGGCGGCGCGCGCGGCACGTGCGCCGTACCTGGAGAACGACGGCATCCCGTCGCCCGACGGCACACCCGCGGATCGCCCGATGCAATGGCCCGGCACGGAGCTCCAGCAGTCCGAGTGGTTCACCGATGTCCGGCAGTCGGTGATCGAACGGCGCCTGACGATGAGCGCCAACGACTACATCGGACAACTCTCGACGGTCTCGGCGTACGTGATCCTCCCGCCCGCCGACCGAGACGAGGTCTTCCGCCGAATCCTCCGGGTCCTTCCGGAAACCGTGGAAATCGACGCCGAGATCACCACCCACCTCGCCCGCCGCCACCACTAGCACGGCCCGATTCTCTAGGTACCGAAGACGAACAGTACGACGGCGGTCGGGATGAGCAGAATCAGGATCACGGCGAGTACTGTGCGCGGCACCCGGCTCGGCGACTTGTCTGGCAGCGGGAACCGTGTGGCCGGGTCCGTGCTCAGCTCCCACCACTTGCGGACCTGTCGGAAATCCGCGTGAAAAGTGGGTTGGGGGTACATGCCACCGTCCCGGAGAGCCGGCAGCGAGCGACGCCGCCCGTCCGCGAGGGTGATCCGAGCCGCGAGGATTGTCCCGGCTCGAGTGTTGGTCTGACGTATGTCGAGCCACCGGATCTCTTGCCAGGGATGGGTACGGCCACGCCGTCCGAGGCCCCAGCAGGTGGATATTCCGGCCGGACCGACCGTGGTCCAGCTCCGGAATGCCGCCCCGATGCCTCCGCCGACGTAGACGGCCGTCACGCCCACCAGCCAGCAGGCACCCACGACGCCGCCGAGTCGATAGAAGGCATAGACCGCTTCACCGATCAGCACGAGTCCCAGAATCGAAAGTATTGGCCAGATAGGCCGGTACCGATCTTTCCCACGGAAGCTCAGTTCCTTCACGAAAGCACGTTACATCTGCCGCCCGCAAGCCGTAAGTCATTTACGGCGCGCAAGGAGCGGGCTCGTGGAAGCGGTGAACGTCTGCGCCTCTATGGTGGACCGATGGCATCGGTCAAGCAGTTCCAAGTCACCTTCGACTGTGCTGAACCTGAGCGCGTCGCTCGCTTCTGGTGCGAGGTGTTGGGGTACGTCGTACCGCCGCCACCGAAGGGGTTTGCCACGTGGGCCGAGTTCGATCGCTCGCTGCCGCCTGAGAGTCAGGGTTCGGCGTTCGCCTGCGTTGATCCCACAGGTGTGGGCCCGCGACTGTTCTTCCAGCGCGTTCCCGAAGGCAAGGTCGTCAAGAATCGCGTGCATCTCGACGTGCGGGTCGGCACCGGGCTTGTGGGTGAAGAGCGCCTGGCCGCCCTCGAGGCCGAATGCGTGCGACTGATCAAACTCGGCGCGGTCCGCGGCCAACTACTGGTCGCCGACGGCGTCAACGAGTCTTGCCAAAATATGCAGGACATCGAAGGCAACGAGTTCTGCCTCGACTGAGCAGCTACGAACGCCGCCCTCTCGCGAGCCGGCAGATCCCCGGCCGGACGGCTGTCGCGCTTTCGGTGCGCTCTCAAAGCCCTTGCAGGTGGTGGGCCAGCCTCCGACGATGCCGTCAACGTGATGCTGTGCCTCGGGATGCGTGACGAGGTCGATGCGTCTCATTACCCTCCTCCGATGCGCCGTGCCGCAGGCCGTGAACGCGAAGGCTACGTACGGAGCTGATAGTCGGCTAAGAAGACGGTGACGGGGACATTCCTAGGTGGCTGGCAGCGTTGATACTGGTGAGAGGGCCAGTGTGGCCATCACGGAGGAGTTGATCATGAGCTTCATCGGAGCCCTGGTCGGGTACGCCCTGACGGCGTTCATCTTGCTGTTGCTCGTACGGATGGTGCTGGACTGGTCGGGTGTTCTGGCAAACGGACCTCAGTGGGCGAGCCGCGCCCGCGAGTTGACGCATGCCTGGACAGAGCCGGTGATCAAGCCGGTGCGGCGTGTGCTGCGGCCGGTGCGTGCCGGCGGGTTGTCGATCGACCTGGCGTCCACAGCGGTGTTCATCGGTGCGCTGATCCTGCGCTCGATCGCCTTCAGCCTGTAGCGGCAGTGACTAGGGAGGGTCTGCTCGGGGAGCTTGTTGGGGTGATTCTGGGGCGGGCGCTGGGGCATCCGGTGCGAGTGGGCATTGATGGGTCGGATGCGGCGGGGAAGACGACTCTTGCTGATGAGCTTGCGCGTCTGGTGAGTGTGCATCGGCCGGTCATCCGGGCAGGGATCGATGGGTATCGGCTTGCGGATGCGGCGAGACCGCGGCCTGATGTGAGTACGCCCGTCAGTAGCTCCGAGGAGTCGAGCGTCGCGTCCTCGAGTGGGTACTTTGATGACTACTTCGACAACGAAGCCGTGGTCAGCCGTCTGCTGGTGCCTCTCGGGCCGGGTGGCGACCGTCGCTACAGCACTGTCACCTTTGACGAGGCTGCTGACTTACAGATGGCTTCTCCGCTGCAGGTCGCTGCTCCTGACTCGGTCTTGCTGTTCGATGGGGTTTTCGTGCTTCAGCGGGCGCTTGTGGCGTACTGGGAGTTGGGTGTCTACCTGTACGCCCGCGAGGACGGGATCTTGCGGCGGGGCGTCGCTCGGGACAGCGAGCGGTTCGGGGGTGAAGAGGCGACCTTGCGGAGTCTTACGACCAACTTTCTCCCCGGGTACCGGCGCTATCAGGAGCAGCACGATCCGGCGGCGGCCGCGCATGTCGTTGTCGACAACACTGACCCGCAGCACCCCGTCGTACGGAAGTTCGATCCGCCGGCCTCTTGAGTGGTCAGCTGAGTGCGTCGGCTTGCCAGCGGGTGAGGACTTCGTCGGCGATGTCGTCGATGGTGCGGGCGGCCGTGTTGATCGAGTGGTCGCTGACGTCCTCGGCGATCAGTTGCGCGGAGAGTTCGGCTGCGCGGGCAACGAGTTGGGCCAGGCCGGTACCGGTCTCGCGGGCGCGGCCGTGGATGCGCTGGGCGAGTTCGGTGTCCGGGGCGTCGAGGCGGCAGATCATCACTGGTCCGCCGGTCGCGTCCTCGAGTTGTCGCCGCTCGAGCAGGTTCTCGACGACGCCCGCGATGATGAGGCTACGGCTGCCGGCTCGGCGGTAGTTCGACCACACCGCCGCGAGGTTGGTCGCCTTCAGTCGGGACTGGTGCGGGTCGTCATCGGGCGCCGGCCAGGCGGCGCCGAGCAGGTCGAGGTCCGCGAAGGCAGGCTTCACATCGAGGTCGGTGCAGCGGTCGAAGACCCGCCATCCGACGGACGTCTTCCCGACGCCGGGAGGGCCCGAGAGCACGAGGGAGGCTGGCACCCCACCGATGATGTCGCCCAGCACCTGTGTGTGGCAAAGCGATTTGCGGACAAGGATGCCGGCCCGGGGACGAGGCCGGTACGTCGCTCGGCCGCGCTGGCTAGCTGGAGCGAGAGGGAGAGCCGTTCTCCAGGTACGTCGTCGTCGCAGACGCCCTGGCTTCGAGGGCAGCCGCGACCCGGGCGAACTGTCCGGCGTCGAGTAGTTGCCCAGCCTCGTCGAGAGTGGCGAACCTGAAGGATCGTGCTTCGGTGGGGTCGGGCACGATCCGGTCGATGTCGGCCGGCGCCAGTACGCCGCCGTCGAAGAGGAACGCAACGATCTCGGTGAAGTCGCCCGATTGCGAGACCCAGTCCACGGCCAGCAGTTCACCAGGCTCCACGACGAGCCCGATCTCCTCCCGGACCTCACGCTGAGCGGCGGCCCGCGGCGACTCGTCGCGCTCGACCAAGCCGCCGGGCAGGTCCCACGTCGCCTTGTACGTCGGCTCGACCACCAGCACCCGGCCCGCTTCATCCGTGAACAAACAATCAGCAGCCATCCGCTTAGTGGGCTGTATCGCCGTGAAATGAACGTCCTCAGTCACGCCCGCCACCCAACCACGGATCAGGTCCGCGGCCAGCGGTTCCACTCGTGCGCGTGCGGCGGGGGGAATGACGGTTCCGGAAGGGGAGTGTCCGGAATTGGGTTTACGGTGACGGTATGACTGAGACTTGGTGGGAACCGCCGCTGGCTGGGAACGAGGTTGAGCATCTGCTGGGGGCGTTGGATCGGTTGCGTACGACGTTCCGGTGGAAGGTCGACGAGCTTGACGCGGCGGGGATGCAGGTACGGATCGGGGCTTCGTCGATCACCCTTGGTGGGTTGGTGAAACACCTTGCTGCCAACGAGGACTACATGTTCACCGTGAAGTTCCGGGGCGAGCCGATGGACCCGCACTGGGACTCCAACGGGTGGCGGGACGACAACGACTGGGAGTTCAACTCCGCGGTCGAGAACACGCCCGAGGAGCTTTACGCGCTGTGGGACGGTGCGGTTGGTCGCTCGCGTGAGCGGGTGGCTGCGGCGCTGGCTGATGGTGGGCTTGATCAGCTCGCGCATATCTCCTGGCCGGATGGGCGGCATCCGAGCCTCCGTCGCCTCATCTGCGATCTCATCGAGGAGTACGGGCGCCATACCGGGCACGCCGACCTCCTCCGCGAAGCCGTCGACGGCCGCGTCGGCGAAGACCCGCCCGCCGGCTGGCAGCCCGTCGGACCCCGCATCGCCCAAACCACCTGACCCGGGTTACTTGATCCGCTCGAGGGTCCCGTTGGGGGAGATGGCGACTGTGGTGCTGACGCCGTCGACCTTGAGGTTGAGGAGGAGGCGGGAGCCCTGCTGGGTTGTGGTGTAGATGACGGCGGCGTTGCTGCGGGTTGGCGCGATGACCGACAGGATCGTCGCGCTGCGGCCGGAGCGGGTGAACTTCACCACTGGCGCGGGCTGGCGCTTGTCGATGGTGGTGTAGTGCCAGCCCTGGATCGGATCGTTCTGACCGGTCGCGACCTGGATCGGTGTGGTTGCCTGCTGGAACGGGATCTGCAGCAGCGTGGTCTTGACCCGGTCGCCGGCCCGAGAAGCCACCGCTGAGTTGCCGTTGACAACCACCCTCTGGTCCTCCGGCAGATGCCACAACGTCTGGTAGTCCTCCGATGACGCCGACGTACCGCGGTCCAGCACCACCATCAGGTCGGGATCCTTGAGGACCAGCACATCACGAGTCCGATCGATCCCCGCACCCAGCGAGTCCTGCAACTCGTAGAACTCCGAGGTATCCGAGAGCGACGACCGGGTCAGCTTGGTCACCGGGTGGGCCGTTGCCGTCGACAACACCGTCATCTCGTTGTGCGAGAACTCGCTCTTTGCCCAGCTCCGCCAGTCGTCCACCTTGTAGCCGGCGTGCCCGCCGTCGATCAGGATGTCGCGTCCGTGCGAGGTGTAGGTGATCGACGTGTGGTCATCGTGCCCGTGCAGCTTCCGCGCCGGCCCGAACCTGATGCTGTACGTCGATTCCTGCGTGAACGGTCTCGTCTCACCCCACCCGGTGCGGCCGAAAATGTACCCGGCGTCGAAGATCCCGACCCGCTGGGTCGGCCGGATCCCCTGCGCGCCGAGCGTCCCGGCGTACTCGAGCACTGTCCCCGGCACCGGAGCCGTGCGCACCACCTCGGAGTCGCCGATCTGGTGCAGGTTGCCGAGTGAGTTGGTGGCGAGCGCGAGCCACTTCGCGAGTTCACGCCGGCGCGCCTTGATCGTCGTACCGGGGTCGACGCCGCACTGCTCCAGGACGTTGATCGCCCGGCCCCAGAGCGAGTAGTTGAACTGCGCGTACGCCGTCGACTGCTCGTTGGTCGAGCCCTGGGTGTCGATCGAGGTCTTGATCGCACTGGTGAGGCGATCGGCGGCGAGCTTCTTCAGATCACTCCGCCCGAGCGTGCAGCCCACACCGAACAGGGCGAGGCTCTCGTCGGTGCCGTGGTTCCAGTCGCCGCTGTAGTTCTTCTGCAGGAACCACGCGTGGTCCAGCAGCGCCTTGTCCAGCCAGGCGTACTCCAGTGGCAGCCGGGGCACGTGCAGCCCGGACAAGACTGCCTGACGCAAGCAGATCAGTACGTTGGTGCGGTGCATGGTCGACTCGTACGCGCCGGCGTCCGACTTCCACGAGTACGGGTTGTCGGTCACCCAGTCGTGCGCGATGGTGCTGACCCGCTGCAGTGCCCGACGATCACCCTTGCCGCCGGCAATGATTCCCTTGCCGAGCCAGCGCAGCGAGTGCAGCCACATGTACCAGCTCGGGTTCTTGTCCGGGTTCACCCGCCAGTTGATGTTCCCCTTGCCGTCCCCGACCTTGTACGGCGGCGTCGTACCCCAGGTGAACGTGTCCCGGTAGAGGTTGGACACCGGGTTGGTGCTGTCGATCCCGCTGTACGCCGGGCACGTGTAGGCGTACCGCTTAGGCGGCGTCACGGGAGCGGTCGGCGGTTCAGGAGTGCGGGCAACGGTCGGGTCCGGCGCCGCTTCGGGCTCCGAGCCGCCCCACGGGATCATCAAGGCGGTCGCCAGTACGGCGACGCTCACCGCAACGGCGATCGCGAGCCGGAGCGTCGTTCCGGCCCTGCGTGGATGTCTCGCGGGCATGGTTCGTCCTCACCGCACACCCCGGGGCATGCCTGTTCTGGCCTAGACCTGAATTCGAGACGGACGGGTCCCCGGAGATAGGTCGGGTGGTTTTCGTCGCTCCGCTACTCGAGGCGGTCTTGCTCACAAAACGTCGGGCGGCCTGTCAAACGTTGCATCCGGCATCGAACGTTGTGCCGGTCACTCCACTTCCAGGTCCGCCGCCCATCGGTTCCCCCCGAGAGGTCGGATTGGTCCTCTGTCTGTATAGATGTCGTGTGCCACTGAAAGGTTGTGTCGGATCGACGACTCCGGTTGCCTTGCCCGGAAGGGCAGATCAGCTGTGCTGGATCGTCTGCAGAATCAGGGCATTGCGGGCGTTCTGCCCGGCCGGGACCGTGGTGTGCCGGCCGTCACGCAGGTCGGTCCGCATCCGCTCGGGGTGCGCCGCCAGGAACTCGGCCCAGGGCACGATGCGCAGGTTCGGGTAGCGCGACCGGGCCTGCTGCAGTTGGAGGTCGATCCACTCGCTGTTGCGCTGATCGGCGTCCTGCATCGAGGCCGGCACGTCGATCCGGGACACCTGGACGTTCACCCAGTACACGGTCCGGTCCGGCCCGGCGATCCGCATCGCACGATCGAGCTGCGCCGTGAAGGCCGGTGGATCGAAGATGTCGTTGGTGCCGACCGCCATCACGATCCGGCGCGGCAGCCCGTACGCACGGTCCCAGGCGGCCAGCGCGTCGACGGCAGCCGAGGTCGGCTGGCCGGACCAGCTGTGCTCGGCGAACGACGTACCGAGGTGTTTCGCCATGAGTCGCCCGAGCGCCGCCCCATCCTGTACGGCGATGCTGTCGCCGAACAGGACGATCCCGTTCGTCCGGACGACGTGCTCGACGTGGGCGGCGCTGGAGATCACCTTGGTGTTGGCCTGCCAGGGACCGAGCGTGCCCGATCCATAGCCACCTGTGGCCGCGGGCGCGGCGGCCTTCGCGTGAGCGGTGGGGGACTCGAGGTGGATGAGCGTCAGCAGAGTCGCGGTGAGCACCACGATGATGATCGCGGACGTCGCCCCGCTGCGAGCGGTGGCGAGCGCGTGATCCCGGAACATGCGCGGACCTCCCTGTGACGCCGTACCCCTCCTGATAACGCGAACGGCGGCACCGAGGTTGCCATTTTCACCGACCGGTTCGGGCATCAGACATGCCCTTGGAGCGCATCGGCGATCAGTTCGTTGCGCGCGGCGCGGCCGACCGACTCGGTCGTGTGGACACCGTCGCGCAGGTACTTGGTCAACCCGTCCGGCTGCGAGTTCAGGAACTCCGCCCAGTGGATGATCCGGAGGTTGGGATGGCGCGCCGCGGCTTCTTCCAGCTGCTGGTTGAGCCAGGCGCTGTTGGCCCGGTCGGCGGCCTGCACCTCGGCGGACTGGCGGAACCGGCTGACCTCGATGTCCACCCAGTACACCGTCCGCTTCGGGCCCGCGATCTCCATGGCCCGCTCCACTTGGGCTCCGAACGCCGGCGGGTCGAAGATGTCGTTGCTGCCGACCGCCATCACGATCCGCCCGGGCAGGCCGTAGGTCCGCGACCAGTCCGCGAGGGCGTCGACCGCCGCCGACGCCGGCTGACCGGACCAGCTGTGGGCGGCGATCGAGTCACCGGTCCGGTCCGCCAGCAGCTTCTCGAGTTCCGGTCGGTCCTGGACGGCGATGCTGTCGCCGAACATGAAGACCCCGTTGAACGTGAGGGTGTCGCGGATCTCGTCCTCAGGTGAGATCCGGCGGAGCAGGTTCTGCCACGGGTCGAGCGTGCCTGAACCGTACCGGCCGGCTGCGACGATGGTGGGTCCGGAGGTGATGCTGGTCGTCGACGGCGCGGCGCTCGTCGAGCGTGGCTCGAGCAGGACCATCAGTCCACCGATCATCGCGAGGACCGTACACGTGACGACGATCGCGATCCCCGGCTCGATCACGAACTCGCGGAGCCTGCGCTTCAGCACCCCCAGTACCCCCCTCGCACAGTCCCCTTACCCCTCCTGACGCGATGAACCGTGGAAACCGTTGCGCTGCGTCCACTTCTCAGATGCGGACTACCCCGGATTGGTTGTCCCCAACCGCACTCCGTAGCCCAGACCTCGCCGCACAGTAAGGACGCAATTCTTACCTACCTGATGTCCACTTCCCCGGGCAGGTTCCGGCCATCCCATCATTCGGTTAGCTGAGGCGGACGAGGGAGCCGCCGCCGGTGATTCCGATTGAGGTCTTTTTGCCGGCGACGGTCAGGTCTACTACGTACGTCGTACCGGACCAGCGGGTGCTGTAAAGAACTGAGGTGTTCGAGCGGACCGGGGCTACGAACGACAGGATCGAGGCCATGGTGCCGGAGCGGGCAAACATCAGGGTCGGGGCCGACCGTCGGCTGGTGATCGTCGGGTAATGCCAGCCCTGGATCGGTGCGGTCTGCGCCTGCTTGAGCAGGATCGCCCCCGGCGGCAGGTCCTGCCGGTACGGCACCTGGAACAGGATCGTCCGCGTGGCGTCACCCGGCTTCTGCGCGAGTGCCGTCGTTCGCGAGTACACCGACGCCTGCTGATCCGACGGCAGATGCCACAGCGTCTGGAACTGCTGCGCCTTCTTCGCCGAACCGCGGTCCAGCGTGATGAGCAGGTCCGGGTTCCGGAGCACGAGTACGGCGCGCACCCGGCTGATCCCGGTCCCGGGAACGTCCGAGAACTCGTAGAAGTCCGACGCCTGAGTCACCACGGAGCGGGTCAGCTTGGTCGCCGGGTTGAGATCCGGCGACATCGGTGTCGTCATGACGCTGTGCGCGAACGGGCTCTTCGCCCAGGTCCGCCAGACGTCGTTCTGGTAACCGGCGTGCCCGCCGTCGATCACCACCTCCCGCCCGCCGGCCGTGTACGTGACGGACATGTGGTCGCTGTGCCCGTGCAACGCGCGCGCCGGCCCGTACCTGATGCTGTACGACGCCTGGTCGGAGAACGCCGGCCCCCAACCGGACCGGCCGAACACGTAGCCCGCCGAGAACATGCCGACGCGCTCGGTCGGTGCGATCCCGCTGGCCCCGAGGCTTCCGGCGTACTCGAGTGGCGTGTTGGCAACAGACGCCGTACGCACGACCTCCGAATCGCCGATCTGATGGAGATTGCCGCGGGAGTCGGTGGCGAGCGCCAGCCAGTTCGCGAGCAACTCACGTCGTTCGGTGATCGTCGGACCCGGGTCGGCCCCGCAGGCGCGCAGGACGTCGACCGCACGACCCCAGAGGGAGTAGTTGAACTGTGCGTAGGCCGTCGACTGCTCGTTCGTCGCGCCCTGCGTGTCGATCGAGGTGGTGATCGCGGCCCCGAGCCGGCTGACCGCGAGGTTCATGTAGTCGGGCTGGTCCAGCGTGCACCCGACGCCGAACAGGGCGATGCTCTCGTCCGTGCCGTGGTTCCACGCGCCGCTCCAGTTGTTCACCAGGAACGTGGCGTGGTCGACCAACGCCGCGTCGAGCCACTGGTACTCCGGCGGCAGCGTCGTGACGTTCAGTCCGGCCAGGACCGCCTGCCGGGTGCACAGGATCACGTTGGTGCGATGCATGGTGGACTCCCAGGCGCCGATGTCCGACTTCCAGGAGTACGGGTTGTCGAGCACCCAGTCGTGCACGATCGCCGTCACGTGCGCGAGCGCGTCCGTGTCGCCCTCACCGGCTGCAGTGATGCCCTGCCCGATCCAGCGCAGTGAGTGCAGCCACATGTACCAACTGGGGTTGTTGTACGGGTTCAGCTTCCAGTTGATGTTGCCGCTGCCGTCGCCGACCTTGTACGCCTTGAACCCTCCCCAGGCGTAGGTGTCCTGCAGCACCGACGACAGCGGCGTCGCGTCGTCCATCGTGCTGAAGCCCGGGCAGGTGTAGGTGCCGGCGGACGTCGTCAGCGCCCTCGCCTTCGGCTGCCCCGTGCTGTTGGCGGGTGTGGTCGCCGCGGGCACCACGTTGCTCGACCCCGGCACGAACTGTGCCCCCACGGGCTCCGGCAGATCGGCCGCGATGGCGATCCCCGGTCCCGGACTCCCGGCCGCTGCGACGTGACTCGCCGCCGCGACCCCGCCCGCGCCGGCCGCCGCCAGCACGCCGAGCATCGCTATCCACTTGCGCATGTGTTTCCCCCACCATGAAGCCGCTCCCCCAAGCGGCAGTGCAGACTCTTCCAACCGCTCGATGGCGATCGGCTGGAGAAAGTTGCAGCAAATTTCCCGGTGGAGCCGCGCGTAGTGCGGCGATCACGCGCGGTGGGTGCGAGTGGTCAGCGCGGGGTGCGCGCGAGGAGAGTCAGGCGGTGCGTTCGGCTTCGCTGCGTTCGACGCAGAACTCGTTGCCTTCGGGGTCCTTCATCGTGACCCAGCCGGGGCCGTCGGGGCGGCGGTGGTCCTCGTGGATGGCGGCGCCGAGGGAGAGCAGGCGCTCGACCTCCTCGTCGCGGGTGCGTTCGGTGGGGACCCAGTCGATGTGGACCCGGTTCTTCACCGACTTCGACTCCGGGACGGCGATGAACAGCATGCCGGGGACCGGTGCCGGAGCGACCACGAGCACCTCGTCGTCGCCGGGCTCGTCGCCGTCGCCGAGTGGCCAGCCGGTGACGGTACTCCAGAATTGCGCGAGTTCGTACGGGTTTCCGGCATCGATCGTGATGTGTCGCAGGATCATGGCGCGACCCTAACCGCAGCGGAGCCGGCGAGGGGTCGCGGACTGTCGGTGGGCGGGTCTACTGTGCGGGCAAAGAGCGGTATCCAGATTTGGGGGAAGGAAAGTTCTGATGGCGTCACGGCTCAATCCATACATTCAGTTCGACGGCAACGCGCGGGCGGCGATGGAGTTCTACCAAGGGGTCTTCGGCGGTGACGTGGCGTCGAACACCTTCAAGGAGTTCGGCGCGAGCCACGGTCCGGAGGACGACGACAAGCTGATGCACAGCCAGCTCGAGACGCCCAGCGGCTTCACGCTGATGGCGTCCGACACACCGCAGGGCATGACGTACAACCCCGGTGAGAACATCGCGATCAGCCTGAGCGGCGATGGCGACGAGCTGCGCGGCTACTACGAGAAGCTGTCCGAGGGTGGCAAGGTCAGCGTCCCGCTGGAGAAGCAGATGTGGGGCGACGAGTTCGGCATGGTCCAGGACAAGTTCGGCATCAACTGGATGGTGAACATCGCCGCGCCCAGCTGACCGTAGGCGGCACGCCGGTGCGCCCGATCTGGGGCGCGCCGGCTCGTTCGCCCTGCGGTTGGTGGACGGGCGGAGGGTGCAGGGGTGGGACGGCGGAGCACGGGACGGCGTCCCGGTCTTCTTCCTGCACGGCTGCCCCGACACCAGGCATGCCGCGTACGCCGGTGATGCGGCCGCTCGGCGTACCGGCGTACGACTGGTCGCGGTGAATCGCCCCGGGTACGGCGAGTCCGACGCCGATACCTCGACCCATCAGTCAGTGGCTGACGATCTGGCCTTCGTGGCGGATCGGCTCAGGATCGAGCGCTTCGCCGTGCTCGGCATGTCGGTCGGCGGCCCGTATGCCTTGGCGTGTGCGGCGCGCCACCCGGAGCGTGTGACCGCGGTCGGGGTGGCCGCGGCTCCGGCGAGTGTGCCCGAGCTCGACCCGCCGTACCACCGCGACGACCTCGACCCGTCGGGCCAAGAGTTCTTCGCTCGCCTCGCCAGGTCGACACCGGACGAGGCGGTCGACGCCATGCGCGCCGACTTCGAGGCGTACGTCGCCCAGCTGAATCCAGCCGACCCGGACGACGCCGCGCTGGCACGGCGTTTCCTCTCCGAGCTGGATCCGCGCGACGCCGAGCTCATCAGCCGCCCCGGGCCGGTGGTCGAGGAGCGGCCGCTCGGTTCCCAGAGTGCGATCGCCGCCTCGATCCGGGAGGCTCTCGTGAACCCGGCCGGCTATCTCCGCGACGCCGCGATCTCCTTCCGCGCCTGGGATTTCCGGCCGGAAGAGATCGAGTGCCCGGCCTTCCTCTGGTACGGCGAGTTGGACCGGAACGCCTCGGTCCGCAACGGACACTGGCTCGCCGAGCGCATCCCGTGGGCGACCCTGGTGATCCGCGAGCAGACCACGCACCTCGCCGTACTGCACGAAAACTGGGAGGAGATCCTCACGGCTTTGCGGTTAGCGTGACCCGCATGGGACTCAACGACGTGTTGTACGACCCGATCCGGCACAACAACTGGGCGACGAAGAGCCTGATCCAGTTCTGTCGCGCGCAGAACCTGACGCCGGAGCAGCTCGAGATCACCGGCGTCGGCACGTACGGCGGGATCGTGGCGACGCTCGACCACATCGTCCGGTGTGACGGCAGCTACGTCCGGCGGATCGCCGACACCCCGCTCGACTTCGTGGACAGCGAGGAGACGCCGGACTTCGACAAGCTCGAGCGCTGGAACGACGAGGCCGGCGCGGTGTGGGAGGACTTCCTCGCCAAGCCGATCGACGTCGAGCGCGTGATCATCGTCGACAACAACACCCGCGGAACGAGGGTTGGCATCTTCATCGCCCAGGCGATCAACCACGCCAACCACCACCGCGAACAGGTCTGCGCCATCCTCACCGGCCTCGGCATCGAGCCCCCGGACATCCAGGCCTGGGAGTACGCCTGGACCACCGAGCGGATCTGGGACCTCCCCGCGGCCGAATGAACGATTTCGGCGCGGATGTCACAAATCGGCGGGCTGTGGCGTCGGGTGGGTGACCCCATCGACGGCGCGAAGGAGCCACCCATGACCGGCACCGACCAGGCCACCGAGGCGTTCGTTGCCCATCGCAACCTGCTGTTCACGGTCGCGTACGAGTTGCTCGGCTCGGCGGCCGACGCCGAGGACGTGCTGCAGGAGACCTGGCTGAAGTGGGTCGGTGTCGATCTCGGCACCGTGCGTGACCACCGCGCGTACCTGGTCCGGATCGCCAGCCGCCAGGCGCTCGGCCGGCTGCGCACGCTCGGCCGCCGCAGAGAGTCGTACGTCGGTCCCTGGCTGCCCGAACCGCTGCTCACCACGCCGGACGTGGCCGAGGACGTCGAGCTGGCCGACAGCGTCTCGATGGCGATGATGCTCGTCCTGGAGACCCTCAAGCCGACCGAGCGGGCAGTCTTCGTCCTGCGTGAGGTCTTCGGTCTGGAGTACGACGAGATCGCGGAAGCCGTCGACAAGAAGCCGGCCGCGGTCCGCCAGATTGCCCACCGGGCCCGGGAACACGTCGCCGCGCGCCGGCCCCGGGGGACCGTTTCCTCCGACGAGACCCGTGACGCGATCGAGGCCTTCCAGCGGGCCGTCAACACCGGCGACCTGCAGAGCCTGGTCGACGTACTCGCTCCGGATGTCGTCTTCCTCGCCGACGGTGGCGGTGTCGTCCAGGCGTTCCCCGAGCCGATCGTGGGGATCGACCAGGTGGCGAGCCTGCTGGGCGCCGGGCTGAGCCGGTTGGCCACCACGCGGACTCGGCTCACCCAGATCAACGGTCAGCCCGCGCTGCTCCTCGGCATCGAGGGGGAGTTCGACAGCGTGATGGCACTGCGCGTCGAGGACGGACTGATCAGCGGGATGTACGTCGTCCGCAATCCGCACAAGCTGTCCGGACTCGAGCAGGAGGTCACCCTCAGCCGCTGAGCCGCGCCGATTCGGGGACCGGGGTCAGCGCCGTACCGTGCGTCAGCCAGTTGCGCAGGTTGTCGACGACCAGGTTCGCCATCGCGGTTCGCGTGGGGATCGTGGCGGACCCGACGTGCGGCAGGAGCACGGCGTTCGGGAGCGTCAGCAGGTCCGGGTGGACCTCGGGCTCGTGTTCGAAGACGTCCAGTCCGGCCGACAGGATCGTGTTGGTTCGCAGGGCGTCGACCAGGGCCTGCTCGTCGACGACCGAGCCGCGGGCGACGTTGATCACGATGCCCTCGTGGCCGAGCGCCTTCAGGACCTCGGCGTCGACGAGGTGGCGGGTGCTGTCGCCGCCGGGGATCACGATCATCAGGACGTCGACGTCGCGGGCCATCTCGACCAGGGACGGGTAGTAGCGGTAGCCGACGTCCTTGCGGCGACGGTTGTGGTAGGCGACGGAGACGCCGAACGGCGCGACCCGGTCCGCGATCGCCTGGCCGATCCGGCCGAGGCCGAGGATGCCCATCCGGCGGCCGTGCATCGTTGCCCGGGTCAACGGGTACGAGCCGCTCTGCTGCCACTTGCCCTCGCGCAGGTACCGCTCGGCCTGCGGCAGCTCACGCACTGTCATCAGCAGCAGACCCAGGGCGGTGTCGGCCACCTCGTCGTCGAGCACGCCGGGCGTGTTCGTCACCACGACGCCGCGCTCGGCGGCGGCGGTCGCGTCGATCCGGTCGTAGCCGACGCCGAAGCTGGCCACCAGCCGGACCGCCGGCAACCGGTCGAGGAACGCGCCGTCGATCAGGGTGCCGCCGGTGGCGACGGCCACGATCTCGTCGCGGCGGGCGGCGAGCACGGCGTCCGGGTCACTCTCCTCCCAGAGCCTGATCAACTCACAGTGATCGGCCAGTCCCTCCGCGACCGCCGGATGCATCGGTCCGGGCATCAGTACCACTGGTCGTCCCATGGGTCTCCTCACCGATGTTCACCGCCGCTTTCCCGCCCAACCCTATTTCCTGTCGGCTGTCGGTACGACGATCGGGGGAGGAGGTCAGCCATGATCATCGACTGCGCTTACTACCGGGACGGACTCCGCCAGCACGTCGAGGCGATGTCTGTCGAGGACGCCGCAACCCATTGCAAGACGGGCGGGTTCGTCTGGCTGGGCATGTTCGAGCCCACCGCCGACGAACTGAAACAGGTCAGAGACAGTTTCGGCCTGCACGAGCTGGCCGTCGAGGACGCGCAGACGTTCCATCTCCGCCCCAAGGTGGAGCCGTACGAGGGCGATGTCGAGCTGGTCATCCTGCGCACCGCCCGGTACGACGACGAGCGCGAGGAAGTCGACTTCGGCGAGGTGAGCGTGTTCGTCGGGCCGGCGTTCGTGATCACCGTCCGCCAGGGCGTGGCCAGCGATCTGCACGGCGCCCGGATCCGGCTCGAGCAGCGCCCCGAACTGCTCGAGACCGGCACGAGTTCGGTGCTCTGGGCGATTCTCGACCAGGTCGTGGACGGCTACGGCCCGGTCGTCGCCGAGCTGGAGCGCGATATCGAGCAGGTCGAGCAGACCGTGTTCGCCGGTGCCGTCGCGCCGACCGAGCAGATCTACTCGCTGCGCCGCGAGGTGACCGACTTCTACCGGGCCGTCCACCCGCTGCTCGCCGTACTCGCAACCGTCGAGCGCGGCGCCCGGGAGACCAAGCTGCTGCCGTACTTCCGCGACGTGCACGACCACCTGGTGCTGGTGAACGAGGAGGTCGCCGCGCAACGCGACCTGCTCACCACCGTGCTGGAGGCGAACATGGCGGTGATCGGCGTCGAGCAGACAAAGGTCAGCGTCCGGCAGAACGCGACGATCGAGCAGCTGACCATCCTGGCCACGGTGTTCCTGCCGCTGACGTTCGTGACCGGGTTCTTCGGCCAGAACTTCGGCTGGCTGGTCGACCACATCGGCGCCGAGTGGGACTTCGTGGTGCTCGGGATCGGCGGGCTCCTGCTGCCGTGTGTGGCGCTGTTCCTGTGGTTCCGCCGCCAGCGGGCAGTCCGTCGGCAAGCTACCTGACGCATTAGATTCACACGGCGTTCCGACGATGACACGAGGGTCGGGAGAGCAAGATCCATCCCCTCGGAGGTTGTGATGCGTAAGCTCCCCGCCCTCATCGTCGCGACGACCGTTCTGGCCGCCGTTGCGCTCCCACCCGCCTCGGCCGCACGTCCCGCGGCTCAGGCTCCTACTGTGACGGCGGTCGCCGCCGAGCCCCCGTCGTACGTCGCGACGCCGCTGACGTCGTACGCCGCGTTCGACGCGAACCAGGCGGTCGCCGTCGACGCGAAGTACTTCTATGCGGTCAACAACACGACGATCACCAAGCACGACCGCCGGACCGGCGAGCCGCTGCTGCAGTTCGCCGGTGACAGCGGCGGCCCGTTCATCCACATGGACAGCGGGGTCGTTGCCGGCACCAAGCTGTACGCCGTCCACTCGAACTACTCCGACTATCCGATGGAGAGCTCGATCGAGGTGTTCGACACCAAGACGATGCGGCACATCGACTCGTACTCGTTCGGCATCTACCGCGGTTCGCTCACCTGGCTCGACTGGCACAACGGCGCGTGGTGGGCCGGGTTCGCGAACTACGACAACATCTCCGACGAGACCGGCAAGCCGTACGGCGAGACCTACAACACCCAGATCGTGAAGCTGAACGACAAGTTCCAGCCGCTGGCGTCGTACACGATCCCGAAGCCGATCCTGGACCGGTTCAAGCCGATGTCGAACTCCGGTGGCTCGTGGGGTCCGGACGGCCGGCTCTGGCTGACCGGCCACGACCTCGGTGAGGCCTATGTGATGGAGCTGCCGACGGCCGGCGCCGAGTTGCGCTGGGTCGCGACCGTCGACCTGCCGGACGTCCAGGGCCAGGGCATCGCGTGGGATCGCTCGAACCCGCGGAACCCGACGTTCTGGGCGATCAGCCGGCCGAACCGGCTGGTGCACACGTTCAGCATGCCGGTGAGCTCGATCAAGACCCCGGCCGCCAAGGGCTGGCAGGTCCTCGGCCCGGGCCAGTTCCGGAAGTAATTCCACCTCGATCGGGTAGCGGACAGCTCCTGTCCGCTACCCGATCGATGCTGGAGGCATGACCAACACAGCTACTTTCCACGCGTACTTCGGTTACCGCGACGCGGTCGGCGCACTCCGCTGGCTGGAGAAGGCCTTCGGGTTCGAAACCACGATGGAGGTCCCCGACGACAAGGGCGGCATCATGCACGCCGAGATGCGGTACGGCGGGGTCGCCTTCACCCTCTTCACCGACGAGGAAGGCTACGACCGGCCGGCCCGCAAGGGCGACACCGTCGGCCAGGGTGCCTATATCGCCTTCGACACCCAGGACGAGGTCGACGCCGTCCACGCCACCGCGGTCGCAGCCGCGCCGAGTCGATCTGGGAGCCGGCCATGACCGAGTGGGGCAACTACCGCTGCCGAGTCACCGACCCCGAAGGCCACGAATGGACCTTCGGCACCCACCGCCCCGGGCTCCCCGCCGCCTGGTAGTTACGGCTGGGGCCAGCCGCCCAGCTCCAGGTCGGCGATCACGACCGGCTGGCCGGTGGCCAGCGACTGATTGGCGGCGATGCCGACCGCAACCGCGCGTACGCCGTCGTGCACGTCGGCCGCGCGACCGAGGGGATCGTTGCCGGGACCGACGAACAGGTCGGCGTAGATGAGCCGGTCACCACCACCATGGCCGCCCTCGCCGCGCGGGATCTCGACCTCGACCGCGGGCGCCCAGTGCTTCTGCAGGACCAGCCGCTCGCCGTCGGACCGTACGTCGCCGGCGACCACGCGCTCCGACGGATAGCTCGGGTCGATCTGGTCGTCGACCACCGCGGCACGCTCGACGACCTCGAGCTCGGCGCGGCCCTCGGTGCCGTTGACCGAGACCCGGTACCCCTCCCAGGGTGAGTGGGCGTTGAGCGAGTAGCTGAGCCGGGCGCCGTTCGCGTACTCCGCGACCACGGCCATGTTGTCCTCGATCGTGATGCCCGGGCCGAACACGTCCTGGTCGCGACGATAGCCGTCGTACTGCTCGCTCTCCAGGTACAGCTGCCGGTTGACGTCGTCGGTGCGGAGATCCAGCAACCACGGATCGTTGGCCGATCCGTCGATCGTGCCGCGCTCAGGTCGTTGCCCAAGGCCACGAGCTGCGGCGTTGTCGGCGCCGTAGAAGAACAGGCCGCCGGACGCGTACACCTTGGTCGGCGTCGACGCGATCCACCAGTTCACCAGGTCGAAGTGGTGGGACGCCTTGTGCACCATCAGGCCGCCGGAGTTCTTCTTCTCCCGGTGCCAGCGGCGGAAGTAGTCGGCGCCGTGCCGGGTGTCGAGCACCCACTGGAACTCGACGCTGGTCACGGTCCCGATCTCGCCGTCCGCGATCAGCTGCCGCAGTGCACTGTTCCGCGGTGAGTACCGGTAGTTGAAGGTGACGACCACGGACTTGCCGGACTCGGCCATCGCCTCGACGATCTGCCGGGTGCCGTCGGCGTCGATCGTCAGCGGCTTCTCCACGATCACGTCCGCGCCGGCGCGCAGCAGCCGGGAGACGACCGAGGCGTGCGTGTAGTCGGGACTCGTCACGACCACCCGGTCGATCGACTGCTCCTTGACCATCCGCTCCAGGTCGTCGGCGCCGTACTGCGGGAGCTCCGGCCCGCCGAGCTCGCGGACGTACCGGTCGTGGAACGCCAGGCGGCCCGGGTTCGGGTCGAGCAGCGCGACCAGCTGTGCCTCCTCGGGGTGCGCCTCGATGATCGCGCGAACGTACGACCGCGCGCGTGAACCGGTCCCGGCGACTGCATAGCGTCTAGGCACGCAAGACTCCTTCTACTCGTGTAGAACAGGCACGCTAGCAACCGCTTTCCGGCTCGGTCAAGGCCGTACTATCGGCACATGCCGAAGGCCACCCCAGTCACCCGCAACGACGTGGCGCAGTACGCCGGGGTCAGCTCAGCGGTGGTCAGCTACGTGGTGAACGAGGGCCCGCGGCCGGTGGCGCCGGAGACCCGGCAGCGCGTCCTGGAGGCGATCCGCGTCCTCGGCTACCGGCCGAACGCAACCGCCCGCGCGCTCCGGATGGGCACCACCCGCACCTTCGGCCTGATCACGCCGGACGGCGGCAACCCCCTCTTCGCCGAGCTGGCCAAGGCCATCGACAAGGCCGCCTCCGCCCGCGGTTACGTAGTCCTGCAAACCGGAGCCGACGGCGACCCCGCCACCGAACGGTCAAAGGTCGCGGAACTGGTCGCCCGCCAGGTGAGCGGCCTGGTCCTGGTCGCCCCGACCGAAGACCCCGACCTCACCGAGATCGACATCCCGGTCATCGCGATCAACCGCGTACTCTCAACCGTCAGCTCGGTCCGACCGCAGTACCGCGCCGGTGCCCGCTCCGGCGTCGAGCACCTGATCGGCCATGGCCACCGAAGGATCGGGCTCGTGGTCGGAGGAGGCGGGCGGCGGCCGGAACGCGAGCTGGGGTGGCGGGACGCGCTCCGGCAAGCAGGTCTCGAAGATGGCCCCATCGCCCGCACGACCTTCAGCCGGCACGGCGGGTACGACGCGGGCCGTAGGTTGCTCGCAGCAACAAACAGGCCGACCGCGATCCTCGCCAGCTCCGACCTGCAGGCGGTCGGCGTGCTGCGCGCGATCCACGAGGCCGGCTTGAGAGTGCCCGACGACATCGCCATCGTGTCCTTCGACGGCACCGCGGAAACCGAGTACACCTGGCCACCGCTCACCGTCGTACGGCAACCGCTGGAACGGATGGCGCAGCATGCAGTCGCTCACCTGATCGACGGGCCAACCGCGGTGGCGGCGAAGACCTTCCCGGCTGAGCTGATCCTCCGGCGGTCCTGCGGCTGTTAGAGCGTGCCGAGGTCCTCGAAGATGAGGGCGGTCCGGGTTGCCAGCACCTCCGGGATCGCCTGGAGCTTCTCGAGGACGACGCGGCGGAGGCCTTCGTTGTCGGCCGCGCGTACCAGGAGGATTGCGTCGAAGTCGCCGCCGACCAGCGCCATGTGCTTGATTTCGGGGATCGCCTGGAGTTGCTGCCGCAGGGTTCGCCAGGAGCTTTGGCGGAGACTGAGCGTGACGTACGCCGACGTCGCGAGACCCAGTTTGAGGGGGTCCACGGTGACGGTGAAACCGGTGATGACGCCGTCCGTGGTGAGCCGCTCGACGCGGGCGTAGGCGTTCGCCCGGGAGATGTGGACCTGGTCCGCGAGGGCCCGGATCGAGAGCCGTCCGTCCCGCCCGAGCGCCTCGATGATCTGCCGATCGACCTCGTCCAGCGCCGGGGCGACGACCATCTGTCCAGGACCGGCCCGGTGGACCATCACCTCGTCGGACATCGTGTCCCTCCTTTGCGCCGGATTGAGCCAAACGTCTCGTGATTCTCACAGGTCTGGATCCGATTGGCCAGAAGGACGACGATGAGGCCA
Source organism: Kribbella sp. NPDC026596 (assembly GCF_040638415.1). Classification (NCBI taxonomy): domain Bacteria; kingdom Bacillati; phylum Actinomycetota; class Actinomycetes; order Propionibacteriales; family Kribbellaceae; genus Kribbella; species Kribbella sp. NPDC026596. Next base: position 12,855 of record NZ_JBEZYF010000075.1, on the reverse strand, counting down.
CCGTCCGTCTCCTGCGCAGGAGGGTCCATGACCACGCTCGAGGAGCGCTTGCTCCCGTCTGCGGAACCCGTCCGGTTGATCGACCAGGACGGCGTACCGCATGACAACCCGTCGTACCGGCTGCCCACCAAGGAAGCCCTGGTCGACGGTTACGTTCAGTTGATCAAGGGGCGCCGGATCAACGACCAGGCCAGCGCCCTGGTCCGGCAGGGCCGGCTCGCCGTCTACCCGTCGTCGCACGGCCAGGAGGCTTGCCAGGTCGCGGCCACGATGGTGCTCCGCGAGGGCGACTGGCTGTTCCCGACGTACCGCGACACGGTCTCGATCGTGAGCCGCGGCGTCGACCCGATCGAGACGCTGACCCTGCTCCGCGGCGACTGGCACTCGGGCTACGACCCGTACGCGCGCAACGTCGCGCCGCAGTCGACGCCGCTCGCGACGCAACTCACCCATGCGGTCGGGGTCGCGCACGCGGCCCGGCTGAAGGGCGAGGACACGGTGGTGATGGCGCTCTGCGGCGACGGCGGCACGAGCGAGGGCGACTTCCACGAAGCGCTGAACTTCGCCGCGGTCTTCCACGCGCCGGTGGTCTTCTTCATCCAGAACAACGAGTACGCGATCTCGGTGCCGCTCGCCCGGCAGAGCGTGGCTCCGTCGCTGGCGCACAAGGGCATCGGGTACGGCGTCCCCGGAGAACGGGCCGATGGCAACGATCTCGCCGGGCTGCTCGCCGTACTCGGACAGGCTGTGGAGAAGGCACGAGCGGGTGAAGGTCCGCAGCTCGTCGAAGCGCACACGTATCGTGTGCAGGCGCACACCAATGCCGACGACGCGACCCGATACCGCGACGAGGACGAGGTCGCCCCGTGGCTGGATCGCGATCCGATCAAGCGGCTGGAGGCTTACCTCACGCAGGAGGGGTTGCTTGACGACTCGGTCAGGCAGCGGGCAGAGGCGTCGGCGGCGCAGGTCGCCGACGCGCTGCGCGACGGGTTGATGCCGGAGCCGAGCGTGGATCCGGCGGATCTGTTCGCGCATCTCTACACCGAGCAGACGCAGCAGCTGCGGGAGCAGGCCGCGTTCCTGCGCGACGAGCTGGCGCGAGAGGAGGCCTGATCATGACGCACGTGAAGATCTCCATGGCACAGGCGCTCAACCAGGCGCTGCGTGATGCGATGAAGGCCGACGACTCTGTGTTGATGTTCGGCGAGGACGTCGGTGCGCTCGGTGGTGTCTTCCGGATCACCGACGGACTGACCGCGGAGTTCGGCGAGGATCGTTGCTTCGACACCCCGTTGGCCGAGTCCGGGATCGTCGGGATGGCGGTCGGGCTGGCGATGAACGGGATGCGGCCGGTGGTCGAGATGCAGTTCGACGCGTTCGGGTACCCGGCGTTCGAGCAGATCGTCTCCCACGTCGCCAAGATGCGGAACCGGACCCGTGGGCGGATCACCCTGCCGATGGTGATCCGGATGCCGTACGCCGGTGGGATCGGCGGGGTCGAGCACCACTGCGACTCGTCGGAGAGCTACTACGCGCACACGCCAGGGCTGACGGTCGTTGCCCCGGCCACCGTTGCCGACGCGTACACCTTGTTGCGCAAGGCAATCGAGTTCCCCGACCCGGTCGTGTTCATGGAGCCGAAGAAGCTCTACTGGGCCAAGGAAGAGGTCGATCTCACCGAGGACCAGCCGGGGATCGGGACGGCCGTCGTACGGCGGGAGGGTGCGGACGCGACGTTGATCGCGTACGGGCCGTCGGTGCCGGTCGCGCTGGAGGCGGCCGAGGTCGCGGCGGCGGAAGGCCGGCAGCTGACCGTGGTGGATCTGCGGTCGATCGTGCCGTTCGACGACGAGACGGTGTGCGCGGCAGTACGGCGTACCGGGCGGGCTGTCGTGGTCGCCGAGGCAAGCGGGTTCGCGAGTGTGTCGTCGGAGATCGTTGCCCGGGTCACCGAACGGTGCTTCCACTCGCTGGCCGCGCCGATCCGGCGGGTGACCGGGTTCGACATCCCGTACCCGCCGCCGAAGCTGGAGAAGTACCAGCTGCCCGGCGTGGACCGCATCCTCGACGCCGTCGACGACCTCCAGTGGGAGGACTCGTGAACACCTTCCTCCTGCCGGACCTCGGCGAAGGCCTGACGGAGGCCGAGATCGTCCGCTGGCTCGTCAAGGTCGGCGACGTGGTCACCGTCGACACCCCGATCGCCGAGGTAGAAACCGCCAAGTCCCTCGTCGAACTCCCGTGCCCCTACGCCGGCGTCGTCGAGGAACTCCACGCCGACCCCGGCACCACAGTCCCGGTGGGCAAACCCCTCATCACCATCACCGAGGCAGACGCCGCCCCGGCGCGCTGCGAGTCGCCTGCAGGTGCCCGGCCGGCCCCAACCAGCCCGGGTCCGGACCAGGCCGGCGAGGCCTACCGGCAGGAAGAGCGCGCCGGCTCTGGCAACGTCCTCATCGGCTACGGCACAGGCGCCGGCGCCACCTCCGGCCGCCGCCGCAAACCCCGCCCCCAGCACCAGCCGGCGAGCTCCGCCGCCCCTACCACCCCGACGCGCAGCGCCGCTCCCACCACCCCGACGCGCAGCGCCGCTCCCGCCACCCCGACGCGCAGCGCCGCCTCCAACGACCCGGCGCGGAGCGCCGTGGCTTTGGTGATTTCGCCGGTGGTTCGGCGGTTGGCTCGGGACGCTGGCGTGGATTTGAAGACGTTGAGGGGGTCGGGTGAGGGTGGCCTGATTGTGCGGCGGGATGTTGAGCAGGCGATCGCCGAGAGGTTCGAGAAGCCGCAAGCCACCCAGCAGCTCGAGTCCCGGACCGGGTTGGCGGAGTTGCGGCGGGAGCCGATGAGTGGGTTCCGCAAGGCCGTGGTGGCGACGTTGAGCCGGAGCCGCGCGGAGATTCCGGAGGCGACCACCTGGGTTGACGTGGATGCGACCGCACTCGTGGAGCTCAGGGAATCGTTGCGTTCGGCAAAAGACTCCGGACCGGGCTTGCTGGCGTTGATGGGCCGGTTCGTGGTGGCCGGCCTGTTGAAGTACCCGGAGTTGAACGGGTACGTCGACACCGAGCGCGAGGAACTCGTTCAGTACGACGGGGTCAACCTCGGCCTGGCCGCACAGACGGATCGTGGACTGATGGTGCCGGCGGTAGCGAACGCGCACCGGCTCACCGCGCGCGAACTGGACGCCGAGATCCGCCGGTTGACCGAATCCGCGCGCACCGGCCGGCTCACGCCGTACGAGCTGGGCTGTGGGACGTTCACGCTGAACAACTACGGCAGCTTCGGGGTGGACGGGAGCGCGGCGATTATCAACCACCCGCAGGTCGCGATCCTCGGCGTCGGCCGGATCATCGATCGGCCGTGGGTGGTCGGCGGTGAGCTCGCGATCCGCAAGCTCACCCAGCTCTCACTCGTCTTCGACCACCGGGTCTGCGACGGCGGTACCGCGGCCGCATTCCTCCGCTTCGTCGCCGACGCCTTCGAGAACCCGGCGTCCGCCTTCGCAGACCTCTGATCGCCGACCTTGGGCACGGCTCAACCGCGAACGCCGAGCAGAAATGGTTGAGCGGTGCTCAAGGTGGTGTCAGGACAACTCGCGGGGGCGGAGGCCGATGAGGATCACGCGGAGGCCTGAGGCGAAACGCGCCTCGGGTCCGGCGAGGCTCTTGCGGCTCAGGTACGACGCGAGACTGGCCGCGTCCAGTCCGAGCTGACCGCCGGCCTCGCTCGCCCACCGGAACTCGTTCATCCCGCTCCGCCGGATAACGGCCGCCCACGCCGAGTCGGTGACGGCCGACCCGATCAGATAGTGGAAGATCGCCGACACCGCCGAGTCCAGATGCGCGCCTTTGAACCCGGCCGACTTCAGCGTCGTCTGTACCCGGTCGGTGAGCGCCTGGTAATTGGGTCCGAGCCCAGCATGTGATGCGAGCAGTTGCGGCGCCCACGGGTGTTCCCACAACGCGTGGTACGCCGCTTGCACGACCACCGTCACCTGTTCACGCCAGTCGGGGTGATCTGCCGGCACCAACGCTTCCGCGAGTACTTCGTCGACCGCGAGCTCGAGCAGGTCGTTCTTGTTCGCGATGCGCCAGTACAGCGCCGAGGTCGCGGCGGTCCCGAGCTCGGCCGCCATCAGCCGCATCGAGAACGCGTCCAGACCTTCCCGGTCCAGCACTTTGATCGCCGTACGAACGATGTCGTCCCGACTCAGCCGGTTCCGCGTCGGCTCCGGCTCGTCCCGCAACCACACCGACCCCAGCACCGTCTTCTGATCCGCTTCACGTGCCACGCGCGGGAGCCTAGTGATACGTCGTGTCAGATCCAAAAACAGTGTGTCATTGGAGCGGCCAACTACTCTGTGGTCTACTCCTGAAACGGTGCGTGACGAAAGGTAAAGAACACGGCGAGTCGTTGCTACGGAACTTGCGTGTCGTGGTCCGCATCGCCAACATACGTACGGTCGAAGTTCCTGTTTTTGGGGCCCGGAACAATGGGGGACGGAACGCCGACGTCGGCCGGCTTCAGTAGTGAGGCCTGGCGTGTTTTGCATGGGTCCAGTCCGGGGGGATCACTCGGGGGACCGCCGACGATCAGGCCGGTCCCGTCTAGACCGGCCTCAGACATGGGGATGGAATTTGTGAACGACATAACTCCGGGTGCGAAGGTCAGCTGGAAGAAGTCCCGGGTGGTTCAGTTGCTGGGCGGAGCGGGTGCGGTCGCACTCGTGCTGGGAGGCGTCACGCTGGCGCTGGCCCCGTCCGCCTCGGCCGACGGAAACATCATCGACGGCAACCCGACGTGTGAGGACGTGATCCCGGGTTCGACCGAGATCAAGTTCGACCCGCCAAACTCAGGTACGAAGAGCGAGGGCGGCGTCTCGGTGACCATGACGGTGCGCGACCTGGCGCAGGACGACCCCGACCACCCCGGTGACCAGAAGGGCGACAACGTCATCGACTTCACCGCATCCGGCGGCGTCGTTCTCGGCGTCCTGGTGAAGGGTGGTCCGGCGGCGAACTGGTACAACTACCAGCCTGCTGGGAAGACCTCGGGCACCGCCCTGCACCCGCCGGTGAACTCGAACAACGACAAGTTCTACGGCCTCAGCCACGTGAACTTCTGCGTCAAGGAAGGCACCACGACGACCCCGCCGCCGTCCGAGACGCCGAGCGAGACCCCGTCGGAGACCCCGAGCGAGACGCCGTCGGAAACGCCGTCGGAGACTCCTTCGGAAACGCCGTCCGAGACCCCGTCTGAGACGCCGTCCGAGACCCCGTCTGAGACGCCGTCCGAGACCCCGAGCGAGACGCCTTCCGAGACGCCGAGCGAAACTCCCTCGGAAACCCCGTCCGAGACTCCTTCGGAAACCCCATCCGAGAGCCCGAGCGAGTCGCCGTCCGTGAGCCCGTCGGAGAGCCCGAGCGAGTCGCCGGTTCCGTCGGTCCAGCCGTCCAGCACGCCGAGCGTGCCGGGTGCCCCGGTCCCGACCGAGGTCGAGGCCGGTCAGAACGGCGCTACGCAGAACGCCTCCGCGATCACCAGCCACCAGAGCCTCGGCGGTATCGCCCTGCTCATGCTGGGTGGCCTGCTCGTGCTCGCCGGTGTCCTGAAGGCACTTCAGACCCGCGGTCAGCACTCGGCCTGACATGTACGCAAAGCGTCGCCGTCCCGGCCGTGCTCGTTCGTCTTGGTGGACGATCGGGGCCGTGACGGCCGGCGTCGCACTGCTGGCCGTTGGTGGTCACCAGCAGTTGAGTTCCAGCAACACAGCTGAGGGCCAGCAGCCGAGCGCTGCTGGCCCTCGGGCCGTTTCGACGACGCCACGATCCGCCGGTGCGACGCCCGCCGTCCCAGGTCAGTCGCCGTCGAAGTCGTCGTCAAAGGCAACGAACCCGAACAGCTCGACACCTCCGTCCGAGGTCCTGAGCACGGCCCGGGTCCGGCCGTCGACCCCGGTGAAGGTGACCGTGCCGAGCCTGGGCATCTCCGCCCGCGTGCTCAGCATCCGTGCTCGCGGTGGCACGCTCATCCCGCCGTCCAATCCACGCCTTGTCGGCTGGTGGTCGGACGGTGCGGCGCCCGGCGCGACCAGGGGTTCCGCGATCATCACCGGGCACACCGTGCACACCGGCGGTGGTGCTTTCGACGAGCTGGGTCGACTGTCCGCCGGTGACGCGGTCAGCGTGACCACCGGGCGGGGGACGATCACCTACGTGGTCTCGTCGGTGACGACGTACGGCAAGAAGGCCCTGGCCAAGCAGGCCGCGCAGGTGTTCAACCAGAGCGTCCCCGGCCGCCTCGTCCTGGTGACCTGTGAGGACTGGGACGGTACGGCGTACCTCAGCAACGCCGTCGTCATCGCCACCCCCAAGAAGTAGCCACTCGCGACCAACGACTATGAAAGTCTGCGGGGATGAACTCGGCACACTTGGGCGTCTACGGCGACTGGATCGAGCAAGCGACCGCTCCGGCTCGCCGTGAGGCCGCACTGCCGGCGAGAGCACAGGTCCGGGACGCCGTACTGCGTATGGTCCAGACGGCTGGGGGTAACGATGGCCCGGCAGCTGTCCGGGTCGAGCGGCGCTGGTCGGCCGACGGACTGGTCGGCGAAGGACCAGCTGTTCCCGTTGGCCGGCGCCGAAGCTGCCCACGACCGGATCGCGGCGCACTACGCCGCAGCAGGTGCGTCAACGTCCCACACCGGTCAGTTCTTCGATGGCCCGCACAAGTTCGATCGCGCCATGCAGACCGCAGCCTTCGGTTGGCTGAGCGACGTCATGTGAACTGCTGAGTCCCGAGGTGAGGCGCTCGAGCCACCACGCGTGGAACCGGGCTGATGGTTGCGGGAACACGCCGCGCAGCCGATCGCGTCGCCGATCCACAGGTCGCCGGCGCGGCCCGGTGGTGAGTACTGATACGCGAACCGCCGCCGGCTGTGCTCGGCGAGCTCGCTCCACTCAGCTTCCGGGAGGTGCTGCGGCAGGAACCCGGTGAGGTCGGACATCCGGGGATGGTAGGAGGACCCGGGGTCAGGCGACGTTGAAGGTGTCGGGGTCGGGGCCGGTGCGTTCGCCGCGGTCCAGGTCGGCGATCGCGGTGACGTCGTCGGCGGAGAGGGTGAAGTCGAAGACGTTGAGGTTCTCGCGGATGCGGGACGGCGTCACGGACTTGGGGATGACGATGTTCCCGAGTTGGAGGTGCCAGCGGAGCACGATCTGCGCGGGGGTGCGGTCGTACTGCTTGGCGATCGTCGCGATGATCGGCTCGGTGAGCAGCTCGCCGCCCTTGGCCAGTGGGCTCCAGGCTTCGGTGTGGATGCCGAAATCGCTGCCGTACGCGCGGACCTCCGCCTGCTGGAGGTACGGGTGGAGCTCGACCTGGTTCAGCGCCGGCGTGATGCCGGAGGTCTGCGCGAGGCGGTCGAGGTGTTCGGGCTGGAAGTTCGAGACCCCGATCGCGCGGACACGGCCATCGGCGTACAACTTCTCGAGAGCACGCCAACTGTCGGCGTACAGGTCGCGCGCCGGCGTAGGCCAGTGGATCAGGTACAGATCCAGGTACTCCAGGCCGAGCAGCGAGACGCTCCGGTCGAACGCCTTCAAAGTGTTCTCGTAAACCTGGTCGGCGTTCCACAGCTTGGTGGTGATGAACAGGTCCTCGCGGTCGATGCCGGAGGCAACCAATGCCTGACCGACACCAGCCTCGTTCTGGTACGCCGCCGCCGTGTCGATACTGCTGTAACCGGCCTCCAAGGCATGAGTCACGGCGGTCGCCGTCTCGTCGTTCGGGACCTGGAAGACGCCGTACCCGAGCTGGGGCATCTCGACGCCGTTGTTGAGCTTCACGGTGGGGATCATCAGTAGCTTCCTTCAGGCAGGAGGGAGGAGACGCGTGCGGCAGTTCGGCGGCGGTCGAGTAGGCCGGAGGTGAGGGCGACGAGGAGACCGGACGCGGCGAGGGCGGCGCCGACCCAGTTGGGTGCGGTGTACCCGAGACCGTGCTCGATGGTGAGCCCGCCGAGGTACGCGCCCGCGGCGTTGCCGAGGTTGAAGGCGGCGATGTTGGCCGCGGACGCTAGCGCCGGCGCGCCTTTCGCCTTGTCCATCACCCGCTTCTGCAGCGGCGCCACAGTGGCGAACCCGGCCGCGCCGAACACCGCGATCGTCACCGCGGACGACACGCGCCCATGGGCGGTGAACACGAACACGACCAGTACGGCGGCCAGCAGCGCGAGGATCACGTACAGACTCGGCATCAGCGACCGATCCGCCGCCTTCCCGCCGAGCAGGTTCCCGACGACCAGCCCGCCACCGAAGAGCACGAGCAGCCAGGTCACCGCGCCGGCCGAGAAGCCCGCCACCTCGGTCATCATCGGCGCGATGTAGGTGAAGGACGCGAACACCCCGGCGAACCCGAGCGCCGTCATCGCCAGCGCCAGCCACACCTGCACATTGCGGAACACTGCCAGTTCACTCCGCAGCCCCGGCCCTTCGGACGTGTCCTGCCGCGGGACGAGGAAGACGATGCCAAGCAGACCGACCACGCCGAGCGCGGTCACTGCCCAGAACGTCGACTGCCAGCCGAAGTGCTGCCCGAGCGCGGTCCCACCCGGTACGCCGAGGACGTTCGCCACGGTCAGCCCGGTGAACATCAGCGCGATCGCACTCGCCTGCTTCGCCTTCGGTACGAGCGATGCCGCGACCACCGAGCCGACGCCGAAGAACGCTCCATGGGACAGCGCGGCCACGATCCGTCCGGTCATCAGAACGCCGTACGACGGAGCGACGGCGGACAGCAGGTTGCCCGCGATGAACACGCCCATCAGCGCGATCAGCACGGTCTTGCGGGACACCTTGGACCCGATCGCGGTGAGCAGCGGGGCGCCGACCACCACGCCGAGCGCGTAGCCGGAGATGAGCAGACCGGCGGACGGGATGCTGACGCCGAAGTCGGTAGCGACCTCGGGCAGCAGACCCATGATGACGAACTCGGTGGTCCCGATCCCGAACGCACCGATCGCGAGAGCCAGCAGGGCTGCGGGCATGACTCGTCTTCTCCTCGAATGTAGTCTTATGACTGTTACCGGCGTGCGGTGACTATTTCAAAGCCACATAGTTGCACACGCGGGCTATTGCACAAGCGCTATGATGGCGGATGCAATCGTAAAGTTCAAGTGGAGGAGCCGTGGGCCTACCGGATGACGCCGCCGAGGCGCGGGCGCAGGGGTGGCGAACCCTGGCCGCTCTGCATGCCCGGATCGAGGACGAGTTGGAGCGCGCGCTGCAGAAGCAGCACGGCTTGTCCGTGAGCGAGTACAGCGTTCTCGACGTACTCGCCCGCCAGGACGACTACCACCTGCGGATGAACCAGCTGTCCAACGCCGTCGTGCTGAGCCAGTCCGCGACGACCCGGCTGGTGAACCGACTGGAGGATCGCAAGCTCCTGCAGCGGTACCTGTGCCCGACCGACCGCCGCGGCATCTACACCGAGGTCACCGAGGCCGGCCGCGACCTGCTCGACCAGGCCCAGCCGACGCACGACGCCGTACTCACGGCTGCCCTGAGCAAGGCCGCGGAGCTGCCTGAGCTAGCTCCGCTGGTCGATGCCCTGGACAGGCTGACGCTGAAGGTCTGAGATGGCCCGCCGGTACGACAACCGGAAGCTCTACTACTGGCTGATGGGCAGTTGCCTGGTCCTGATCGGGCTGGCCTGGTTCGTCGTCCGCCTGTTCTCGATCCCGGTCGCGATCGGGATGAGTGCGGTCGCGGCCGTGCTCCCGCCGATCGCGGTGATCGTGGCCAACTGGGGTCAGGACTGAACCCGGTCGCCCGGTGTCGGGTCCAGATAGAGGTGCCGGACCATCGGGTACTCCCGGCGTACGTCGGCATCGATCCGCTCGGCGAGCTGTTCGATCGCTGAGCCCGTGGTCCGCATGTCGGCGAGGTCGACCGTCGCCACCACCAGCACCTGATCCGGCGCGAGCCGCAGGCTGAGCAACTCGAGGACACCTTCGATCCCTGGCGTGTCGTCGATGATGCCGCGGATCTGCCGCTGGACGTCGTCCGGCAGTGCGCGGCCGATGAGCATGGCCTTGTTGTCCCGGCCGAGCGTGAACGCGACGACGATGAGCAGCAGTCCGATGGCGATCGACGCCATGCCGTCCCAGACGTGGTGGCCGGTGACGACCGCCAGGGTGACTCCGATCGCCGCGATCACAGCCCGATCAGGGCGGCCGAGTCCTCGAACGCGACCGTCTTGACTGCCGGCTCCGCGTTCTTCAAGTGGGTCAGGAACGGTACGCCGTGCTCGCGGGCCTCACGTCGTACCTGCGTGATCGCACGGAGCCAGGATGTCCCCTCGAAGAGGAAGGAGAGCGCCAGCACCGAGTAGATCATCGCGAGCGCCGCGATCGGCTCGGGGTCGAACACCGCGCGCACGCCCTCGGCGATCGAGAACCCGGCGCCGAGGACGAGGATCCCGACCGCGGCGAGCAGGGACCAGAAGTAGCGTTCCATCCCATAGCCGAACGGGTGCCGCGCATCGGCGGGCTTGCGGCTGCGACGCAGCGCGGTCAGCAGGAACGCCTGGTTGAGCGTGTCGGCGACCGAGTGCGCCGCCTCGGCCAGCAGCGCGGTGGAGCCGGACAGCAGGCCGGCGACGACCTTGGCGATCGCGATCGCAAGGTTGGCCGCACCGGCCAGGAGGACTGTGCCGTCGGATTCTTCCGCCATCAACTCCGCGTGCCCGCGCCGCCACTGCTCCAAACCAGGACGTCGATGAAGGCGGCGGCGAGCGGGTCGGGTTCGCCGCGGGTGTATGCCGTGAGCGTGCGATGGACCGGCGGATCCGGGTGCAGGACGTGACCGTCGAAATCCTTGGGCAGGATGTTGTCCGGAACCAGCGCCGGTCCGAGGCCGGCGGCGGCCAGCGCCGGTGCGGCGGCGGTCTGCTCGGTCCGTACGGCGACGCGCGGCTCGAACCCTGCTTGCGCACAAGCGAGATCGAGTACGTCGGCCAGCCCGTGGCCCGGGGTGTAGTGGACCCAGGCGCGGTCGGCGAGATCCTTCATCGGGACGGAGTCTCCGACTGCGGCGGGATCGTCGGCGGCGACGACCACGACCAACTCCTCGGTCCCGAGCGTACGACTGACGCCCGACCAACCGGCCGGTTCGGGGCCGACCGCGAGATCCGCCTCACCGGCGTTCATCGCTGCGATGAGCTCCTCGGTGTGCCGGTGCTCGAACAGGCGGATGCCGACTTCGGGATGGGTCTGCCGCCAGTTTCGCAAAGCCTTGGGGAGCACGCCCAGCGTGATCGAGTACAGCGTCGCAATCTGCAGCTCGCCGACTTCCAGTCCAGCGGCCTGACGCGCGGCACAGCGTGCGCGGTCCGCATCGGCCAGGGCGGCGCGGGCGTGCGGCAACATCGCGCGGCCGGTCGGGGTGAGCCGGACGTTGCGCGGCAGTCGCTCCAATAGCGGTCCGCCGGCGGATCGTTCGAGCGTACGGATCTGGTGCGACAACGCCGGCTGACTCACGTGCAGCGCCTCGGCCGCCTTGGTGAAGGACCCCAGGTCGACCACGGTCACCAGGTACTCCAGCTGCCTGAGCGTTGTCATGAATTCAGTTTATGGCTCTGGTGAAAAGCATGTCTTGGATTTATCCGCGCAGGTCAGCGAGGCTGTTGGGTATGGAGAACGTGGCTTTGGTGGTCGGTGCCCGCGGTGTGATCGGGACGAATCTGGTCGAACATCTGTCGTCGCTGCCGGACTGGCGGGTGATCGGGCTGTCCCGTCGCGGCGGGGTCGACGTCCCCGGTCGGGTCCGGCATGTCGCCGTCGATCTGCTCGATCCGGACGACACCCGCGCTCGGCTGAGTGGGCTGTCCGAGGTGACCCACATCTTCTACGTCGCCTATCAGGATCGGCCGACCTGGGCCGAACTGGTCGCACCCAACCTCGCGATGCTGGTCAATGTCGTCGACGCGATCGAGCCAGTCGCTGTGAGGTTGCGGCATGTGAGTTTGATGCAGGGCTACAAGGTGTACGGCGCGCACCTCGGGCCGTTCAAGACGCCGGCTCGGGAGGACGATCCGCCGCATCTGCCACCGGAGTTCAACGTCGATCAGCAGCGGTTCCTGGAGAACCGGCAGCAGGGTAAGGCGTGGACCTGGTCGGCGTTGCGGCCGTCGGTCGTCGGTGGTGTCGCGCTCGGCAACCCGATGAACCTGGCCGTCGGGATCGCTGTGTACGCGTCGCTGTCGAAGCAACTCGGCGTACCGCTGCGGTTCCCGGGCAAGCCCGGTGCGTACGACGCTCTGCTCGAGTTGACCGACGCGGGATTGTTGGCCAAGGCAACGGTCTGGGCCGCGACCGCGCCGGCCGCGGCGAATCAGGCGTTCAACATCACGAACGGCGATCTGTTCCGGTGGAACGAGCTGTGGCCGAAGCTCGGTGCCTGGTTCGGCCTCGAGGTCGCGCCGCCGCTGCAGATGTCCTTGACGGATGTGATGGCCGACAAGGCGCCGGTGTGGAAGGAACTGCAGGCGACGCACGGACTGGCCTCGACGTCCTTCGAGGAGGTGTCGTCCTGGCCGTTCGCGGACTTCGTCTTCGGTTGGGACTACGACTTCTTCGCCGACTCGTCCAAGGCCCGCCGCGCCGGTTTCCACGAGTATGTAGAGACCGAGCAAATGTTCTACGACATCTTCACCGACCTACGCCGGCGCCAGATCATCCCGTGACCAGGCCCATCCCCGCCGGTCACGGGGCCTCCCGTCCTGGACTGAGGAGCGCAGGGAGCGAAGCGACCGAAGCGACGAGGGAAGGACGGGAGCCAGGGCCCCGTG